>MHEU01000023.1:39764-55583 GCA_001805245.1 Nitrospirae bacterium RIFCSPLOWO2_02_FULL_62_14 | reverse complement strand
CCGCTGACGGTCAATTTCGCGTTCGGCAACCTGGCGCTGGCGCACAACGGCAATCTCATCAACGCGCAGATGCTCCGGAACGAGCTGGAAGCCTACGGCTCGATCTTCCAATCCACCACGGACAGCGAAGTCATTATCCATTTGATCGCCCATTCGCGCGCCGACACGTTGCTGGCGCGCATCGTGGATGCCTTGAGCCAGGTGCGCGGCGCCTTCTCGCTCGTGATCCTCACGGATCAGGGCGTCATCGCCGCGCGGGACTCGTACGGGCTGCGGCCGCTCTGCCTTGGCCAGGTCAAGGGCAGCTGGGTCGTGGCGTCGGAAACCTGCGCGTTCGATCTGATCGGCGGGGAATATGTGCGGGACATCGAGCCCGGCGAGTTGGTGGTGCTCGACCAACGCGGGCTGACCTCGCTCAAACCGTTTTCCCAGACGCGCGAGGCCATGTGCGTGTTCGAGTACGTCTACTTCGCGCGGCCCGACAGCAAGATTTTCGGTGACAACACGGTCTACGCGACGCGGAAAGCGTACGGGAGGCAATTGGCCAAGGAATCCAAGGTGCCGGCGGATCTCGTGATCGCTGTGCCGGACTCCGGCGTGCCCGCCGCGCTGGGATTTGCCGAAGGAGCGGGGATTCCGTTCGAGACCGGCTTGATCCGCAATCACTATGTCGGCCGGACGTTCATCGAGCCGGAACAGCAGATCCGCCACTTCGGCGTGAAGGTGAAGCTCAACGCGGTGCCGGACGTTCTCAAGGGCAAGCGGGTGGTGGTGGTGGATGATTCCATGGTGCGCGGCACGACCAGCCGGAAGATCGTGAAGATGATCCGCCATGCAGGGGCAAAAGAAGTGCACATGCGGATCAGCTCGCCGCCCATCATCTCGCCCTGCTTCTACGGCATCGATACGCCGACCAAGAAGGAGTTGATTGCATCCAGCCACAGGATCCAGGAGATCAAGAAATACATCACAGCGGACAGTCTGGCCTATCTCAGCCTCGAAGGCATGCTGAAAGCCTCTCCGGCCTCGCCGACTCGATATTGTAGCGCCTGCTTTACAGAGCAGTACCCCATTCCATTTACAAAAGCCGAAGAACTTCAGTTGGGTCTGTTCGAATCTCACCATCAAGGCTAGTTGCTCATCAAAATTTCCGCGTGTTAGGATGCTGACGAAGGGAGCATATGGCTTATAGCGTATAGCTAATAGCTCTCAGAGTTTCTGTCGCCGCGTTGTCCTTGCTATATGCCATAAGCCCTCAGCTCTTTGCTTGCTTACGGAGGCTGCCATGAAACGTCTATTGCTGATCGTACTATCTTCACTCGCACTTGCGCTGCCGGTGTTTGCGGCTGGTTTCTTCAAGGTCGGCGAACCGGCTCCGAACTTTGCGTTGAACTCCATCACCGGCGCGCCCGTGTCGCTCCAGAGTTTCAAAGGGAAAGTCGTGGTACTGGGGCTGTTCCACATTTGCGAACCGTGCCTGATACAGGGGAGCAACCTGCAAAAGGTCCATGAAGCGATGCTGGGGAAAAACGTCGCGGTGGTGGGCGTCAACTCCTCGGGCAATTCCAAGGAGGATGTGACGGAGTTTTTGACGACGTTTCCTGTGAAGATCACCTATCCCTACCTGCTCGATCCCAAGAAGGAGACGGACAAGCTCTACGGCGGCGGCAAATTCATTCCGAACGTCTATGTCATCGATCGGCAGGGAGTTATTCGCTGGCAACGAGTGGGGAATATGGACTTGGCTGGCGCTGATGTGATTGTGCAGGAAGTGAACAAGTTATTGTCGGGCGGAGGCAAGCTGTAAGGATGAGGCAGCGGGACTGGCCCTGTGCTCCCGGAGCGCGCACGATCAGAATGTGCTCGCTCAACGGCCGCAATTAGGCCCGTCCCGCTGCCAGTAGGCTGCAGCGCCCGGCAGTCCTAAAGGGAGAGGGAGAAATCGGAGATGGATGAGGTCGAGGCCGGGATAAAGAAGTTCCACGAGCTGGTCAAGGGGCTGGATGCCGCCGTACATGCGGTCGTGCCGGTCAAGCCGACCAACAGCATGTTCCTGATCTCCCTCACCAAAGGATCCAACCGCAAGTTCATCACCATACCGGAAGACGACATCATCGATCTCCCCGGCGAAGCCGACATCCTCGGCAAGGTGACCAAGGTCGTGAAGGACGCCATCTCGGGACTGTGACGGGTGACGAGTGATGCGTGACGAGTAAGAGTCCGTGTTTGCATATGCTATTAGCCATAGGCCATAAGCTCTTATGAAGCAGATTCTTCCCGGCATCTGGCAATGGTCCTGGTTCTCGGAAGAAAAGAAGCTCGACTTCAACGGCCTGCTCCTGACCATCGGTGAACACCGGATTCTCGTGGATCCTCCGCCGATGGCGGCGGAAGACTTGACGCAGGCCAAGCGCGGCGGGCAAGTGGATTATATTCTGATCACCAATCGTGATCATGAACGGGAAGCCGCGGCCTTGCAGAAAGAATTTCGCTGCCAGGTCTGGGTGCCGGCGGTGGATGCGCCGCAGATGGCGATTACACCCGACAAGACCTACAAAGACGGCGAGTTGTTGGCCGGGGGGATCTGGGCCGTTCAACTGAGCGATCAGAAAGCGCCGGGGGAGTCCGCGCTGTTTATCCAGCAGGGCAAGGGCATTCTGATTGTCGGCGATGCCTTGATTGGCAAGCCGCCGGGATCGGTCGGCATGCTGCCGGCTGAGAAATATGCCGACGCGGCCAAGGCCAAAGAAGGGCTCAAGCGGCTGCTGAAATACAACTTCGACACGCTGCTGGTCGGCGATGGCGCATCCATCCTCACCGGCGCGAAACCGATCGTTGAGAAATTTTTGGCGTGAAGCGTCGTTCGTATCTCGTGAAGCGCAAACAGCCTTCTAGGATACTTTTCGCGAGATACGCTTCACGTTTCACGAGTGACGGCTAATATGCGTGAGCACGGGTCTGCACAACTCAACCGCCTCGGTAACGAGCACTTCTCGCGCGGTCATTTCACGCAGGCCTACGAGTGTTACGCGAAGGCGCTGGAATGCGACCGCAGGACCGGCGATCAGCGGGCGCTTGTGGCGACGCTCGGCAATCTGGCCAATATCTGCGCCGTGAGCGGCAGGCGGGAGGCCGCGCAACAATACTATGAAGAGGTCCTCGAGTTGCAGAAGTTGCTCGGAGACGAGCGGGGAATCGGCACGACGCTGGCCAATCTCGGCAATCTGCGCGCGGACGGGGCCGAGTATGAACGGGCGCGGGCCTACTACCTGGAAGCCCTGGACATTCTCGAACGAACGCACGACGAAACCGCCATGTCCGTGCTCTTTTCCGATCTGGGGTTTGTCGCGCGGGAGACCGGGCAGTATGGCGACGCCGTGACGTATTACGAGCAGTCGCTGGCCTTGATGAAGCGGCTGGGCAACGAAGGCGGCATGGCCGATGCCTGGCGCATGATGGCGCGGACTTACCTCATGCAGCAGCGATATGACGAGGCGGTGGCCTGTTGCCGGACCAGCCAGGCCATCGCGGAGCGGATGCATGACGAGCTGCGGACGGGCGGGGCGCGGTACGTCATGGCAGGCTGCTGCGAGCAGCTTGGACGGTTACGGGAAGCTGCCGACCTGCTCGAACTGGTGGTCGAGATGGATCGCAAATACAATCTGCCCAAGCTGCAGGAGAATATTGGACGGCTCGAATCCCTGAAGGTTCGTTTAGCCGAGGGAGCGCGCGCATGAGCGAGAAGGAGGCGCCGGCCCCCGCGCCCGAATGGAAAGAGGCTCGCGAGCGTCTTCGTCAATCGGAACCGGCATTCTATGAGCTGGAGCCCGGCGGTGCGCTGGCGCTCTCCCTCAACGACGACGGCTGGATGCTGGAAATCACGCCGGACGGGAGGCTGCTGTGCCAGGCCGGCATGGATATCGAAGACATCCAGAGCCTGCTCTCGGACGGGACGCCGGAGGATTTGGGGACGGACGAACTGGCCAAGCAGGCCAAGTACTACCTGCAGCCGATCGTGGCCAAGTTCCGGAAGCCTCTGCGCGACGCCGGTTTCGACGAGCAGACCGAAATGACTGATCAATACGTGGCGGTCACCTTCCAACGGGCGGTAAATTTCCGGAACTTCGACCAAGTTGCGCAGGCTGTCCGCTGGTGCCGGCAGCAATTTGTTGCAAGTAAAAAGTAAAAAGGAAAAAGTAAAAAGTGGGGGATGCCGGGCAGGCAGCGGATTCATCTATCCGCACATTCGAGGACTTTCGCGCAGTTGTCGCCGCCTACCGGCTGCCGCGCATCATCTTCACGTCGCTGGATATCGATCTGTTCACGGCCATCGGCGCCGGGACCTGGACCATTCCCGCCCTCGCTAAGAAACTTCATGTCAGCGTTCGCGGGCTGGACATTCTCTGTCGCAACCTCGCCGCCGCCGGCTTGCTCATCAAGGCAGGCCCCCGCTACCGGAACGGTCCGCTGGCGCGCAAGGAACTCAATAAGAAAAGTCCGGCCTATCGCTGGGCCTATGTCGATCTTCTGCGCGGCCATTGGAACGACTGGTCGCAGTTGACGAAGTCGGTCAAGCGGGGACGTCCCGTGGACGACAACGATGCTCCGGACGATCCGGCCTATCGGCGCCGGTTCAGTTGGGCCATGCACCACCGGTCGCTCGATGTCGCGCCGAAGATTGCGGGCCGGATCAATTTGCGCGGCGCCGGGACCTTGCTTGATCTGGGCGGCGGCCCCGGCACCTATGCGCTGGCATTTTTAAAACGGAATCCTGCGCTCAGGGCGACTGTCTGCGACCGCGCGCCGGCCATTGCCGTGGCGAAGGAGATCGCCGCGAACGTGCCGCACGGCAGGCGGCTCTCGTATCTGCCGTTGGATTTTGTCGCGAAGCCGATTCCCGGGCGGTACGACGTCATCTGGTTTTCGAACGTCCTGCATATTTATTCGCCGGAGGAGAACCAGCGGCTGTTCCGGAAGATGGCCAGGGCGCTTGCGCCGGGCGGCCGCCTCCTGATCCAGGACGCGTTCCTGCACGACGCCAACGGCCTCTATCCCGGGGAAGCGTCGTTGTTTGCCGTCACGATGCTGCTGTTTACCGATGCCGGCAATACCTACTCGATTCGCGACACCGCGACATGGTTGAAGCGGGCAGGTTTCAGCCGCATCCGGACGCTTACGATGAAGAAGGGGACGGAGGATTGGGACGGGGGGATTCTGGAGGCGACGAAGCTCCCATAACGCTAGCCCGCAGGATTCATGAGCATTTCTGCTGCAATCGCCGATACGCGGCTGCAACGGGCGGTTTCGCTGCTCGGTCGGTCAATGTACTGCAGAGAGTACGCCTCCCTCCCTCGCAGCTCCAAGCACCCGTTTCGCCATGCGTCTTGGCGATTTCGCGACGAACTGTCATAAATCCTGTGGGCTCAGAAAACCTTTTCCGCCGAAGACGATCAGCAAAAAGTTCAAGAGGCCTGTCACGCCGCTCATGGCCGTCACCATCTGCGGGACCTCCGGTTTCGTGAGCCCCTGCACGAGCGTCGAGATATCCAGGGCCAGCCCCACCGTGCCGTACATCACGGCGGCCATCAGCGCCCATCGCTGCTTGGCCAGCAGGCAGCCGATCAACACGAGCGGCAGTCCGTAAAGAAACAGCGCCCAGCCGGGAGGTCGCGAGTCCGCATGGGTTGCGGCCCCGGCAAGGATCAGTCCCGCCAGCAGGGCCATGACTATCCGGTTTTGCATGGCGCGACTATATCAGAACCGGTCTTGCCTTCACAGAAAGCGGGTGCTAGCTTTCGAACATGAAGCCAAAACCGGAACGTATTTTGATTTATGACGGCCGGTGCCGCCTCTGCGTCACGGCGAAGAGCGGCATCGAACGGATGGGCGCCCCTCAGGATGTCCGTTGGGTAGAGTACCAAAGCGAGGAGGCCGCCCGCTGTCTCGGGAAGGACTATCAGCCTGGCCGTCCGGACGCCGCGTTTCTGGTTGAAGCCGATGGAATGATTACGAAAGGATTGGATGCGTTTGCGCCGCTGCTGCCGGGCCTGCGCGGCGGGTGGTTCCTGCTCATGCTCTGGCGCGTGCCGCTGCTCCGCCCGCTGGCGCACCGGCTCTATGGGCTGATTGCCAGGCACCGTTACCGTTGGTTCGGAGAAGTCAGGTCTTCCCCGCCCGGATCTTCTCGTTGATGTCGTCGCTCCAGCGCTGTTGGAATTCATCGTAGGAAATGAACAGGCGGTCTTTGATGGCGTCGGCCATGGGCTGGCGGCCGGCGAGTGCTTCGATGATGTCCTGCACCTTGCCCATTCCGTACCGATCGATCAGGTAGGCGGTGGCTGAGTTGCCTTCCAGGTAGGCCACGGTGGCGAGGTCGGGCGGAAACCCGGTCCAGCCGCCTTCGAGGCGGCTGAGCGGAATCAGCGTCACCTCCCCCTTGATGACCCGGTCAAGGTCCGGCCAGGAATTGTCCCCGGCAAGCTGCATGGCCAGGCCTTCGTTCAGCCAGGTCGGTACGCGGCTTCCTTCGACGCGCTGGTGCAGCAATGCGTGCACGAACTCATGGCGCAGCACGCGGGCCAGCCAGGCCTGATCCGTCAGCGCCCCCTGCGTGGGAATCTGAATGCGGCCGAGGACTCCATCATAGAGCCCGTCCGCCCAGGCCGGGCTGCCGGTCGCCGACTGGAATACCGCCCTGGTGTGCAGCACGACCGTAATGGGTTTGGCGGGAAAATAGTTGAGCTTCTGCCCGATGTCGCGATAGGCGTCTTCCAGAATGTCCAGCACCTTCGTCCAGGTGTCGTAATCCTCGTTGCCGTTGAACTTCACAAGGAAGTGGCTGCTCTCGCGGGCGGAGAATTTCTGTTCGGCCTTCTCGGCGCGCAGCACGCGGGCGGAGACCAGATCCAGATACGGCCGCAGGGGGGATCCGGCGGGGGTCTGCTGGCGTCCCTGCTCGAGATGCAGTATGGCGCCGGCGAGGTCGTCCTTCCCGTACAGCAGATCGGCCAGGGCCAGATGCGCGACGGGGTCGTTCGGCGCGATTTGGATGGTCTCCTCGAGGAATTCCCGCGTCAGGGCCGGATCCTTCGTTTCGACATAGGCGTGGGCCAGGTTCAGGCGGGGCGTCTGGTCGCGGGGCGAGAGCGTGACCGCCGTCTTGAACGCCGGCACCGCCGCAGCGGTGCCACGCGACTGCTGCCGGACGATGCCAAGATTGTTCCAGAGAACCGACGCGGCTTGCCGGATGCGCTGATCATTCAATGCGTCCTGGGGGAGGGCGGACAGTCTGGCTTCCGCATCCGCGTCCCGTCCCTGCTCGATCAGAGCGTGGACCGTTTCGAGGGCCGCAGTATGCTGGGAGCCGGGAAGCGATCCGGGCGTGAACGGGCGGAGCTGTCCGCCGCCTGCGGGAGACGGCGCAACTAACGATGGCGCCTGCGCCGGATCCTGGTCGGCAACGACGATCGGAGGAGGGGTGGCGGCGATCGGAGCGGCCGGAGCGGGCGGTGGCGCCGTCCGCAGCTTATTGCGCTGGGTGATCCACCAGGCGCCAATGGTGACCAGCACGAGCAGCAGAATCAGGACATCGCCGACGGTCCCGATCTTCCCGCGCTGGTTCCGAAACGCATGCATCGAAACGTTCCCCGGGATGAAGGCATGTGCAGTCGCGCGGGCCCATTCTAGAGACAAGAGGGGGACGGATCAACGTGCAGAACGTGCTGGCGGTCTTTCGAACGTCAGGCTGCCGGTGCCTTCGCTACCGGTTTGGGAGCCGGCTTGGCCTTCGGCTTGACCGGCTTCACGGGCTTCACGGGCTTCGCGGGAACTTTCGAGGGCGGAAGCGGCTCATCCAGCTTGACGCTCACATCGAAGGAGCTTTCTCCTCCATCGTCGCGTCCGTCACGTCCCACGCTGTAAATGGTGCCTTGTGAAACGTTCCAGACCATCGGGATGCCTGTGAAGGGGTCGTAATATTCCGGTCCTGCCTTGCCGATAGGGCCCGCCATGCTCTGCTGGCGCGGCGCGAGCCGAAGGGCGACCTGCAAACCGGCCAGCCGGAGGCGCGCGTCCGTTTCCCGGAGATACCCGACGAGCGGGGCCCAGGTCGGTTCTGGTGCGCGGGCAAACATGTTGTCGATGGGGCTCAGGAACGGATCGAGCACGGTGCGCGGTCCCTGTTTGGCGGCATCACGCAACGTCGGAAGCTTGATCGGGGTGTTGCTGAATGCTTTGACAAGGTCGTCGTAGTAGGCGGCGTACAGGTTGAGCGTGCGTTGCTTTTTCGCCAAGGCGTGCAATACGGGATTGGCAGGAACCGGGAATTCGATCCGCTCAAAGGTGTCGGCGGTCAGGCCGGTCATGGTGCTCAGCCAGCGCTCATTGTCTTCGGATTGCTGCTTGGGGCCAATCCCCTGGGTCAGCGGGATGGATTTGAACCGGCTGAGACCGGCGGCGAATTCGTGCTGGACCAGCCAGCGCAACGCGCGCTCTTCGTCTGTCAGCGGTTGCGCGAGTTCGGCCAGCCTCCTGGCGGTGGCCTCGTCCGGCTGGTGGCTGAGCAACGTGGAGAGGAGTCGGGCATCGTCGCTGACGGCGGCCGATGCGACCAGTTTCACCGAGGGTGTTTTGGCGCGTGCCAGGACTATGCGCCATGCGGGGAGCTCTTCCGCCAGCCGGTCCAAGCCAGTGGCCTGGCCTTGGAGGAATCCCGCCGCGAGATAGGCCCGGTGCGCCAGAAAGATCTCGGTCACGCGCGGGCTGCCGGCATGGCCGTAGCCTTCGTCATCGAAGGGCATGCCCAGCCATTGGGTGTATCGGTTCAGGAGCACGGAAGAGCCGGTCTGAAAAGTCTTCAGCGTCTCTTCAAACTGCTCGGGTTTGGCAACCAGGTCTTCGATTTTCCATGCCTGGATCATCTGGGTCAGGTCGAGCGAGACGCGCAGTTCGGTGCGTCCTTCCTTGGAATAGTCGTAATAGTAGTGCCCGCGCGCGTTCTCGGCTTCGCGCCAGATGTCGTAGCCGATCTTGACGGGGTCCGCATTCAGCCCTGCCGCAAACCCCACGAGCATGAAATAGCCGTTGTCGGTGGTGCTGGCGAGGAGATCGGGAGGCGGAGCGGTGTAGATGGTGAAGGCGTCGGAAACGGGGTCTTTGGCGCCGGACCAGACGAGGCCGGCGATGTTGGTGGCGGCAACGAGCAGCGCCAGCAAGAGCACATAGCCGAACATTTTTCCCATGCGTGCCCCTTTGTCCCAACGTACGCAGTTGCTGGTATGTGGATATATCAAAGAGCCGGAATGATTGCAATTCTTTGCCTTTGCGGATGCGTTCGACTTTGCGCTTGACTCCGGTCACCGGGCTCACCTAGAGTGCGCACACATAACAGTCCGGGTGAAGGGAAGAGGGTGCGAAACCCTCGCGGTCCCGCCGCTGTGACTGGGGACGAAGCCCGCGGTAGCCACTGGCGTAGCGCGTAAGACGTGAAACGTAAAACATGAGACGATGCCCCGGGGTTCCGTCTCATGTCCACCGTCTCACCTCTCACGGCTGTGCTGGGAAGGCGCGGGGAGTAGGTGAGACCCCAGAAGCCAGAAGACCTGCCCGGAAGGGGAGCCTGCCAGAGGATCCCTTCGTCACGAGGCGAAGGAGATCGGATCAGATGCAAGGCCGCAGGCTTGATAACGACCGGAAGCGTATTCTCTGCAATACGTTGAGGATCGTGTCAAGCCGAGAACGCGGCAGATGGTCCGAGATCATTCGCCGCAGTAGAATGGCGATCCTCTGGTAGGTTTCCAAGACCGACTTTCCCTCGTGGGCTGGGGAAAGCGTGAGGGTGACGGGCGGGAACAATCCTCAGGGTCTCACAGGCCTTGGGGATTTTTTGTTTTGAAAGTTGGTAGCGAGCAGCGGGTAGCGAACCGCTGGCAGCCAATAGCGAAGCGGCCAGGATTGATGGTTCTCAGTTACTGGCTATTAGCTATTTGCTACCTGCTGATCCCAGGTCTTGCTCTGGCCGACGACACGGATTCGATCGCGATGAAGAAACGCAGACAGCAGGGCATTCTGACCGGCATGCCCTTTATGGCCAACCTGGCGTCACGCACGTTTGTGGACGATGCCGGCCGAAAGATATTTCTGGCAGACCCTCCCGCGCGCATTGTGTCGCTGGCGCCCAGCGTGACGGAAATGCTGTTCGCGGTCGGGGCCGGCGACCAGGTTGTCGGCGTCACGTCGTTTTGCGACTATCCCCCCGAAGCGCAGGCCAAGCCCAAAGTGGGCGGCGCCTTCCCCAATCTCGAGGTGGTGTTGAGTCTCAAGCCCACGCTCGTGGTGGCGCCGCTCGATTTCATCCGGCCCGACATGGTGGCCAAGCTGGACCAGCTCAAGATTGCGCTCTTCATCCTGGATGCCGGCACCCTGGAGGATGTGCTCAGGCATATCCAGACGATCGGGCGGATACTGGGCCGGTCGGAGAAGGCGGATGCGGTGGCGGCTGATTTGCGCCGGCGGATGACCGAGATCAAAGCCCGCACGGCCGACGCGGCACGTCCCCGCGTGTTCTACGTGCTGAACAGCGATCCGTTGATGACGGCCGGACCCGGAAGTTTCATCCATCAGCTGATCGAGCTGGCAGGAGGCGTGAATGTGGCGGCCGGTGCGCCGGTGTCCTATCCGAGATTGAGCCTGGAGGAAGTGGTCAAGCAGGATCCGCAGGTGATTCTGTTTCCCGTCGGCGACGGCGAGGGGATCCCGGATCAGGAGCAGCAGCGCTGGCTGCGCTGGACGACGTTGTCGGCGGTCAAGCAGAACCGGTTTGTGAGGATTCCCAGCGTGCTGCTGGACCGGCCGGGCCCCCGCGTCGTGGACGGGCTGGAACTGCTGGCGCGCCAGCTTCACCCGGACCTGTTCCCGCCGGGGGGGACGCGATGATGCGCGGAGGGGCCGTTCCAGTTGAAGCGGAGACCAGAACCGCCACGGAAATCGCGCCGTCCATTTTGACCTCCACGCGCTGGTTGGCGACGGTGTCGGCCCTGGCGGTCGCCAGCGTGGCCACCGTCCTGGTGTGTCTGCACTTCGGCGCGGAGCGGATCGGCCTGGCGGAGGTGGTGGCGATACTCTGGCGCGCGGTGCAGGAGGGACGCCTGGCCGCCGAATCCGCCGGGTCCTCCGCGGTGATTGTGCTCGAGGTCCGGGTGCCGCGCCTGGTGCTGGGATTTCTTGTCGGGGGCTGCCTGGCCGCGGTGGGAGTCACGTTGCAAGCCATGCTGCGCAATCCGCTGGCCGATCCCTACGTGCTCGGCGTGTCCGGCGGCGCGGCCGTCGGCGCGTCGCTGGCGATCGTGACAGGCCTGTCGGCGGCCGGAGCGGTCTGGCTGCCCGTGAGCGCCTTTGCCGGCAGCCTCCTGTCGCTGGCGCTGCTCTATCGCATCGCCGCAGTCTACGGCCATTTATCCGTGCATACGCTGCTGCTCGCCGGGGTGATCATCAACGCGCTGTTCTCCGCGCTGATCATGTTCCTGACGTCCCTGATGGATCCCACGCATGCGTTCCGGGTCCTATCCTGGATGCTGGGCTCGCTGGCAGCGCCGGACGATCTCTCGCTGTCGGTGGTCGCAAGCTTTCTGGCGATCGGCGGGCTGCTGCTCGCGCGGCAGGCGCGCGCGCTCAATCTGCTGACGGTGGGCGAGGATTCCGCGCGGTCGCTCGGAGTCGACGTGGAACGCGTCAAGCGGACGCTCCTGGTGACCACGGCGCTGTTGACGGGGGCGGTGGTGTCGGTCAGCGGCTTGATCGGATTCGTCGGCATGGCGGTGCCCCATGCGGCGCGCATGCTGTGCGGAGCGGACAACCGGTTGCTGTTGCCGGCCTGCGCCTTTTCGGGAGGCATGTTCCTGGTGATCGCGGACACCGTCGCGCGGACGGCCCTCGCGCCGGCCGAGCTGCCGGTCGGTGTCATGACGGCGCTGGTCGGCGCGCCGTTTTTTCTCTATCTCCTGGTCGTCCGGAAGGGCGGGAGGGCGCTGTGACGGCGGTGGTGCAGCCGCAACGTGATGCCGCCGTGGCCTATCGCGCCGAGCGTGTGGCGTTCAGCTATGGGCCGCGTCGGCAATCAACCGAAGGCGGGATGGAGGGCTGGGCGCTGCGCGGCGTGTCCTGCGACGTGGGCGAGGGGGAAATTCTCGGCATCATCGGCCCCAACGGGTCCGGCAAGTCCACGCTGCTCAAGTTGCTGGGTGCGCTTCTCCTGCCGCAACAGGGGACAATCCGGTTGCAGGAGCGCCCGCTGGATTCATTTTCACGGCAGGAACTGGCGCGGATCGTCGCCTACGTGCCGCAGCAGAGCTCGGTGATCTTTCCGTTCACGCTGGCGGAGTTCGTGCTGATGGGGCGGTTCCCGCACCGCCGGACCGGCGGGGTGCTGGGCGGGTTCGGATGGGAGACGGCGGAGGACCTGCGCGCGGCCGGGCAGGCGATGGAGGCCATGGAAATTCTCCACCTGGCGGACCGGGCGATCAGCGACGTGTCGGGCGGAGAACGGCAGCGGGCCTTCATCGCCTGCGCGCTGGCGCAGGCGCCGCGGGTGCTGTTGCTGGACGAGCCGACGGTCTTTCTCGATTTGCGCCATCAGGTCGATATCTGCGCCATCATGCGCCGGCTCAATCGCGAGCAGGGCCTGACGGTGGTGTGGGTCTCGCACGACCTGAATCTGGCCAGCCAGTACTGCGACCGGCTGCTGCTCTTGCAGGACGGCGCCCTGGCCCGGCTGGGTGCGCCATCCGCGGTGCTGCAACCGGAGGTGATCGAATCGGTGTATCGCTGCCCGGTGCTCGTGGACCGCCATCCGGCGTCCGGTGTGCCGCGCGTGACGTTGCCGTGACGCGAAGCGTCAGGCACGGGAGAAGAGTGCAGGCGGGAGTGATCACGTACCCGGTCACCCGCAATCCATCCAGGGGTACATATCAATCTTATGGGGGAGATTTGATCGGAAGAGGTCGAGAGCTAGCTTCGACCATTCATGACGGTTCGTAGCGAAAACGCGTAGAGGCATGGCGAGACGGTGAAGCGCAGCCGTGAGGAAGGGAGGCATACCCAGTGCGTATGTTGACCGACCGAGCGGCGAGCACCGCCGTCGCAGCCGCATATGCGCGTTTGCAGCAGAACGGTTCATGGATGGTCGAGGCTTAGGGGAAGATGGTGCAAAGCCATCACGGTACCGCCACTGTAAGCGGGGAGTGACTCTGCAACGTGCCACTGTGCGTTTCGGCGCATGGGAAGGCGTGGAGTCACGGCGATCCGCGAGTCAGGAGACCCGGCTGTCGGACAATTCTACTGATCCCTTCGAGTTCAAGGGAGGTAGTGTCATGGAGGCAAACAAGGTTCGTTGTCGTGTCCATGGTGTCGTGTTGGGAATCATGCTGGCGTGGTTCGCCGGCGACAGCGCGGGCCGGGCTGAAGATGCTCCGGATGTGACCGTCCAGGAGGTGGTGACCAGCGCCACGAAGACGCCTTTGCCGGTCAGCCAGGTCACCAGCGCGGTGGAAGTCATCAAAGGGGAGGAACTCGAGCAGAAGAAGATCAAGACGGTCTTTGACGCGTTGCGACTCGCCCAGGGCGTGACCGCATTCTCCAGCGGAGGTCCGGGCTCCCTGGCGAATGTTCGCATGCGCGGTGCCCAGTCGAAGCACACGCTGGTGGTGATCGATGGGACGATCGTCAACAGTCCCACCGACGGCGCCTTCAATTTCGCCAACCTGACAGCCGAGAATATCGATCGCATTGAGATTCTCCGGGGAGCCCAGAGCATGCTCTGGGGCTCGGATGCGGTCGGCGGCGTCATCAACATCACCACCAGGCGGGGCAGCGGCACGCCGACCGCCTCCGCCTTTGTCGAATACGGGTCCTTTGCGACCATCCGTGAAGGCGGATCCGCATCCGGTGCGAAGGGACCGTTCGATTTTGCCTTCTCCCTTTCCCGCTGGGATACCAGCAACTTCTCGTCCGTCAATTACGAGCGCGGAGCCGCCGAGCGGGATGCCTTTCACAACTGGCAGGGCTCCGGCCGGATTGGTTATGCCCTGCCGAAGGATGGACGTCTCGAGCTCAACCTGCGCTGGTGGAATTCGGACGTGTACCGGGACAGCGCGTTTGGCACCACGAGGTTCGATGTCTTCGGTGCCAAGAGCACGACGCGGACGCTCATTCTCAGCGGCATCTACGAGCAACCGATCACGAACTGGTGGAACCAGAAACTGACGTTGAGCCAGAACAACGAACGGCAGCTCGATTTCAGCGGTACATTCCAGGAAAATTTAACCACGGGGGCGATCACGCCGACGTTTCCATTTTCCACCGACCTGGAAATACTGAACCAGCGAATAGAGTGGCAGCACAATTTCCAGGTCGGCAAGCCGCTGCTCCTGACGGCCGGCTACCAGTTCAGGGAAGAACAGGGTGACGCCAGCGGATTCTTCGGCTCGGACCAGCCCAATCGTCTGATCTCGTCGCATGCCGGATTCGCGCAGGCGCAGGTGAATGTCGAAGACCGGCTGTTGCTGACCGCGGGGGTGCGGCAGGATAGTTATAATGTCTTTGGCGACGCGACGACCTACCGGGTCACCGGCGGATATCTGTTCCATGAGACCGGCACCAAGATCCGCGCCAGCTATGCCACGGGTTTCAGGGCTCCCACGCTGAACGATTTGTTTTTTCAGAACGCCAATAACCCGGATCTGAAGCCGGAGAAAAGCCAGAGTATGGATGTCGGCATCGAGCAACGCTTGTTGAAGGATAAGCTGACCCTAAGCGCCGGATATTTCTGGAACCGGTTCCGCGATCTCATCCAGTTCATGACCTCTCCCACCTGCCCTCCCGCTACCTTCGGAACCTGTCCGGTCAACATCGCCAATTCGAAAAGCTATGGATGGGAGCTTGGATTCCAGTACGCGGTGACAAAAAACCTGGACCTGCGCGGGCAATATACGATGACGATGACGCGTAACTTTCCTGCCACGGGCGGCGATACCAGGCTGGCCCGCTGGCCGATTGACCAGGCCAGCATGGGGCTCAGCTATCGGCCGATCGAAGCGGCCCGGATCAACGTGGATTACCGCTATGTCGGCGCGCGGAACGATGACGTCGCCAATACGCCGGCCATGCGATCCGGTTCCTTTGGAGTCATCAACCTATCGGCGAGTTACGATGCCACAAAAAACGTGCAAGTCTTTGGACGGATTGATAACCTGCTTAACCAGGGTTACGAGGAAATCCTGTCCTTCGGAACCCCGATTCGGTCCGTCTACGGCGGGGTCAAGTTCACGTATTAAGCTGATAGGGCCATAATGCGGATCACAAAGGTCTATACGCGCACCGGCGATGCGGGGAAAACCCGCCTCGCCGGTGGCCAGCAGGTCTGGAAGGACGACCTGCGGGTCGAGGCCTATGGCACGGTGGACGAGCTGAATGCTGCGGTCGGCGTGGTCCGGGCGTTCCACGCCGGCACGCGCCGGCGTGGCGCCGTCGCGACGACGCTGGACGCGGACTTGCGGTGGATTCAAAATAAGTTGTTCGACCTGGGTGGTCTTCTGGCAACGACTCCGGGACAGGCCTTTCCGAATATGCCGCGCATTGGAAAACCGGATGTGGTCAGGCTCGAACAGGCGATCGACCGTTGCCAGGCCGATTTGGCCCCGCTGAAGGAGTTCATTCTGCCCGGGGGTGGAATCGTCCCCAGCCTGCTGCATCAGGCGCGCACCATCTGCCGGCGGGCGGAACGCCTGTGCGTGCGACTGTCGCGTCAGGAGACCGTCGATGGGCTGA
>MHEU01000023.1:20988-39736 GCA_001805245.1 Nitrospirae bacterium RIFCSPLOWO2_02_FULL_62_14 | reverse complement strand
CTGATCGACTGCCGGTTTGGAGGCGCCTTGCGGGAGATTTTTCTTAGGAAATCTCCATAAAAAACCACTCCAACCCACTGTTATTCAAAGAATCTTCAGTTGACAGTTTTTTGTGAATGGCATACCCTACCCGCTCCAGGTGGGTGAAAGCCCATCCACCCGCCACCGGGTCATCATTTTTGCATTGATTGCAGACGTCGGCCATTTCCGAATCGGCAGGCCGGCCGGAGTGACTTGGAAGGAACAGACAGGAGGAGGGTCATATGAATTGGCAATCTGTGGCGCGCGGCGTCGGGAGCGGTCTCCTGGCCTCGGTGTTGGCGATGGGCAGTCCCGTCCATGCCGCCAACGAGGCGGAAACGGGCGAGTTGCTGGTGAAACTGGTGCAAGCCGGCCGCGTGGTGGTGACGGAGAACCAGGTATTGATCAACGACGCGTCGAAAGGCGACAAGGGTTTCACGCCCCAGGTTTTTGAGGGAAAGCAGATCGCGAAGTTCAAGGAAAAGACCAACATTGACCTGAGCAAACCGGACGGATCCTCCCAGACCAGGCTGCTGCTGTTGCTTCTGGAAGCCGGCAAGGAAGTCGTCGAAGAAAACCAGTTCAAGATCAACAAGCAGGGAATTGGATTTAAAGGATTCATCCCGGCCGTGTGGGGACGCCTGACGGGCGAGAAGTTCGGGCACAAGACGGGGATCCGGCTCAAGCTCACCAACATGGACTACCGGTACCCCGGAAACAAACCGGATGAATTTGAAACCGAGGTGCTGAAGCTCTTTGCGGATGCGAACTATCCGAAGGGGAAGGAATATACCCGGATGACGGTGGTCAATGGAAAGCCGGCGTTGCGCTTGATGGCGCCCGAATATGCCGTGAAGGGCTGTCTTGGCTGCCACGGAGAGCCGGTCGGCGAGCGCGATATTACAGGGAACAAGAAGGAAGGCTGGAAGGAAGGCGGACTGGCCGGGGCGATCAGCCTTGTGATTCCGGTGAAGTAACGGAGGCATTCATGGTGATCTCACGATATTTTTTGATGGAGGGTGGGCTTCGATGAGCAAGATTGTGGTTGTGGACGACTCCTATGCGGAATTGCAGTTGATTGAAAGCGTCCTGAAGGGCGCCAATCATACGGTGGTGTCTTATCCCAACACCGAGAAGTTGGAAGACAAGCTTGTGACCGACCGTCCCGATCTGGTCATCATGGACGTGGTCATGCCGGGGCGCAACGGGTTCCAGGCCTGCCGGGACCTCAAAAACGACGACCGGTTCAAGGCCATCCCGGTGCTGCTCTGCTCCTCCAAGGGACAGGAGAGCGACAAGTTCTGGGGGCAGCAGCAGGGCGCCAACGGCTACGTGGTCAAGCCGTTCAAGAACGAGGACCTGCTGGCCGCGGTCAAGAAACTGATCGGATAGGCGGACGCGTCGATCGCATGGAAAACGTCAATTTACCGGTGACGCAGGGGCAGCCGGCCGAAGGGGGCGGGCGCGCGGGCAGCCAGACCAAGGTCTGCCTGCTGACGATCGGCGGCGAGGTCTATGCCGTGGACTTGCGCAATGTGCGGGAAGTGTTCGAAGTGGATGTGATCACGCCGGTGCCGGGGATGCCGTCCGCGCTGGTCGGGGTGACCAACGTGCGCGGCGCCGTGATCGCGGTCATGGATCTCCGCCGCATGCTGGGCCTGCCGACGGCCGGGCCGACGCCGCAATTTGCGGTCATCATCAAGCACGGCAACCATCAGGTCGGCGTGCTGGTGGAGCGGGTTCCCGAGATCAAAACCGTTCAGACCGAGCAGTTCCTGCCCACACCGTCCGGCGATGCGCGGGAGGGCAAGCCCTTTTTGACGGCCGTGCTGCGGTTGGACGATCGGATGGGCGGGGTGGTGGAAGTGCCGACATTGCTGGCCTGCGTGGAAACCGGAAGCTGAAACCCAGAGCACTGAGGATAACGAAGGAGGACATGTATGCAGTTGTTTAAAAATCTCCCGACGCTGACGAAGCTCAGTCTTGGGTTCGGCGTACTGATCGTGGCGACTGCGATTGTGGCGTTGCTGGGCATGCAGGGGCTTCGCCAGGTCGGCGGACAGCTTAAAATCGTCTACGCCAGTTCGACGACACTGGCCAATCTGGGGACGGCCTCCAGCAATCTGGGTCTGTACCACGACACGCTGCTGAGCGTCGGCCGTGCCACCCGCAGGTCGGATTTCGATGAAGCGGTGCGGCAATTGCCGCAGCTCAGAAACCAGGTGCTTGAACCCCTGAAGCCATACGCGGGCGGGCAGATGCTCACCGCGGACTTTATGGCGTTGGAGAAGTCGCTGAAGGCCTACTTCCAGACCGCGGAGGGCGCGGTCAGCGCCTTCCAGGACAGTTTTGCCCCGAACTTGAAGGACGATCAGCGGGCCGCCATGCGGGAACTCGGACAACTGGCCTTGTCGGTGGAAATCGCCGACAAATACGGCATCTCATCCAAGCAGCTCAACCGCCTGCTGGTGAAGGTGCAGGAAGTGGCCAAGGCCCTCAATGATGACGGGCAGAGAGTGTCGGAGGATCGGACGCGGTACATGATCATCGGTGCGGGGCTGGCGATCCTGTTCGGAATCATCATTGCGTACGTTCTGGCCCGGTTCATTTCACAAGGAGTGACGGAAATCGCCGAAGTGGCCGCCCAAGCGGCATCCGGCCAGTTGCAGGCCCGGGCACGCGTCGACAGCCGGGACGAGTTGGGCCGCATGGCGAGCGCCTTCAACGCGATGCTCGACCGGATCGGCGGCCTGGTGCAGACGGAAGCAGAACGCGACCAGATGCAACAGCGCCTGATGCAATTCCTGGTGCTGGTGTCCGAAGTCAGTAAAGGAGACCTGACCCGGCGAGGCGAAGTGACGGCCGACATGTTCGGCAACCTGTCGGACGCGTTCAACCTCATGTTGGACCGGTTCGGCCAGTTGATGCGGCAGGTCCGAGAGTCAGCCGAGCGCGTGAACGCCTCCGCCATCGCCCTGCGAGATTCCGCCAACCAGATGACCACCACGGCCCGTCAGCAGGCGCAGGAAAGCGAGCAGGCGCTGACGGCGGTCGAAGGTCTGACCCAGTCCATGCGGCAGGTCGCCGATACGGCGGGCGCCTCGTCGGAGAGCGCCAAGCAGGCGCTCACCGCGACGGAGCGGGGCCGCGAGGCGGTGCAATCCACCGTGCAGGACATGCAGGGCATCCGGGGCGCGGTGCAACGCATGTCCAAGCAAGTCAAGGGTCTGGGTGACCGCTCGCTCGAAATTTCGCAGATCGTGTCCACCATTCGCGACATCGCGTCGCAAACAAACCTGCTGGCGCTCAACGCCGCCATCGAGGCGGCGGGCGCCGGCGAAGCCGGTGCGCGGTTCGCGGTCGTTGCCGATCAGGTGCGGAAGCTGGCTGAAAACTCCACGCAGGCCACGCGCGAGATCGCGGAGCTGGTGAAAGTCATTCAGACGGAAACGCAGGAAGCCGTCATCGCCATGGAACAGGAAACACAGGCGGTGGAAGCCGGCTCGGCGTCTGCGCTGCGAACTGGCGACGTGTTCCAGGAAATTTCCAACATCTCGCAGCGGTCCGCCGAGCTGGCCTTGACCATCGCCCGTTCGTCGGTGCAGGAAGCGGAAGCGACGGAGGGCGTGAGCCGGACGATTCAAGGGTTCGCGCACGGCGCGGCGTTTACGCAGACGTCCGCCGAGCAGACGAGGGCGACGATCGAAGAGCTGGCCAATCTGTCCGAGCGTCTCACGGCGTCGGTGTCCCAGTTCAAGCTGGCCTAACGATGGGGGAGCGGGGCGGTCGGAAACGACGGCGCCAGAATGACGACGGCATGAGCAACGAACTGGACCGGCACGGGCTCATCGGCATTTTTACGGCCGAGGCGGGGGACGGGCTCGCGAAGCTCTCGTCCATGTTGAATCCCGACGGAGGCGGCGATCCCAGCCCTTCCGTTGTCCACGAACTCTATATCGTCGGACACAGCATCAAGGGAGCGGCCTCGCTGTACGAATTCTCCGGTGTGGCCGGCCTGGCTGAAATTCTCGAGGCCGCGCTGGACCGGGCGGGGACGTCCCTGCCTGACGGTGCATGGCCGGCCGTCGTGGCGATGCTCCGCGACCTCGTCCAGACGTTACGCGGACAGATCGAGATCATCGCCAGGACCGATGCCGAGGAGCCCGGCTGTCTCGACGCCTGGACCGCACGCCACCCCGGTGTCACCGTCGCGCAGCCGTTCCCCTCCGCATCCGCTCCGATCGAAGGCGTGCAATTGGCCGAAGATTCGTCGTCGGCACTGGCGTTGCCGTCCGTGGAGGATGTGATTCCCGAATCCATCGTGCAACCACCGGCTGCCGCGCCGGCATCTCCTGCCGCCGAGGTGCCTCCCTCGACCGACATTCTCACCGACACCTACCTGCTTCCCGAGCTGGATGCCGAGGTGATGTCGTTTTTCGCTCCCGAAGCCTACGAGTACATCGAGACCATCGAAGCGTCGCTGCTCCGGCTGGAAAAGCAGCCGGATGACGCCGAAACGATCCATAAACTGTTCCGGGCCGCGCACACGCTCAAGGGCTCGGCGTTCACCGTTGGATTCCAATGCATCGGCGATTTGACCCATCACGTCGAGAATTTCATGGGGGCGGTCCGGGAAGGCAAGCAACGGGTCACGTCGGAGGCGACGGACATCATCTTCAAGGCGATCGATGTGGTGAAAGCGCTGATGAAGCGCGATGCCGGCCTGCTCGAACTGATACGCGGAGACTTTGCCGCGGCGAAGCACCGGCTTACCCAGCTCGAGCACGAGGCATCCGGAGCCACGGTTTTCCCGACGCCGGCCGCTGCCATGCCACCTACGCCTGTACCTGTTGCACCGTTGCAGCCTCAGGCGGCGCCGGTCGGGCAGGAGGCGCCCGAACGGCGGGCAGGCGCCCGGGCGCAGGAGGCGCCAGCGGCGGACAGCAAGACTGCCGCGGAGCAGGCGGTCATCCGGGTCAGCAAGGATCGCCTCGAACGCCTCTTGAACCTCGTCGGCGAGCTGGTCATCAGCCGCGGACGGCTGGAACAGCGATTGGTGGCGCTCGAACAGTTTGCCAACCAGGTGCAGGCGACCAAGGGGCGGATGGTCGAGGCGGTACGGTCGTTCGAGGAGAAGCACACGTTTAATGTGCCGGCATCGTCATCCGGCTCCGGCGGGGCGACGGGTCCCGCCTTGCCTGTGACGTCCGACTTCGGCGGGCTGGAATTCGACCGGTACGACGACTTCAACATCCTGGCCCGACGCATGGCGGAGGTGTCAACAGACGTCGGCGAGGTGATGGCCCAGCTCAACGGAGCCATCAAAAAAGCGCGTGAAGACATGGGCCTGTTGCAGCGACTGACGCTGGACATGCGGGACGAGATTGCCCGCGCCCGTATCGTGCCGATCGGCACGCCGTTCACACGCTTCAAGCGAGCCGTCAGGGAAATGGCCCGGTCGACGGGGAAGGACGTGGAGCTGGTCACGTCCGGTGAACAAACGGAAGTCGATACCGTTGTCGTCGAGCGCCTAGTGGATCCGTTGGTCCACATGGTGCGGAACTCCGTGTTTCACGGCATCGAGAAGACGGACGTTCGCATCGCTTGCGGCAAGCCGGCCAAAGGCACGATCTATCTCCACGCGGCCCATCGCGGCAACTCCGTGGTGATCGAGGTGGAGGACGATGGCGGGGGGCTCGATGTGGAGAAGATCAAGGCGAAGGCCGTCGCCATCGGGCTGATCCGGCCCGAGCAGGCGCCCGAGCTTCCGTATGCGGACGCGCTTAAGCTGATTTTCCTGCCGGGCTTCTCGACGGCCGATCAGGTGGGCGATCAGGCGGGGCGCGGCGTGGGCATGGACGTCGTCAAGCGCGTCATCGAGTCCATGAACGGCCAGATTGATATCGAGATGGAAAAAGGCGTCGGCACGAAGTTCACGCTCACCCTGCCGTTCACGCTGCTGATTTCAACAGCGCTGCTGGTGCGTGTGGGGACGGAGCGCTATGCCGTTCCGCTGTCGAGCATTCGCGAGGTCGTGCTGGCGGCTCCGGGAGCCGTGCAGGACGTCGGCGGCCGTCCCATCCTGCAGGTCGGCGACGAGGCACTCGAGGTGCGTTCCCTCGGCCGGATGCTCGGGCTGGGGGAGTCGACCGTCGAGGGGCCGCGGCCGGTGCTGGTGGCCCGCGGGGCGACCGGCATGACGGGATTGGCGGTCGATGAACTGCTGGGACGCCAGGAAATCGTTGTGAAAACGCTGGGCACGTTGCGGCCGTTCCAGCAATCCTATTTCGGCGGTGCCAGCATCGATCCGGAGGGCCACGTGGTGCTGGTGCTCGATATCGGCCGCCTGCTGGCAGGCCGGACCGTAGAACTGGCCGGGCCGGCGTTTGCGCAGCCGTTGTTGCCGTCCGAGAGTTCGGAGGCCGGCGAGCCATCCGGCGAAGCGGCCGGCGGTCCGACCCGTGTGCTCCTGATCGACGACTCTCTCAGCGTCCGGAAATTTGTCGGGCGCATGCTGGAGCGGGCGGGGTACACGGTGGATACCGCGGTGGACGGGGAGGACGGGGTCAAGAAAGCCTCGCAGGTTGCATATCGAGTGATCATTACCGATCTTGAGATGCCGAAGCTGAACGGCTATGAGGTGCTGCAAACCCTTCGGCAGCGTCCCCGCACAAAGTCCACTCCGATTATGGTCATGACGACACGGGCAGGGGAGAAGCACCAGCAGGCCGCCATGAGCCTGGGGGCCTCGGGCTATCTGACCAAACCGGTCGAGGAGCGCGCACTGGTCGCGGCCGTCGAACAATGGATCAGCCGGCCGGCCGGCGCTTCGAGATGACGGAGTTCGGGAAACAGTCATGAGCCTGCGCGGCAGATTGGAAAAAGTCTCCCCGACGCTGGGCACCATGCAGGTCCTTGTGGTGGCCTGTGGCAAGACCCATCTGGCGATTCCGGGTGCGATTGTGCGAGGGGTCGTCGAGTTCGGCGAAGCGGTGGAGGCGCGGATCGTTTCCCTGTTCGGGGAATCATGCCGCGTGACGGATCTGGCGGCCCGGCTGGGGCTTCCCCCGGCGGTGCTGACCCCGGACATGCGTATTATTTTGTGCGGGGAGCACCGGGCGCGGCAGGCGTGGCGCGTGGATCGCACCCTGGGGCTGGAGGATGTGGATATGCAGCGGATCACGCCGCTGCCGCCTCATTTTGCCGGCGTGGAGCAGAGTTGGTTCACAGGACTTTTCCTGTTTCGCGACACCCTGGCGCTCCTGATTAATCCCGGATGGCTGCTGAGCCAGACGATGGAAGCGTTTGTCGCCCTATCGCTCACGGATCAGGCGGCCTCGGAAGGAGTGCCCGCCCCAGAACAGGCCGCAGCGGCCCCAGCCGGGAAACCGACACCATCTCCGGCCATGAAAAAGGAACGGCGCAAACCGTTGCCGGCCGCCAGTGGCGATGCGGCCTCGCTCGATGTGCTGGAGAATCTTGTGCTGGAGGAATCCGCGGATGTTGAGGACAGCCAAACGCCTTGGGCAGACGTCTGAAGCGGCCAGGCCCTGGTCGCTCGTGATGTTCTCGGTCGGAGGGAAACGGGTGGCGGTGCGCGCCGAGGAAATCGGCGGCGTTACCCCGTGGACCGAGGCGATGCCGGTTCCCAGCCTCACCCCCTATGTGAATGCGGTGCTCCGGCAGGGCGAGGAGATTCTGCCGGTGTTTGATTTTGCCCGGCTCCTGATGGTGCAGGTATCCAAGACGGATCCCCTCTGCCTGAGGGCCAAGCGCCAGGACGGTGTGATGGCGATCTGCATCGATCCGGATGTGCCGACGTTGCATCAGGTCGAGGCGCAGAGCGTCCGGCCGGCTTCGTTTGAAACCCCGGGAGTGGTGGGCATCTGCTCAATCGGATCGGAGGATGTGCCGATCTATTCGTGGGCCCTCCTCGGGCCGACACCGGCGCAGCAGGTGGCGTAGCGTGCTCATGTGTGGTGAGGATGTCAACGGGGGATTCTGATGCCGAAAGTGCTGATTGCCGACGATAGCATGGCGGTCCGCAAGGTGGCGGAGCGCCTTCTGGTGCAGGCCGGCCTCGAGGTGGCTCTGGCGTCCAGCGGGGAGGAGGCGCTGGCCTGGCTGGCGAAGGAACGGGCGGACGTGATCATTTCCGACGTGATCATGCCGGGAAGAAGCGGCTATGACGTGTGCACCTTTGTCCGGTCACAAGCGGGACTGGCGGATACGCCGGTGCTGTTGATTTCCGGTATTGTCAACGACGAAGTAGCCAAACAGGTTGAGTTGTGCCGGGCCAACGGCGTGCTCAAGAAGCCGTTTCAGGGGTCGTCCCTCCAGGACAAGGTCAAGGAGTTACTGGCTCAGCGGCAGCCGGCCGCGCCAGCGGAACCCCCGCCTCAACCGGAGCCTGCGCCGGCTGCACCAGCGGTTACCTTATCCGCTCCTCCGAGCCCTCCGCCTGTGCCGGAGCCGAAGCCGGTGGCTGCTGCGGCGCCTCCGGTCTTCACACCTCCGCCGCCTGCTCCCGTGAGGCCGGCGCCGGTCGTCGCGCCCGCATCGACGTTTGCGCCTCCGCCGCCGGCTGCGCCCGCATACGATCCGACGCAAACTTCAAGAATCGATCTCTCGCAGACGACCAAGGTCTATCGTATTACGGAAGAGAAGCTGCAGGCATTCCGCCAGGCGGTCGCTCGCGTCAAGGATTTGGAAACGGCTCTGGCCGAGGAGCAGGCGCAATCGGCCCGCCTGTACGAACAGTTGGAAGCGACCGGTCAGGAGGGGGGCGGGGGCGAGCGGGTCCGGCAGCTCGAATCCATGCTGGCAGAAGAGCAGAAGCGATCCGCCCAGTTGACCAAGCGTGTGGAGGAGTTGGAGCGTGCCCTGGTGGCGGCCAATGATCGGGTCGGCCAGATCGCCAAGCTGCTCCAGACCGGCAGCTGATCGTCACACCGCCGCATGAACTGATCATGGAACCGAACAGCACGACAGACCCCTTCCAGCAGGAAATCGTCGCGCTCTTCGCAGCCGAGGCGCAGGACTGGATCAGCCAGGTGGAAACCGCGCTTCACGAACTGGAGGCGGGCCCCCCCCAGTTTCGATGCGTCAAGCTGTTTGAGACGATTCGAAACGGGGTGACGAATCTGGGAGGCTCTGCGGCGACCGTCGAGCGGCCCGACATCGAGAAGCTGTCGTTCGCGATGCTGCCGCACCTGGAGGCGATCGAGGGGCAGGGCAAGGTCACGTCGGCGGGTCAATGCGCTGCTCTGCGGGAGTCCCTGGAAATTCTGGCAACAGCCATCCAGCGTCTCATCCCCTCGTCCGTTCCTGCTGCCGGGGTAGAGGCGCAACCGGCGGCTGCGCCTGTTGCGGCCGCCACGGCTCCGGCGCCCCAGGCCGCTACCTCTCCGTCGGCTTTGACCGGTCCGATCATCGATGCCCTCATTGAACTTCAGCAGAGCCGCTCGGAATCGGCCGAGACCACCAGGATGCTTGTGGATTCGCTCATTCAAGTGCCGTCAGGCGGCGCCGGCCAGGGCGTCGTCACCGGAGATCGTGATGCCATCGTCAGAAACCTGAAGGAACTGGATGCACTGGATGCGCAGCTCCTTACCGATGTCCAGCAGCGGTTGCCGAATGTTCAAAAAGCGTTCTCAACGCTCAAAACTTCCGGGGCCCCGGCATTTGCCTCGAACGGGAGCCTCGATGGAGTGCTGCAGGACGTCGCCCGGTTACGCGACGAGGCGTTTGCCGCCGGCGCCTCATCGGTCATGTCGTTCTTTAAAGGCCTGCATAGCTGGATATCCCTCGTCGCCCGGCAACAGATTTCCGTGCCGTCACAACGTTTCGAGGCCGTCGAGTCGCGATTGAAGTCGGCGCTGACGATGACGCAGCAATGGGTCGACGTGGGGCGCATGAAAAAGGCAAACGTCGAGCAATTTTTTGGCAAATAACTCTCGCTCTGCCGTTTTTTACATCGCCTTTCCCCTCCCGCGACCCCCCTGCACATTGATACCGGCCCGGCTGGAAGAGGCCTGGCGTATGCTCATGCCGCGTGCGGCCCCATGGGTTGCGTGTCCGTCATGCCGGCATCACAGGGCTTGCAAGTGATTGAAATTCGAAACCCTTGTCAGCCTATTTTTTGTGCAATGCGGATGTCGTGCTGTCGTGCCGTGACAGACTGCCGGTCAGATCACAAGTTTATCCACAGTG
Source organism: Nitrospirae bacterium RIFCSPLOWO2_02_FULL_62_14 (assembly GCA_001805245.1). Lineage (GTDB taxonomy): Bacteria > Nitrospirota > Nitrospiria > Nitrospirales > Nitrospiraceae > 2-02-FULL-62-14. The sequence goes on along the minus strand of MHEU01000023.1, from coordinate 29,503 downwards.
CGCCCACAGTTTTTGTGGACAGAAATATCTCACGCTGAGCGATGCAGAAAGGCATGCAATAGCATGTCCAAAACTGTCCGATGTCCCGTATGCGCCGGCCGGACTCCATGGGAGTCGAATCCCTGGCGCCCTTTTTGCTCGGAGCGATGCCAGCTTACCGATTTGGGGTCGTGGGCGGCCGAATGGTATCGCGTGCCCGGCCGATCGTTGACGACTCCGGCTGCGTTTCAGGACCCGGACGATGATTCAGAGGGGGAGGCCATCCGGTAGACACCATGCCCAAACTGGTCACCGTTCAGCGGCAGGAGCAGGAGATCGAGAAGGCGCACGAGTATGTGAAACGTCACATCCTGCTTCCTTCCGGTCTGCTGGGTTTGATCTGCGTGGTGTCGTCGGCGGCCGCGCTGGTCTATCAGTTCGTGACGGAGTCCTACGGCGTGCAGGCATTTGAAGAGACGACCGGCCTGCTGGCGGTCGGGGCGCTGCTGGGGTGGGGGCAGACCCGCTACCACCGGTATCTGCTGCAGGAATTTCCCGGTTATTTTTCCGCTCGCATGAGGGCGTATGAGCGGACTGGGAGCAAAAAGCCAAAAAGGGACATTGCCAAAGTCGTACTGGACCATCCCGGGCGGTCGCTGGTGCCGCTGGGCTACGTCCTTGGGGTCGGGATGCTGCTGGGACTGTCCGGGCTCAGCGTGTTCAGCGGGCAGGTGGACAAGGTGGCTGCCTGCATGATGCCGTGGGCAGGATTTTTCTGGGCGAAACTCTTTTTCTGGCGGAGGGTGCTGGGACCAGGCACAAGTCAAAAGTAAAAAGAATAAAGTGTCGGGAAAGAGTCCTACTTTTTACTTTTACCTTTTGACTTTTTACCTGCGCGAGCCGTGTGGCCTTCCAACGCGCTGACCCGCTGCAGAAGCTCGCGCACCTGCTGGCGCAATTCCGGCAGGCGCGGAACCACCGCCTGGGCCTTGATTGAAATTTCGTGCGGCATGGCCGGCGTGCCGGAGACGATCTGGTTCCCCGCCAGACTGCGGTTGACCCCGGACCTCGCGGCGATCATCACCTGGTCGCCGATTTGAATGTGATCGGCAAGGCCGGCCTGTCCCCCCACGATCACATGCGAGCCGAGCGTCGTGCTGCCTGCAATTCCCACCTGCGCGACCAGAATGTTGTGTTCCCCCACCGTCACGTTGTGGGCGATCTGGACCAGGTTATCCACCTTGGTGCCCCGCTTGATGACGGTGCGGCCAAACGTCGCCCGATCGACGGTCACATTGGCGCCCAATTCGACGTCGTCTTCGATGACGACCGTGCCGATCTGGGGAATCTTGTGGTGGCGGCCCTCCTGCTGCACGTACCCGAAACCGTCGCTGCCGATCACGGTGCCGCTGTGGATGATGGCGCGTTTTCCGATGGAGCACCGTTCCCGGATGGTGACGTTCGGGTAGAGGAGCGAGTCGTCCTCCACCACGGAGTCGTCCCCGATGAAGACGCCGGGGTAGAGGGTCACCCGGGCGCCGATCCGCACGCGGTCGCCGAGCGTGACGAACGGCCAGATGGAGACGTCGGGGCCGATCTGGACGCCGGTTCCTTGCACGACCTGCTGGGCAATGCCGCGGACTGTGCGGGGAGCTGTAAAGAACTGCTGGACAAGACGCGCAAAGGCGTACTTGGGGTTGGCCACCACCAACTGCGGGCGGGACATTCCGGGGAGGGGGTGCCCGACGACGAAGGCGACGGCCTTGGAGTCCAGTGCGGCCTTTACGAAGCGCTCCCCCTCGACGTAGGCGAGGTCTCCGGTCCGGGCCTCCTCCAGACTCGACACGCCGGAGATCGCCGTATCGGCCGCTCCGCTCACCTGCCCGCCGACGGCGCGAGCCAGTTCGTTCAACGTCACGGAACGGGGGGGAAGCCCTGCGGACATGCGGGGGTTATCCTTTTTTCTTTCTGGGCGCCGGGCGCTGGGCTGGAGGTTTGGCCGGCGGTTTGGAAGCCGGCGCTGCCGGCCGGCCGACCCTGCCTTCCACATAGGCGATCACGTCGGAGACTTTCGTCAGTTGCTGGAGATCCTGATCGGGAATCTGCAGGTCGAAGACTTCCTCGATCTTGAAGAGGAGTTCGATCGTGGCCATGGAGTCCAGGCCGAGGTCCTCCCGCAAGGCATGGCGCGGTTCGATCGACGCGGGGTCGCGTTTCAGGTACTCGCCCAGCGCGGTTCGAATACGGACGGCGATGTCTGATTCGGCAGGCATGGGCTCCGTTAAATAATGATGTTGGGCCGGTTCAGCCCGTTGAGCCAGTCAGGACGACGAACTGGCCAAACCGGCAGAACGGGCTCAACGGAATTAACGTACATACTTTTTAAACACGACCGCGGCATTATTACTGCCGAAGCCGAACGCGTTCAAGAGCGCAATTTTGATCGAGCGTTCCTGCGTCTCCGTGGAAATGCCCGTCAGGGCGCAGGCCGGATCGGGATCCTCGTAGTTGACGGTCGGATGGATCTGCCCCGTCTCCAGCGCCAGGGCGCAGGCGACGCCGCCCAGGGCGCCGGCCGCTCCGAGCGTGTGGCCGATCATGGATTTGGTGGCATTGACCAGCATCCGATCGGCCCGGGATTTGAACAGATGGCGCAGGGCTTTGACTTCCACGGCGTCGCCGATCGGCGTCGAGGTGGCATGGGCGTTGATGTAGTCCACCTGGGTCGGGGACACCTGTGCGTCCCGCAACGCCAGGGACATCGTTTCCGCAACCTCCAGGCCGTCTTCGCGCGGGATGACCATGTGGTGCGCCTCGCTCGTCGCCGCGTAGCCGGCCACTTCGGCATAGATGCGGGCCTTGCGTTTTTTGGCGTGGGCCAGCGATTCGAGAATCAGGGCCCCGGCGCCTTCGCCCATCACGAATCCGTCCCGTGCCCGGTCGAACGGTCGGGAGGCCTTTTCGGGAGTCTCGTTAAAATTGGTGGACAGTGCGCGGAGCGAGCAGAACCCGGCGAAGACCAGAGGCGTGATACTGGCATCGGCGCCCACCGTGATGACGGCGTCCGCCCGCCCGGCCCGGATGGTGAGCAGGGCCTGGCCGATGGCATGCGCGCTGGACGAGCAGGCGGTGGAAATGGTCAGGTTCGGGCCCTTGGCGCCATGGACCATCGCGACGATGCCGGAGGCCGAGTTGAGCGTGATCGTCGGAATGAAGTTCGGATGTACCCGGTTGGGCTTCTGGCTGCGGTAGAGCTGGGTGATTTCCCGTTCGCCCATGACCATGCCGCCCATGCCGGCGCCGACGATGGTGCCGATCCGATGGGGATCCTCGCGCTCGATGCGGAGCCCGGAATCCGCGAGCGCTTCCTTGGCGGCCACCAGCGCGAATTGCGCGTAGCGGTCCACCCGGTCGACGTGCGGCCCATCGAGGTATTGAGCCGGCGTGAAGTCGTGGATTTGCCCGGCGACACGCGACCGGTAGGCTTCCAGCGGCAGGTCGTCGAACGGACGGATCGCGCTGATGCCGGAGCGGCCTTCCAGCGCCGCTTTCCAGAATTGCGCGACACCGATTCCGATCGGAGACACGGCGCCGAGACCGGTGATGACGATCCGTTGGCTCATAGGATAATCCAGGTATGCGCGCGGATGTAGTGAGCGATTGAAATGGTCACGGCTTTGTTCTTTTTACTCTATGCCTGCTGTGCCGTCAATCCTTCGACTCCTCTCCCTTATGGACGGGGCTCGCTCAGGATTGACCCTGAGTCCATCGAAGGAGCCTGCCCTGAGCCTGCCGAAGGGTCAACTTCGCCGTCAGTGCCTGATTTGCAGGAAGAGCGCGGACCCGAATGAAAAAAACAGGATGTTGGCCAGCCAGCCGGCTATCACCGGCGCGAGCTTGCCGCTGTGGCCCAGGGCGATGGCGACCGAATGGGCGGCCCAGTAGAAAAATCCGATCGCCAGCGCCAGTCCGATCCCCATGGCCATGCCGCGTCCGCGCACGCCGCTCTGCCGGAGGCTCAAGGCCATCCCGACCATGACCATGATGAGGCTGACGAAGGGGAAGGCGATCCGTCCATGGTAATCCGTCAGGAATCGGGACACGTTATAGCCGTCCTTGCGCAGCCGGTTGGTGTAGGTGCGGAGGTCTGCCAGCGTCATCTCTTCTGTCTCGGTGGACAGCCAGGTGCTGAAATCCTCAGGGGTCTGCGACAGCGGAATGGGCGCGTGCTCGAATGCCTCAACCTGCACGAGGCCGCCCGGCAGCAGCTTTCGATGGGTGCCGTCCAGCAGCACCCATCCTTGAGCCGTATAATGGGCCCCTTTGGCTTCCGTCACCCGCAGCAATCGGAAATCTTCGCCCAGCTGGTACAGGCTGACGCCGTGCAGCGTCGAGCCATCCGGCTCGACCATGTCGAAATTCATCAGTGTCCGGTCGCCGATTTGAATCCAGGAACGGTCCGTTTTGACGGCCGGGCCGCTCGGCTTCTTTTCAATCCTGGCGGTCTTGACGTAGTCGGCCTGGGCCGTGGCGTAGGGAATGATGACGGCGCTGAAGAGAAACAGGACGCCGGCGACCGCGGCGGAGAAGAGGAAAAAGGGGGCGGCGATGCGCGTCAGGGAGATCCCGCAACTGCGCATGGCGGTGATTTCCCGGTTGCGCGAGAAGACCCCGATGGTCAGCAGCGTGGCCATGAGCATGGCCAGGGGAGCGATCTGAAAGAAGATGGCCGGCATTCGCAACACAAAGTATTCGGCCAGCGTGACGAGCTCGACATCGTACCGGATGAACCGGCGGATCTTCTCGAAGAAATCCACGACCAGATAGACGGTCATGAGGCCGGACAGGCACATCCCGAAGACCTTGGCCAGCTCGCGCAGCATGTATTGGAAGAGTATCGTCATGGGCGCTATTGCCGGTTCATGCGGATAAACAGGGCCACGGTCACGGCGAAGAACAGCGCGTTCGGCAGCCAGGCTCCGGCAAAGGGCGGGATCAGCAGGGTGGTCACGAAAAATTCGCCCAGCACGTTGAGCACGTAATAGGCGATGACAATGCCCACGCCGACGGCGAATCCTCCAATGCGCCCGGAGCGTTTCGAGACGATCCCGATCGGCACACCGAGAATGCCGAAGATCAGGGCGGCGGTCGGAAACGCCAGGTCTTTGTAGGATTCCATCAGCCGTCGCAGGGCGCTCGCGTCCCGCCATTGCGTGCGTTCAAGTTGGGCCAGCAGCGCTTCGCGCGAGGGGCGTTCGTCGACGGCGGCATACACGCTTTGATCGAGGCTCAGTTTCAGATCGTACGTCGTGAACGCGACCTGGTGGTACTGCTCAAGATCGTTGGGGCGGTCGTGGATGGTCCCGTCCAGGAGACGCAGGCCGACCTGGCTGTTGCCCGGGTCGTTGAGCAACTGGTAATCGCCGGCCACGATGACGCGGCTGTCGGCGGGGTTGCGGTCGTCGGCGATGAAGATGCCCCTGCGGAACGGGCCGGTCTGGCTGTCGGAGACGTAGATCACCATATGCGGAACCGGCTCGTTGAAGACGCCCTTGTCCAGCGCCAGGGTCAGCTTGTCCCGCAACAGGCTCATGGCCAGTTTTTTGAGCGAGACGCTGGTCCACGGCTGGCCCCAGTGGGAGAGGGCCAGTGTCAGACCGAAGACCAGACAGGAGAACAGCAGGACCGGGCGGGAGAGGCGGAGAAGGCTGAGACCGGAGGCCCGCATGGCGACGAGCTCCTTGTCAAAGGACAGCCGGCCGAAGGCCGTGATCGAGGCAATGATGCCGGCGATGGGGAGCGTGAGGACCAGAAAGGACGGCAGCAGGTGGAGAAAGACCTTCATGACGGCGGCGAGCCCGACACCCTTCGACACCAGGAGTTCCACCAGGCGCAGCAGTTCTTTCGTCAGCATGACAAAGCACAGCGCGCCGAGGCTGACGAAGAAGGGCGCCAGCAGCTCGGTGAAGATATAGCGATCGAGGATTTTTCTCACGGTAACTCCACGATACACGATAACGCGACAGGAAAAATATACGGGATTTCCAATGACTTGTAAATTAAACGGAGAAGCTTCCAGGGGGATACCAAGCTCCCGAAAGCGTACGGTTACGTAAAAGAATGTCTTGACAGCCCTACCCCCCTATGTTAAATGCTTGCCCGAAATTTTCTGTGTTTCAGGATACACATGCGGATAGGTACTGTGTTGCAAGGGCCGCAGGAGGACGTTCCCTTCTGCGGCATTTTTTTTCCTGTTTCCGAGAGGTCAGCGGGGGAATGCCCCATGCTCAGGGTTGAGGAAAGGAGGAGCGCGTGAGAAGCAAAGGCACCGTCAAGTGGTTCAATGACCGGAAGGGGTTCGGGTTCATCCGTCTTGAAAATGGAGAAGATGTGTTCGTCCATTATTCCGCGCTCCAGGGAGAAGGATTCAAGACCCTGAAAGAAGGCGAAAACGTCGAATTCGATATCGTCCAGGGAGCGAAGGGACCGCAGGCTGCCAACGTGTTGAAGATGTCCGCCTAGCGCGGGGAAAGCCGCTGCCTCAGCGGGCAGAGATTCGCTGGAAAGGGGTCTGCAGCGCGGCTGCGGACCCCTTTTCATTTGTGCAGGCCGCTTCATAGGAAGCCTTTTCATCGCGCGCGTCGAGCGTGCTGTTTTCTTGACAAACCCCAGGCCCGCCTTTACTCTGACGGCAAGGACTTTTTAGTCGGAAGGTATGCCGTGGCTCTCGACAAAAGCTCAGTTCTCGATAACGCTCAGAAATACACGGCGCAAGGCAAGCTGACCGAGGCGATTGCCGAGTGGAAGAAGCTCGCCGACCTCTCGCCGAACGACGGCGCACCCTACAACGCCATCGGCGATCTCCATCTCAAGCGGAATGCGTCCAACGATGCCGTGGAGGCCTATTTCAAGGCGGCAGCGGCATTCCGTGCCGGCGGGGTGGCGCTGAAGGCCATCGCGGTCTTCAAGAAAATCCTCAAGATCGACCCCAACCAGTTCCTGGCCCACAAATGTCTTGCCGATCTCAATGCCGAGCGCGGGCTGACCAGCAATGCCGTCGCCGACTATCTGATGCTCAGCAAGCTGTACCTGAAGGCCGGCAAGCCCAAAGAAGCCATGGAAACCTACCGCGCGGTCGTCAAGTTGGAGGCCTCCAACCTTGATGCCCGCCGGCAGCTGGCGGATCTATGTCTGAAACAGAACTGGAACGAGGAAGGCGTCAAGGCGTTCATTGAATTGGGGCGCGAGTGCGCCAGCCAGCGTCGGCCGGCCGAGGCCAAGGAAGCCTACCAGAGTGCGATCAAGATCGATCCGAAGAATCGCGAAGCCGTGCAGTTGTTGCAGGCGCTGGAGTCGGGCGAGGCGGCCCCCCCGCCGGCGGCCGGCGCGGCTGCCGGATCGGCGGGAGAGGCGGCCGGTGTCGATCCCAATAACCTCGGTGCGGCCTCCAAGCCTGCGTTGCTGGAATTTGCCAATTCGCAGATGAACAGCGGCCAGTACGGCCCTGCGGAAGCCGCGCTGTCCGAGCTGTTGAGCCGGGAGCCTGGAGAGCCGGAGGTCTGCCGGCTGCTTGCCAAGGTTCATCTCAAGGCGGGGCAGATCGTGGTCGCGCGGGGCGAGATTCAATTCTTTGCGGAAACCGCCATCCGGTCGGGGGATTACAAACTGGCCGAATCCATGATCCGGGAATTTCTCGAGGTCAACCCGACTTCCGTGACCATGCTGGAATTGCTGGGCAAGACCTACGAAGAGAGCGGCGACAGTGCGACCGCCGCCACCCATTACGGCCGGGCCGTCGAGGTGTTGCTGGAGCATCCGGATCCGGATAATCCGACGCTGCCCATCGAGATTTTCGAGAAAATCAAGGAGATCGCCTCGTCCAGCCCCGTTGTTGCAAAACTGACGGCCCTGTTCAAGGCCGGGCAGGAGGCTCCCGCCGAGCCGGCAGCTGCTGCCGCTGCTCCCGCCGCTGAGGAGCCTTCCGCTGCGGCTCCTGTGCAGGAACAACACAGCGAGCAAGAGTTGATGGTCCGTTATGAATTGGGCGTGGCCTACAAGGACATGGGTCTCTTCGACGAGGCGATGGAAGAGCTTCAGGTGGCGCTCAAAGGGCCGGCCTGTTTTGTGAATGCCTCCCATATGATGGGTCTCTGCTTGAAAGAGCGGGGCAAGACCAAGGATGCCATCGGATATTTGGAGCAGGCTCTGACCGATGGCGGATGCGCCGGTGACCTGGCGACCATGGTGAGGTATGACCTGGGACTGCTGTACGAATCCGAAGGCCAGTTCGAGAAAGCGTTCCAGATGTTTTCAGCAATCCCTGCTTACAAGGACGTGTCGAAGCGGCTGGAGTGGAGCAAGAACGGCGGCACCAAGACCGCCACGCGCTAGCAGGCGGCTGACGAAGGGCGAACTGCTCCGGCGTCTATCTATGCTCAGGGATCAAGTGCGGTTCGGAGCGAGCTTTGGCGCTCCGGTCTCCCTTCTGTGCTCGCGCAACGCGCGCGGAAGTGAGCGAGCTTGCGGCATGGTTTCC
>MHEU01000023.1:12849-20927 GCA_001805245.1 Nitrospirae bacterium RIFCSPLOWO2_02_FULL_62_14 | reverse complement strand
CGCCGCACTCGCGGGAAAGAACAGTTACCGATAAATATAAAATAGAAAGGCGATAGGTCGCTTGAGGACCTATCGCCTTTAACGCTTCGCCAAGTTCAGTGGGCTACTCGGTAGTGATTGCCCTGCAAACTTTGCCGGCCTGTCCTGGGGTGTGAGGAGAGGGCCGTTTTGAGCCGCCTGAAATATGAAAAGTCTTCCAACCCCTTATTCTTCTTCCCCTAAATTATCCACGATAGTTGTCGGCATTGATGTCGGCAGTCCCAAAAAGGGTTTCCATGCGGTGGCCTTGTGCGATGGCCGTTACCATGACAAGAAGGTAACGAAATCTGCGGATGAAATTGAGGCATGGTGTCTTAAGCTCGACGTCAGTGTAATTGGGATTGATGCCCCTTGCCGCTGGAGCACCACCGGACGCGCAAGATCGGCTGAACGTGATCTTGCTACTGAACGAATCTTTTGTTTTGCCACGCCAAGCAAGCAAGTAGCCGAAACCAAAGATTTTTATCGATGGATGCAAGCGGGCACAGAGTTATTCCGGATCATCGAACAACATTATCAGCTGTTCGATGGGAGCACTGTACCAGTGAAGGGCAAGGTTTGTTTCGAGACGTTTCCGCACGCTGTTGCGTGTGCTCTAGCTGGGAAGGTAGTCTCCGCAAAACATAAACGCAGAATTCGACACGAATTGCTGCGTCAAGCCGGCATGGATATGGAAGCGCTCACGAATATCGATATTATCGATGCCGCGCTTTGCGCACTCGCGGCGCATCATCTCGTGGGAGGTACTTTCAAGACCTACGGTGATGCCATGACCGGTCTTATCGTTGTCCCAGCTTAGGAGAGTAAGGGGTCGGGAGTCTTTTCGGCTCAAGCGATCGCGATCGGCTCTCCGCGTGGAGCGAAGCGGAAAGCCCGCTTTTTTCATGACGGTTCGTTGCGAAATCACGCAGTCGCGTCGCGAAACGGGCGCGCGGAGCCGGAAGAACCCGAGGCGTACTTGAAACAGTACGTCGAAGGGGCGAACGGCGAGCCTGCCCGCTTGGCCGCTGGACTATCCGCGGCCAAGCTTGTCGCAGCAGCGAATCCGTGATTGCAGCAGAAGCGCTCATGAATAATGCGGGCTGAGGACGTTCCATTCAAGCTGTGCTTCGGATGGAACATCCCACTCTTTTAAAAGCGGGGTGGAAGAGTGAGCCGCGAAGGCTTGGCCGATCGCGGGGGTGAGATGTCGGAAAGCGGAGCGGGTGCCCCTGTGCCGTTCCGATGGTCCGATAAGGCGCAGGGGTCAACAGTATGGTAACAGAAGCTAAGGGTCGCCAACGCATGATCGGGCATCCTGAGCGGCTCACCCTTCGTCATCCGTCCTAAGCAACTCGGTTCGGCACCGGTTTTCCCTCTAGTACCGCCAGTACGTTCTCCACGCACATCATTCCCATGCGGATGCGTGTCTCAATGGTCGCCGAACCCAGATGCGGCAGCAGCACAACCTGGGAAAGTTCGCGCAGGCCGGGGTGCAATTCCGGCTCTTTCTCATAGACGTCGAGTCCTGCTCCGGCGAGGCGATGTTCCTGTAGCGCCTGTACCAGCGCCGCTTCATCCACCACCGGTCCCCGCGCCGCATTGATGAGAAACGCCGTCGGCTTCATGAGCCGCAGCGCGGCGTCGTTGAGCAGATGATGCGTGTCCGGTGTCAGGGGGATGTGAGGGCTGAGAAAGTCCGAACGACGCAGCAGTTCTTCGAACGAGACCCGCTGCCACGCAGGATTGGCCGGTTGCAGCGGACGTCCGCTGCGAGTCCAGTACAGGACGGTCATCTCGAATCCGGCCGCGCGCCGGGCGACGGCCAGGCCGATGCGGCCCATGCCGATAATGCCGAGCGTTTTGCCCGACAAATCGACGCCCAGCATCTGAGTCGGCGACCAGCCGGTCCATTGGTTTTGACGAACAAGCTGATCGCCTTCGACCACCCGCCGCGCCACGGCCAGGATCAGCGCCCATGTGATGTCGGCGGTGGCGTTGGTCAGGACATCCGGCGTGTTCGTGACGATGACGCCGCGGGCCTTCGCCGCGTCCACGTCGATGTTGTTGTAACCGACGGCATAGTTGGCGATGACGCGGAGAGACGGCGCAGCCGCCAGCATGTCACCGTCGAACCGTTCATTGAGCGTGCAAATGACTGCCTGCGACTCGCGGATGCCGGCCTGTATCTCGGCCTGTGTCGGCGACCGGTCGAGCGGAGGCACGGTCAGGTCGAAATGTTCATGAATGACCGTCATGACCGGGGTTGGCAGCGGACGAGCAAGATACAGCCGAGATCGCATAGCGTGGGTCATCTTAACGAATTCGCATCAGGCGGACAATCGATCAGAGTCTGAGGCAGACCATGGGCGGCTTATTGACGCTTCGACGTCGCCGAGCGCTGCTCAGCGTCAATCCTGAGCAAGTCCCGCCCAGAAGGGCGGAGTAGTCGAAGGATTGACTTGGCCGCGCACCGTTTGTTAGATTGCTCCATTCATCGTAAGTGCTTGAAACATCCGCAAGTATTGGGATTTTCTTCTGTCAGGCTGCAAGGGAGCAAGACACGTGAAATTCGACGACTGCGACGTGCTGAATCGTAGAAAACTCCTCGCACAGGCACACGCCGACGAGTGGGGTGCGGGCGAAACGACGTCAGAAGAGCAGCTGCCTCCCGCGCCGGCCCATGTCGCGGCGAAGCCGGGCAACGGCAGGATCACGATTACATGGGATCCTGTGCCTGAGGCCATGTATTACAACCTCTACTTCCTGACCAACAAGGGCGTTCTGATCAAGCAGTCCGAGCTGACCCGTCCCATTGCCAGCGCCGACGACTTCAAGCCGGCTATGGGCGTGAAGAAGGAAAAGGGGAACTGCATCGAAGGCGTGACCTCGCCCTACGTGCACGACGACCTGGCCAACAGCACCTGCTACTACTATGTGGTCACCGTGGTGACGCCGCAAGGCGAGAGCCGGGAGTCGGCGGAGGTGATGGCGGTCCCGTCTCCCTACCTGGCGGTGCAGGCGATCGGTCAGGAAGGTGTGGACGAGGGGGAGTTCAAATCGCCCACCGGCATCGCGCTCGACAAGGACGGCCACATCTACGTGGCCGACACGGACAACCATTCCATCCAGAAATTCGACAAGGAAGGAAAGTTTCTTGCGCGGTGGGGCGGCGAGCCCAGCTCGCAGGAGGGGGAGTTCTATTATCCCCGCGGGCTGGCCACGGGACCCGAGGGGCACGTCTATATCGCGGACAGCGGCAACAACCGGATTCAAAAGCTGGATGCGGACGGCACGCCGATGAAAGCCTGGGGCAAGTTCGGGTTTGCCTGGCGCGGGGCGGACATCGGGAAGTTCGACGTGCCGTGGGGCGTAGCCACGGATCGTGAAGGAAATTTGTACGTCTCGGATACGAGCAATGCGCGCGTCCAGAAGTTCAAATCGGACGGGACGCCGCTGCTCAAGTGGGGCCGGGACGGAAGTTTCGACGGCGCCTTTTTCTTTCCGCGAGGCGTGACCGTGGACTTTGTCGGCAATATCTACGTGGCCGACGAAAGCAACAACCGGATCCAGAAATTCGACGCGCGGGGCAGCTTCCTGGCCAAGTGGGGCAAGGAAGGCGGCGGCCCCGGCCAGTTCAAATCCCCGTGGGGCGTGGCGTGCGACAAGCTGGGCCATGTCTACGTGGTGGACAGCGGCAATCATCGCATCCAAAAATTCGACGGTAACGGCACCTTCCTCTGTCAGTGGGGCAATCGCGGCGTGACGGAAGGGCAGCTGAATTTTCCCTCCGGCATCGCCCTGGATGCCGAAGGGTATGTCTATGTCGTGGATAGCGGCAACAACCGCGTCCTCAAGTATGCGCCGACGGAGGAGGAGCTGAACCGGCTGGCACAGAGACGGCCGCAGGAAATTGCCGGCACGACGGCGCCGCGCAGCCTGGTCGCCAAGGCGGCCGATACGGAAATTGCGCTGAGCTGGATGGATGTGCCGGGCGCGTCATCCTATAACCTGTATTTTCATACGTCGCCCGGTGTGACGGCGGAGTCCGGGACGAAAATCGAAGGCGTGTCCAGCCCCTACGTCCATTCCGGCCTGACGAACGACAACCCCTATTATTATGCGTTGAGCGCGGTCTTCGACGAAGGGAATGAGAGCGCCCTGTCCGAAGAAGTCACGGCCACGCCGGTGTTGATCGACATCACGGCTCCGCAGAATCCCTATGCGGTCATCAATCACGGCGCCTTCATGACGAATACGCCGGACGTCGTGTTGACCATTTCGGCCAACGACGTGGATACCGGCGTGTCCGCCTACTACATCGCCGAGAACCCGATGGCGCCGAGCGCGACCATGCCGGGATGGGTGGACGTGGAGCCGGCGAACAAGTTCGGCGCGACCATCCCGTGTACGCTTTCGCCGGGCGACGGTCCCAAGACGATTTACGTCTGGTTCAAGGACATCGGCAATAATATCTCGGTGCCGGCCAGCGCCAGCATCCTGGTCAACACGTCCGGCTATCTCTGCGTCTCCACGTGGGGCAAGCCGGGCCGCGGCGCATCGCTGCTGCACGGCGGCGAGTTTGCGTCGCCGTTGTACGGACTGGCGATCGATCAGCAGGGCAGTCTGTTCGTGGTCGACAACGGCAATAACCGGGTGCAGAAATTCGACAACGCCGGCAACTTCATCATTTTGTGGGGCAGCTTCGGCTCGGCCAACGCCAACTTCCACAATCCGACCGGCATCGCCTGCGATGCGAAGGGCGATGTGTTTGTGGTGGATACCAACAATCACCGCGTGCAGAAGTTCGACGGCAAGCTGGGCGGCTATCTGATGAAATTCGGATCCCGCGGGAACGCCGAGGGCCAGTTCAGTTCGCCCTGGGGCATCGCGGTGGATCGGGTCCGCGGCTATATCTACGTGGTGGACAGCGCCAATTTCCGCGTGCAGAAGTTCGACCCCAGCGGCGAGTTCATCATGCAGTGGGGCAGCTTCGGGTCCAACGACGGGCAGTTTTATTTCCCGCGCGGCGTGGCGGTGGATCCTTCCGACGGCGCCGTGTATGTCGTGGACATGGGCAACCACCGCATCCAGAAATTCGATACGAGCACGAACGTGCTCCCGCAGTTGCTCACCAAGTGGGGCGGCGGGCTCGGCCCCGGCCATGCCAGCGATCCGCGGGCCCAGGAACCCGGGCAGTTCCGGTCGCCGTGGGGCGTCGTCGTGGACGGGCAGGGAGACGTGTTCGTCTCCGATGCCGGCAACCAGCGCATTCAAAAATTCGACCGGGAAGGCAATTTCATCACGCAGTGGGGCGGGTTCGGCAACGGCGACGGGCAGTTCAATTTCCCGTACGGCATCGCCGTGGATTCGCGTGGCAGCGTGTTCGTGGTGGACAGCGCCAATACCCGCGTCCAGCAGTTCATGCCGGCGGAAGAAGGCGGCGAGCGGTTGAAGGAAGAGGCGGACGCGGCGGCGGAATTGTCGGATCAGGCGGCGGACGTGCAGCAACGGTAGGGCGGAGCGCAATGCTGGAGAAAGAAATCAGAGTCGGATTGACCTACGACGACGTGGTCCTGGTGCCGGCGAAGTCCGAAGTGCTTCCCGGCGAAACGGACACCCGCACGCAGGTCTCGCGCAACGTCGCGATCAATATTCCGATCGTCAGCGCGGCCATGGACACCGTGACCGAAGCGCGCCTGGCCATTGCGCTGGCCCGTGAGGGCGGCATCGGCATTCTCCACCGCCTGCTGTCTCCCGAAGACCAGGCCGTCGAAGTGGACAAGGTCAAGAAGTCCGAGAGCGGCATGATTTTGGATCCGATTACGATCGCGCCGGACGCCACGATCCGCGAAGCCCTCCAATTGATGACCAAGTACCGCATTTCCGGCATTCCCGTCACCAAGAACGGCAAACTCGTCGGCATTCTGACCAACCGGGACCTGCGCTTTGAAAGCCGGATGGATCTCAAGGTGTCGCAAGTGATGACGAAGGACAAGCTGATCACGGCGCCGGAAGGCACGAGCTTGGAGAAGGCCCGCGAAATCCTGCACGAACACCGGATCGAGAAACTGCTCGTCGTGAACAAGAAGTTCGAACTCAAGGGGCTGATCACGATCAAGGACATCGAAAAGCGGATCAAGTATCCCCATGCCTGCAAGGACACGCACGGCCGTCTGCGGGTCGGCGCGGCGATCGGGGTCGGCCCGGAGACCGAGCATCGTCTCGACCTTCTGGTGAAGGTCGGTGTGGATCTGGTGGCGGTGGATACGGCGCACGGCCATTCGCGCAGCGTGCTGGAGACGGTGAAGGTCGTCAAAAAGAAGTATCCGAACCTGGATGTGATCGCCGGCAATATTGCGACGGCGGAGGCGGCGAAGGATCTGGTCAAGGCCGGGGTGGATGCCGTGAAAGTGGGAGTCGGGCCGGGCTCCATTTGCACGACGCGCATTGTGTCCGGCGCCGGCATGCCGCAATTGACCGCCATCTCCGATTGCGCCGCGGCGCTGGCGGGGACGGGCGTGCCGATTGTCGCGGACGGCGGAATTAAATACTCCGGCGATATGACCAAGGCCCTGGCGGCCGGCGCCTCGGCGGTCATGATCGGCGGCATCCTTGCAGGGACGGAAGAATCACCGGGCGAAACGGTGCTGTTCCAGGGGCGAACATACAAGGTCTATCGCGGGATGGGTTCGCTCGGGGCCATGGAGAAGGGCGGGCGGGATCGCTATTTCCAGGCGGGACGGCCGGAAGCCAAGCTGGTTCCGGAAGGCATCGAAGGCCGCGTGCCGTATAAGGGCACCCTCTCGGGCGTGATCTACCAGCTGGTCGGGGGCGTCCGTTCGGGCATGGGCTATTGCGGTTGCCGCTCGATCCCGGACTTGCAAAAGAATGCCCGGTTCATCCGGCAGACACTGGCCGGCCTCCGTGAAGGCCACGTCCACGATGTGATCATCACGAAGGAAGCTCCTAACTACCGCACCGACGGAGAATAGCAAATAGCCGATAGCGAACAGCGAATAGCCAATTCCCCGGTTTGGTTAGCTGCCAGCTACTCGCTATTCGCTACTTGCTAAGCAATGGAACTCTGGCATGACAGAATCCTGATCCTCGATTTCGGATCGCAATACACCCAGCTCATCGCCCGCCGCGTCCGCGAATCCCACGTCTATTCCCAGATCCTTCCCTGCACCGCTCCGCTGGCGACCATCGCGGCCTACAGGCCGAAGGGTGTCATTCTGTCCGGTGGGCCGGCCAGCGTCTACGAGCGAAAGGCGCCGCATGTGCCCCGGCAGCTCTTCGATCTGGGCGTGCCGGTACTGGGCATCTGTTACGGCATGCAGTTGATGACGCATCTTTTCCGCGGCGAGGTGGCCAAAGCGTCCCGGCGGGAGTTTGGACGGGCGGAACTGCTCATCGACGACGATTCCGATCTGTTCAAGGGCGTGGGCGAGAACCGGGCAACCACGGTCTGGATGTCGCACGGCGACCGGATCGAGCGGATGCCCAAGGGGTTCCGTTCGATCGCGCACACCGACAATTCGCCGGTGGCCGCGATGAAGCTGGCGGACGCCGGCCGGCGGTTCTATTGCCTGCAGTTCCATCCGGAAGTGGCGCATACGGCCGGCGGGTTTCGAATCTTGCAGAACTTCGTCCATGACATCTGCGGCTGCAAGCCGACGTGGACGATGAGTTCCTATGTAGAGACGGCGGTGGCGCAGATTCGCGAGACGGTCGGGAAGGGGAAGGTCATCTGCGCTTTGAGCGGCGGCGTGGATTCCTCCGTGGCGGCTGTCCTAGCCCATCGCGCGGTCGGCAAGCAGCTGACCTGCGTGTTCGTGGACAACGGCGTGTTGCGGCAGGGCGAAGGCGCGCAGGTGCGCAAGACGTTCACCTCGCAGCTGAAACTTAATCTGCTTTTCCTCGATCGCGCCGCGCAGTTTGTGACGGCGCTGAAAAATGTCGAAGACCCGGAGAAAAAACGAAAGATCATCGGCCGGCTCTTCATCGAAAACTTCGAGAAGGAAGCGCGGCGGCTCAAGCACGTGGATTATCTGGTG
>MHEU01000023.1:11293-12813 GCA_001805245.1 Nitrospirae bacterium RIFCSPLOWO2_02_FULL_62_14 | reverse complement strand
GAACCCTTGCGGGAATTGTTCAAGGACGAAGTGCGCGTGCTGGGCAAGGAACTGGGCCTGCCGGACGATATCATCTGGCGTCAGCCGTTCCCCGGGCCCGGCCTGGCGATCCGCATCCTCGGCCCGGTCACAAGCCAGCGTCTGGACATCCTCAAGGCGGCGGAAGCCATCGTCGCGCAGGAGATCAAGAACGCGGGACTCTATCGCGAAATCTGGCAGGCCTTTGCCGTGCTGCTGCCGATCCGGACCGTCGGCGTGATGGGCGACCAGCGGACCTATGAGCACGTTGTTGCCGTCCGAGCGGTGACCAGTTTGGATGGTATGACGGCAGACTGGGCGCGGCTGCCGGCCGAACTCCTGGGCACGATTTCGAACCGGATCATCAACGAAGTGCGCGGCGTGAACCGCGTGGTCTACGACATCAGCTCCAAGCCGCCTTCAACGATTGAATGGGAATAGCGTGGAAGTCAGATTGCAAAAAGTGATTGCCGATTCTGGCCTGGCCTCCCGGCGCAAGGCGGAAGAGCTGATCGTGCAGGGGCGCGTGACCGTCAACGGGCAGGTGGTGTGCGAACTCGGCACCAAGGTTAATCCCGAGAAGGACCATGTGAAGGTGGACGGGCGCCATCTGAAGCCGGCGGCGCCGCAGACATTCGTGATGCTGAACAAGCCCAAGAACGTCGTGTCCACCATGAGCGATCCGGGCGGCCGGGGGACCATCGCGGATTTGCTTCCCGGTGTTCATGTGCGGGTGTTTCCTGTCGGCCGGCTGGATTTCGACAGCGAAGGGTTGATGTTGCTGACGAATGACGGAGAATTGGCGCAACTGCTGCTCCATCCGCGTCATCATGTGCCGAAGACCTATCTGATCAAGGTCAAGGGCATGCTGGCCCCCGAGCATATTGATGCCCTGGAAAAGGGAGTCATGCTGGATGACGGCCGGACCGGGCCGGCGATCGTCAAGAAGGTCGGCAAGGCAACCGAGAACTCCTGGCTGGAGGTCACAATTTTTGAAGGACGCAAACATCAAGTCAAACGCATGCTGGATGCCGTGAACCATCCGGTGCTGAAGCTGAAGCGCGTGAAGTTCGGACCGCTCGCGCTGGGCGACCTTCCAACAGGGCACTACCGTTATCTGACGGACCGCGAGGCCAATGCTGTGCGTGAACTGGCGCGGGAGCGGCAGGACGTGCAAGCGGGAGGCGGGCAGGCGCGGGCCAGGCAGGCACGGCTTAAACGGGTACGGGCGAAGTGGGCGCGGAATGCCCGCTCGAGCCGTCAGAAGACCGTGTCGTCCAAGCGGGTGTCGATATGAAGTTCCGCACGCATACGTGTGGCGAATTGAACGTGACGCATGTCGGCCAGACCGTGGTCCTGAACGGCTGGGTCCACACGAGGCGCGACCACGGCAACGTGATTTTTTACGACATCCGGGACCGACGGGGCCTGACCCAGGTCGTGTTCAACCAGGAAAACAATGCGAAGGCGCATGCACAGGCGCACCAGCTTCGAAGCGAATA
>MHEU01000023.1:5000-11262 GCA_001805245.1 Nitrospirae bacterium RIFCSPLOWO2_02_FULL_62_14 | reverse complement strand
CGTCCGGCCGGCTCCGAGAATCCGAAGCTTCCGACCGGACAGATCGAGGTGATGGTGGAGACCGTGGAGGTGCTCAATCCGTCGCAGACGCCGCCGTTCCTGATCGAAGACGAGGCGGAAGTGACCGAATCGCTGCGGCTGAAGTACCGGTATCTCGACCTGCGCCGGCCGAAAATGCAGAAACTGGTCGCCATGCGCCACAATCTCGCGCAGGCGGTACGGGGGTTCCTGAACAAGGAAGGGTTCCTTGAGATCGAAACGCCGATTCTAACCAAGAGCACGCCGGAAGGAGCGCGGGATTATCTGGTGCCGAGCCGGGTCAATCCGGGGATGTTTTTTGCGCTGCCGCAGTCGCCTCAATTGTTCAAACAGGTGCTGATGGTCAGCGGCATGGACCGCTACTACCAGATTGCGCGCTGTTTCCGGGATGAGGACCTCCGCAACGACCGTCAGCCTGAATTCACCCAGATCGATCTGGAAATGTCGTTTGTGGACCAACATCACGTAATGAGTCTCACGGAGCAGATGATCGTGACCGTGTTCCGCGAGGCGGGGGGCGTGCAACTCCCGACTCCGTTCCAGCGCATGCGTTATGCGGACGCCATCGGCCGCTATGGGTCCGACAAGCCGGATCTGCGGTTCGAGATGCCGCTGCACGACGTGACGGCCTTTGCCGCCACCAGCGAGTTCAAGGTGTTCAAGGATGCGGCAACGAAAGGCGGGCTCGTCAAGGCGCTGATCGTCAAGGGCGGTGCGACGCTGTCACGGACGCGGATTGATGCCCTGTGCGAAACAGCGAAGAGTTTCGGCGCCAAGGGGCTGGCCTGGCTCAAGATCACGGCCGAGGGTCAGTTGGAGTCGGTCATCGCCAAGTTTCTGGATGCCAAGGCGTTCTTCGCGTCTCTGCCGGATGCGAAGCCCGGTGATCTGGTCCTGTTCGGTGCCGACAAGCCTGCGATCGTCCACGATGTGCTCGGACGCATCCGCCTGCTGCTCGGGGAGGAACTAAAACTGATCGACACCACCGCCTGGAAGCCGCTGTGGGTGACCGAGTTTCCCCTGTTGGACTATTCGGCGGAAGAGAAGCGGTACGTCTTCATGCACAATCCCTTTGCGGCGCCGATGGACGAGGATCTGGCCTTCCTGGATTCGGAGCCGCTGAAAGTCCGGGCGAAGGCCTACGATATGGTGCTGAATGGCAACGAGATCGGCGGGGGGAGCATCCGGAACCACCGGAGCGATGTCCAGCTGCGGATTCTGGATTTGCTCGGCATCAACAAGGACCAGGCCAAGGCCAAGTTCGGCTTCCTGCTCGAAGCGCTGGAATTCGGCGCGCCGCCGCACGGCGGCATCGCGTTCGGATTGGACCGCCTGATCATGCTGCTGGGCAACGCCGATTCGATCCGCGACGTGATCGCCTTTCCAAAAACCCAAAAAGCCCAGTGCCCGCTGACCGAGGCCCCCTCGCCGGTCGATCCGGCCCAGCTCAAAGAGCTGCGGATCAAGCTGGATACGGTCGAGTAACGTTTCCGGCCTGGTGCCTGCCCCTGTTCCATGCCTCCACTGCCATCAGTGAACATGCCGCCTGACCATGCCCGGGGCCACATGGACGAGCATGCCGATATCGTCATCGTTGGGGCTGGTGCGGCCGGACTCGCGGCTGGAATTTTTGCGGCTGAAGCGGCACGCGCCAGGGGGCCGGCTCGCATCGTAATCCTGGACGGAGCCAAAAGGATCGGGGCAAAAATCCTGATTTCCGGTGGCGGCCGCTGCAACGTGACGCACGAGCGGGTCACGCACGCAGACTTCAACGGCTCGCCGCATATCGTCCGGAACATCCTGGCGGCGTTTGGCGTCGAGGCCACGCGGCGGTGGTTTGCCTCCCTGGAGGTTGAACTCAAGCGCGAAGAGACCGGTAAACTCTTTCCCGTGACCGACCAGGCCCGCACCGTGCTCCATGCGCTGACGGCCCGCTGCGAAAAACTCAAGGTCGTCATTCATCTGCATCATCGTGTGCAGGACATCATTCCGCAGCCAGATGCTTCGGGGAGCCCCTCGTTTCTCATTCGGCATGAACACGGCGCGATGTCGGCCTGTCGGGTCATCCTGGCGACCGGCGGGCGGTCGTTACCAAAGTCGGGTAGTGATGGCGGAGGTTGGAGTATCGTCCGCCGGCTAGGCCATGAGGTCACGCCGACCTATCCCGCCTTGGTGCCGCTTATTCTCACGCCGGACATGTTTCATGCGGAGTTGTCCGGGGTTTCACAGGAGGTCGAGTTGACGACGCAGGTGGACGGTCGGGTCGTCGACCGGCGCCGAGGCAGTCTCTTGTGGACGCATTTCGGAGTCAGCGGACCGGTCGTGATGGATGCCAGCCGATTTTGGACCAGGGCAAGAGGAGAAGGAGCCGAGGTTGAGATGCGGTGCAACGTGTTGCCCGACATGAATCGTGAGGAGGCCGAACGTTGGCTCAAGGCCCGGATCGCTGAGCAGCCGAAACGTGCGCTCGCGAAACTTATTACCGGCCATCTGCCGGATCGATTTGCCGCGGCGCTCTGCCGGTTTCTCGGAATCGATCCATCCATGTCATCTGGACAAGTGACGCGGGAGCAGCGGAACGTCCTGGTGCAGGGACTCACGCAGTTGCGCTTGCCGATCCTGCGCGACCGCGGATGGAACTATGCCGAGGTGACGGCCGGAGGGGTGCCGCTCAATGAAATCAACTTCCGCACGATGGAGTCGCGCAAGGTGCCAGGGATGTATCTGATCGGAGAGATGCTGGACTGCGATGGCCGCATCGGAGGGTTTAACTTCCAATGGGCCTGGACGACCGGCTACCTGGCCGGGCGCAGCGCGGCGGCGGATTTACACGTGACCAGCGAAGCGCCGAGATGAGAGAGGGCGGTTTTCGTCGGTGCGGCGAAGTTCAGGTATGCAGGGATTCGAGGTGATCGGGAATACTGTCGCGGACCTGTTCGCCGGTCGCTATTGAAAGCGTTTTTTGGCTCTCCAGTCCCACGGCGGAACAGGTTCCTCCTCCTCGCTGTTCGCCCACAACCCGAGGCGTGCGGTTTTAGCCGTCTCCTGGGCCTCGGCGAGCATGGAGGATTTGTCCATCGTGGTCGCCCATGCCATCCCTGCCTTGACCATTTCGTGGGCCAGAATTCTGCTTTTTTGAAACCGCACCGCACCATACACGGGGTTTCCGGGGTGCATAATATCGATCGTGACGACCTTTCCCTTTACCAGCTTGGCGGCATGACGTTTTGCTTCCAGCCCGTAGGGCTGGTCGAGTTCCGGAGCATCAATACCGGGGAGTTTCACGGTCAGGCGGGTCTTGTTTCTGAGAACGAGGAGGGTATCGCCATCCGGAACGTCGATAACCAGGGCGGCGAAGGTCATCGAGTCTGCAACGGTGTCTGGAACGTTCATGGAGAGAACGCCGATCGCCAACACGAGTGCGCCTGCCATCATGCTCAGGGTCAGCGGTTTTCTCATCGATGTCACCTTTATGTATGGCGAGCCTATGCGCCCGCAAGTGTAATGGAGAGTTGCAGCACCTGAGTGCCGCGGAGAACGCGGAGCGTGACCGTTTGCCCGGGCGTCGTCCGTTCCATCAAATAGTTCTTCAGTTGCGCGGCATTGGTAATGTCCAAGTCATTAATTGCCACGAGCAGATCGCCTTTTTCCACGCCCCCGTCTTTGGCCGGTCCCGAGACTTCTCCGGCGGCAATTTTCCATTTGGTCCCGACCTGAACCTGGGTCATCTGAATGCCGAGCCTGGAGAAGCGCGGTTGTTTGCCTTCGATCAGGGCGGTGACGATCCGTTGCGCAAGTATAGCAGGTACGGCAAAGGCAAACCGGCTGCAGCGCTGGTCGCCCTGCCCCTGATCGGTCTTGATGATGGCGTGCACGACCCCGACCAGCTCCCCGGCCCCATTAAAGAGCCCTCCGCCGGAGTTGCCACTGCAGGCGGAGAGATCGGTCTGCAAGAGCCGGGTATCGGCCGTTGGGAGAAATGTGTTGGGATTACCGATCCGTCCGTAGGCGACGGCAGGCCCCCATCCAAGAGGGTAGCCGACCGTGAAGACCTGGTCTCCTGCGACGGCGTTTGCATCGGAAAAAGACGTTGTCGTTTCCAATTGGTCTCGATGCACCTCCCTGATCCGATAGAGCACAATGTCGAGGTATGCGCTGTCGCCGACCAGATGGGCGGGGATCGTTGCCAGATCGGAGGTCAGGACCAGGATTTCTTTGGGGAGCACCCTTTTGCTGCCCTGGTCACGCTCCACAGCGTGGCGTGCCGTGACAATGTAGCCGGCCTGCAGGTGGACGCCGGTTCCGCGAATGGACAGGCGGCTCTGAAATCCCGACTCGTGCTCGGCCGGTGTCTCGCTTAAAATTCCGACGGTCGTGTGCATGGCCCGTTCGATGACGGTGTCTGGCTGCGCGTCGATCGATTCCACAGAGACCGGCATGGCGCCAGACAGTACGATGGCCGCGATGAACGCGGCATTCCACTTGAGCGGCGATGACCGTCGACTGTATGGACGAAAGGAAAACACCGCCTGCCTCAGAGCTGTTCGATCTCGGAGATGATTGTATGCAGGCCGGATGCACCAGCTGGCTGGGGACGTACGATGTCAGCAATCTGGAGCCGCCCTTGGGTGTCCGTGGCACGGACCACGACTTGGTATTTGCCGGGCTTGGGTGGACGCCAGCGCAAGTTCCAGATGATCCAGGACTTCTTCGACAGGGGCGGCTCAATTTCGGCCGCCTGCCACGACCTTCCCCCATCGAAGCTCAGTTCCACTGTGCCGATGCTGTGGGGGCCGCCGAATGCAATGCCGCGGAACGTCTGCTCCGGGCCTCGAAGCGGCTGGTAGTGACCGGGACTGTCAATGCGCGAGAAGATTTTAATCGTGCCGTCGTCGGTCCAGCCCCGTTGCTGCCAGTAGCCCTTGTAGTCACCATTGTAGACCTCGATCTCCGTGATCCATTTGACGTTTTTGATGCCGTAGAGGCCTGGCACGATCAGACGCAAGGGGAATCCGTGTTCTTGCGGCAGCTTTTCGCCGTTCATCAGGTAGGCCAGCATGACGTCGTCCTGCATGGCTCGCGCAAAGGGGATGCTGTCATGATAGCCGTCGGCGGCGCGAAAGACGATGTCGCGGGCGGTCTCCTCCTCGACACCGGCTTCGAGCAGGAGTTTCTTGAGCGAAATGCCGCGCCACTGCGCGTTGCCGAGGCTGTCGCCGCCGGGGAGGGTGTCAATACATTCGAGCGTGACGACCTGGTCGTACGATTCCCGGTTGAGAATGTCCCGCCACCCCAGCGAAGCCTTATGCTTGACCTCGCCGGTGATGTGGACGCGCCACTGTTCCTGGTTCAAATTATGGGAGAGGCTGAACGGAGAATTGGAATAGTTCACCACATAAAATTTGGCGTTGGGCGTGAAGTAGGTGGTCTCCCGCGGCGGGACGGCAAACATGCGGCCGAATACGCTGCCCATGGCGTCGCAACCGGTCAGGCCGGCAAGCAACCCGAATCCGCTGAGCTTCAAGAATGTTCGGCGGTACATAGATAATTCATTATGGGCCATCGAATAGCAGCCCGCAAGAGCAGGCCCTGCCCCGTGGACAGCATGCTGACCACGCGAGCCGGCAGGATTTCATTTCTTTGGCAGGACATGCATCGAAATTGCCCCTTGACAACATGAACACCCTATAGTATTTTACGAGGCTCCCTTCTGGGAGCAATTTGTTCTTTGACAACTGAATAGAGCGAGATGATTTAGGTAAGGTAAGGTGTATTGAAGTGGTGGCCCTTGGATCCCAATTCAGAGAACACTATTTGAGAGTTTGATCCTGGCTCAGAACGAACGCTGGCGGCGCGCCTAATACATGCAAGTCGAACGAGAAGGTGTAGCAATACACTTGTAAAGTGGCGAACGGGTGAGGAATACATGGGTAACCTACCCTCGAGTGGGGAATAACCAGCCGAAAGGTTGGCTAATACCGCGTACGCTTCCGGATCTCCGGATTCGGAAGGAAAGTCACACCGTGGGTGTGACGCTCAAGGATGGGCTCATGTCCTATCAGCTTGTTGGTGAGGTAACGGCTCACCAAGGCTACGACGGGTAGCTGGTCTGAGAGGACGATCAGCCACACTGGCACTGCGACACGGGCCAGACTCCTACGGGAGGCAGCAGTAAGGAATATTGCGCAATGGGCGAAAGCCTGACGCAGCGACGCCGCGTGGG
>MHEU01000023.1:0-2500 GCA_001805245.1 Nitrospirae bacterium RIFCSPLOWO2_02_FULL_62_14 | reverse complement strand
CAAATGGCTCGGATGAGCTGTGGGTAGGGGTGAAAGGCCAATCAAACTTCGTTATTGCTGGTTCTCCCCGAAATAACTAGAGGGTTAGCCTCGTGTTTGTCGTGGCGGAGGTAGAGCACTGGATGGGCTAGGGGCGTTCCAACGCTACCGAACCCAACCAAACTCCGAATGCCGCTACTGATCGCACGGGAGTTAGACTACGAGTGCTAAGATCCGTGGTCAAAAGGGAAATAGCCCAGACCGCCAGCTAAGGTCCCGAATCGTAAACTAAGTGGAAAAGGTTGTGGGGTCGCTCAGACAGCCAGGAGGTTGGCTTAGAAGCAGCCATCCTTTAAAGAGTGCGTAACAGCTCACTGGTCGAGCGAGCCTGCGCCGAAAATATAACGGGGCTCAAGTTTACAACCGAAGCTGCGGACTTACCCGCAAGGGCTAAGTGGTAGGGGAGCATTCTCTAGGCGGTGAAGGCGGATCGACAAGAACCGCTGGAGCGTAGAGAAGAGATTATGCAGGCATAAGTAGCGATTAACAATGTGAGAATCATTGTCCCCGTAAGCCTAAGGTTTCCTGGCCTATGTTCGTCAGGTCAGGGTTAGCCGGAACCTAAGCCGAGGCCGAAAGGCGTAGGCGATGGAAAACAGGTCAATATTCCTGTGCCAGCACGTGTGCGTTATCAGCGAAGGGGGGACGCAGGAGGGTAGGCACCGCCGGGTCCCTGGAATACCCGGTCCAAGCCCGTAGGCGGGTCGCGCAGGCAAATCCGCGCGGCCGTTACCGCCGAGAAGTGATGGGGAGGCCGCAAGGCCACAAACGGGCCGATCCCACACTGCCGAGAAAAGCCTCGTAGCGAGTGCACGTGCTGTCCGTACCGCAAACCGACACAGGTAGGTGGGTGTAATACACCAAGGGGCGTGAGAGAACTCTCCCTAAGGAACTCTGCCATCTAACCCCGTAACTTCGGAAGAAGGGGTGCCTTGCGTAAGTGAAGCCGTACAGGCCGAGCTGAACAAGGTTGCAATAAAGTGGCTCTAGCGACTGTTTACCAAAAACACAGGACTCTGCGAACACGCAAGTGGACGTATAGGGTCTGACGCCTGCCCGGTGCTGGAAGGTTAAATAGAGGGGTTAGCCGCAAGGCGACGCTCTGAAATGAAGCCCCAGTAAACGGCGGCCGTAACTATGGAACCGGACCACTGTAGTTCCGAGAACAAATCTGGCTATATGCTGGAACACCCGGTGCATCCTCCGGTACTCGCCGCGAAATTGGCGGCAGTGACAATCCGAGAGGTGCGGGCAATCAGCAGGAAAGGCTGGAACCCATGCTCAAAGTCCAGGACATTCCCTCGGACATCGGCCATTATATGGCTGGATTCACCGATGGGGAAGGAAGCTTCAACGTGTCGTTCCGACCGCGGGACGATTACAAGTTTCCATGGAAGGTGTCTCTCTGCTTCAATATTTCCCAGCGTGATTCCGTGATCCTGGCGCTGTGTAAGCGCCATCTCGGATGCGGGACCATGCGGCAGAGACACGATGGAGTTTGGTACTATGAGGTGAATAATCTCACTGCCATCGTGGAAAACGTCATCCCATTCTTTGAGCGCTTTGGATTTCTGTCCGCGAAGAAGAAGCGCGATTTCTCCAAATTCAAGCAACTGGCCGAATGCATGCGGCAGAGCAAGCACCTGACGCAGGAAGGAGTCGAAGAGATCCTTCGGATTCGGCTGGACATGAACGACGGTGGGAAGCGCCGATACAGCGACGCGGAAATCCTCAGCCGGTTTCAGAATCCTCAGAGACTATATGCCGGACCCGCAGAACCATCAGCGGGATGAGATAGTCCGATCTGCCTGGCGACAGGTAGAGCGCATCAGAAATGAGTGCGCCGCTCACGCAAGTGGGTTGCAACACAATGAACGGTCCTAAGGTAGCGAAATTCCTTGTCGGGTAAGTTCCGACCTGCATGAATGGCGTAACGACTGGAGTGCTGTCTCGGGGAGAGACTCAGCGAATTTGTTGTTCCGGTGAAGAAGCCGGGTGCCCGCAACTAGACGGAAAGACCCTGTGCACCTTCACTACAACTTGACATTGGATGTTGGACGAGTATGTGTAGCATAGGTGGGAGACTGCGAAGCGGGGCCGCTAGGTCCCGTGGAGTCGCCAGTGAAATACCACTCTTAGTTTTCCGACATTCTAACTCGGCCCGGTCATCCCGGGCGAAGACAGTGTCTGGTGGGTAGTTTGACTGGGGCGGTCGCCTCCCAAAAGGTAACGGAGGCGCTCAAAGGTTCCCTCAGGCTGGTCGGTAATCAGCCGTCGAGTGCAAAGGCAGAAGGGAGCTTGACTGCGAGAGCGACAGCTCGAGCAGGGACGAAAGTCGGACTTAGTGATCCGGTGGTTCTGAGTGGAAGGGCCATCGCTCAACGGATAAAAGGTACGCCGGGGATAACAGGCTGATCTCCCCCAAGAGTTCACATCGACGGGGAGGTTTGGCACCTCGATG
>MHEU01000022.1 GCA_001805245.1 Nitrospirae bacterium RIFCSPLOWO2_02_FULL_62_14 | reverse complement strand
GAACCGATACAACCGTTTTTCGGAGACCTGCGGTGCGAGGAAGGACGCCTCGGCCATGTTCAAATCCAGTAACGCCACTTTGCTCCCTCGAATCTGGCTCCACGTGTAAAACAGCGCGTCGCCTTCCGGATCGCGGCTCTTCAATCCCGAGAGCTTCACCTTGGCGCCGGCTTTGACTGTGTGGTTCGGTCCGGCATTAGCGACCGGCGGCTCGTTGGGTTCGGTGTTGACTTCAACGGAGACATCCAGCGACGCCTGTTTGCCGCGGTTCGTGACGGTGAGCACGGCCTTGCCGTTGCCGACGATTTGCAGCAGGCCCTCGGGGAGCACCTTGATGACTTTTTCATTGGATGATGTGTAACTGGTGCCGATGGCGGGGGCGCTGATATGCCGTTCGACGCCGTCTGCGAACGTCCCGGTGAGCGGCAGTTCGAAGGTCTTGCCGAGCGAGTCAATCTGCCCGTAGGTGGCGGCCTGCCCGGCGCGCCCGAGCCTCAGCGGCTTGTCGGTTCCGATTTCAATCGCCGTCAGTTCTGCGCCGGGGTCCACGGTGACGACGATCTCGTCGAACACGGTCCGCGTGCCGAGCCGCCCGCGCGAGATTTCCGCGACGGCGAGCAGACGCATGGGGCCGATGGCTTCCCTGGGCACTTTCAGCGGCCCGCCGAACGGCGGAGTGTGGCGCGAGTCGGCGACCAGCGCGGCCACCTTGACGATGGAGCCGGAGGAGGCATTGCCCTTCTGCTCGACCAGCGTCTCCTCCGATTCGCCGTACCAATAATAGCTGACCTGCACGACGCCGGCATCGTGGCCGAGATCCACCCTGGCGTTGACTGGCTGCCCGGCCTTGACGGTGGAGCCTTCCTTCGGCTCGACGATCTTGAAGGCGAAGGCGGGCTCGCCGAGCGAGCACAGTAAAAAGGGAACGGTAAAAAGACGAACGTACAATCCAAACTTTTTACTTTTCACTTTTAACTTTTCACTTGGCATCGCTAACGCTCCAGATGGAACGGCACGTCCGTGAGGATCACCCGTTCCTTGAACAGCAGCGCGCCCTTGAGCAGGAGCGCGCGTTGGTTGTGGAGGATATTCTGCCACCACCGGGCGGGGAGAATTTCCGGAATGACCACGGTCACCCAGCTGTGCGGGTCCTTCTCCAAGGTGTCTTCGATGTAATCGAGCAGGGTGACCATCACGGAGCGATAGGGGGACGGCAGGACAACCAGCTGCACGCCGCAGCCCCACTGGGCCCACTGCATTTCGACCTTGGCCGTATTTTCCTTGTCCACGTCCACCAGCACGGCGCGGATGTCTGTCCCTCGGCTCCGAGCATAGTCCACGGCGCGGATGACGGCCCGGTTGACGCCGCTGATCGGGATGATGACGGTATTCTTGCGCGGCATCGGCGGGCGGTGGCCGCGTTCGAGCGTGATCTGCTCGTCCACGGCAATATAATGGGCGCGGATGGACCGGAACCACATGATGATCGGTGGGGTGAGGGCCACGACGATCCAGGCGCCGTGCATGAACTTGGTGCCGCCGATGATCAACGTGGCCACACCGGTTGTGACGGCGCCGATCCCGTTGATGATCAGTTTTTTTCTCCAGTGCGGGCCCTTCTTGACCATCCAGCGTTTGACCATGCCGGCCTGCGACAAGGTGAAGGACACGAATACGCCGACTGCGTAGAGCGGGATCAGCGCGTGCGTGTCGCCTTGAAAGAGGACCAGGAGCAGCACGGCCAGGACACCCAGGATCGTGATGCCGTTGGAAAAGACCAGCCGGTCTCCGAAGGATGCCATCTGGTGCGGCATGAAGCTGTCCCTGGCCAGAATGGACGCAAGATAGGGGAAGCCGGTGAAGGCGCTGTTGGCCGCCAGGATCAGCAGGATCATGGTGGAGATCTGTGTCACGTAGTAGAGGGGCCCCCCGCCGAAAATGGTGCGTGCCAACTGGGAGACGACCGTCTCGTCCGCCTTGGGAATGATGCCGTAGTAATAGGCCAGACCGCTGATCCCCATGAAGAGGGTTGCCAGAATGAGCGACATGGTGAGCATGGTGACTGAGGCGTTATGGGGCTCCGGTTTGCGGAAGGCTTTGACGCCGTTCGAGATGACTTCCATTCCGGTCACGGCCGTGCAGCCGCCGGCAAAGGCCCGCAGCACGAGGAAGGCCGAGAGACTTTCGACAATGGGAGTCCCATCGGGACCGGCCTGCGGAGGCACCGGCTGGGTGTACCCCATCAGGATTTGCAGGCCTCCCATGCCGACCATGCCCAGCAGAACCAGAATGGACAGATGGGTAGGGATGGCGAACACCATCCCGGATTCACGGATGCCGCGTAGATTGACCATGACCATTAAGATGATCGCCACTAAGCCGATGGCGATGCGATGCTCGAAGAGCGACGGCACCGCCGAGGTGATCGCCGCCACACCGGCCGCAACGCTGACCGCCACCGTGAGTACATAGTCGATCATCAGGGCGGCGGCGGCGATTAGTCCCGGCCACTCGCCGATGTTGGAGCGGGCCACGATGTAGGCGCCCCCGCCTTCCGGGTATTCATGGATGATCTGGCGATAGGAAATCGTCAGCACGCCGACCAGGAAGACGATGGCAAGACTGATGGGAATCGACCACGCAACAGCCGCCGTGCCGGCCAGGATCAGGACCAGCAGAATTTCCTCGGTGGCATAGGCTACGGAGGAAATGGCGTTGGACGAAAAGATGGCCAGCGCGACGGTCTTGGACAACCGTTCGTGCGCGGCATGGGCTGTTTTGATGGGCGACCCGACGAGCAGACGCTTCAGGAGCATGGGAACCCATTATGGCACAAACCGGGCGTGCACTGTAAACGGGAAGCGTAAAACCGTCGAACGGGGGGCGCAGCCGGTTGCTTGACATGATGGAGAGCGCGGCATACGATCGGAAAAAGTTCCAATCGTCTCTCTCCGGTTCCTGCGAATGTCGGAGGCGGCCATGCGTCAGCGTGTTTCCACGTGGTGGAACCAGCTCCGGGTCCAGCAGAAGGTCTGGGTGATTTTGCTCGGACTGTTCATCCCGCTGGTGTGCGCGCTCGCCATCCATGTCCTGCTGATCACCCAACTGCTCGCTTCCCAGCAACAACGGCACACCGCGATCCAGGCGCGCGCGCAGATCCACGTCCTCCGGCGGTTGGGCGTGGACGTGGAGGACGCGTTCCGTGGCTATCTGCTGACGAAGCAAAGCGCGTTTCTCACGCCGATGGACGAGGCCGAACGAAAACTGCCGTCATCGGTGGCGACCATGCTCTCGCTGGTGCGCGACATGCCGGACCTGACGTCCGACGTGCAACATGCCGCCGCGCGGCTCGAATCGTTGCTGAAGTCCAAGCAGACGCTGATCCATGACTACCGCTCCGGGCATGCCGCCCGGGTGCTGCAGTATGTCCGTTCCGGTGAAGGGCTTCGGCTGTCGGACGCAGTGCGAGACGAGTTTCGGGGGATCGAAGACCGACTCGAGCAGAAAATCCGGTTCTTGGAAGCGGACACGGCAGCCGTCGCGCGGTACGCCTTTTGGGGGCTCCTGCTGGCCGTGGCGGGCGTCGCGGTGCTGGGGCTGATCGGGGCCCGATGGCTGGCCGTCTCCATCACAAGGCCGCTGGCCGTCTTGCAGTCATCGGTGGCGGTGCTGGGGAAACAGCCGGGCACGTCCAGGATCCTGGAGCCGATCGCCGTTTCCTCGGGGGACGAGATCGGCCAGTTGGCACGCGCCTATGAGGAGATGGCCCGGCAGGTCCATCGGCATATCCTGGAGCTGGAAGCCTTGAATGCCGTGGGATCAGAGATCAACACGATCGGACCGGACGGCCTGGAAGGCGTGCTGCACCGCATTACCAACCGCGCCGCGGAATTGGTCGGCGCCGACGTCTGCCTGGTGATGCTGCGGAGCGAGAAGATGGGATCCTGGGTGATCGAGGCCGCGTCGGGCGGCTGGAACGAGCGGTTGCACAAGTCGGTCATGTTGTGGGAGGAGTTTCCAGTCTCGGTGCGGGCCTTCGAGTCGAAAGAGCCGTCATTCGGCGAACGGCTGCGCAGCGACCGGCGGCCGGAGATGCTTCGGCGGAACCTGATGGGAGAAAGCATGCTGTCCCTCCCCTTGCTGTCGCAGGGCATGCCGTTCGGCGTGCTGGTTCTCCTGCAGGAGCGGGTCGTGTCGGCAGACAGTTGGAACGTGCGCCTGGCGAAGGGGCTTGCGGACGAGGCGGCGATGGCCATCACCAATGCGCATCTCTATGAGCGCGTCAAGGAGGAAGGAAAAGGGCTGCAGGCGCGCCTCAGGCAACTGGAGCTTCTCGCGGAAACGCTGGCGCACGATCTGCGGTCTCCCGGGGAGCGCATGGGGGAATTTGCCACGCTGTTGATGGGGGAATACGGCCATCGCCTTGATGAACGGGCAACCCGCTGGCTCCGGTTCATCGAAGAAAACGGACAGCTCCTGCGCGAGCGCGTCGAAGACATGCTCGCCGTGGCGCGCATCGGCGGCCGGATGGTAGCCGTCGAGGCCGTGGATCCGGCCCTTGTCGTCAACGAAGTGCTGAAGGCGCGCGCCGGGGAGCTGGAACGGCAGCGCATGCGCGTACGCGCGGACGGGGGCTCGCCAATGGTGGCATGCCACCGCGCCTACTTGTATCAAGCGGTGGACAATTTGATTTCGAACGCCATTAAGTTTTCAGCCGGCCGGCCGGATCCATTGATTGAGATCACCTGGAAGCAGGCGGGGGATTGCGTGCAGTTTTCTGTGTCGGATAACGGCGTTGGGATTCCCGAATCGGAACGGTCCCGCGTGTTTGAGCCGTTTGTCCGGTTGAATCCGGCTGCGACCAAGGGAAGCGGGATCGGATTGGCCATTGTCCTGCGGATCGTCGAATTGTACGGCGGGAAGGTCTGGATCGAGCCGGGTCATCGCGTGGGCTGTATGGTGTCGTTCACCTTGCCGGTCCTCGGCGAATTTGCAGTAAGAAGGGCCGGCGAGCCGGTGCGTTAACAATACTGGTTGGCGCGCAGCGTTCTGTGCGCGCCTGCCGCGGAGGAGTCGCATGGCGAGTGTCGTCCTGAATCCGATCGCGAGCAAACGGGGGGAGCGCGCTCCGTTCACCATTCTGGTGGTTGAAGACGATCCCTCTGATACGGAACTGGTGCTCCACGCGCTGGAACAGGCCGAGTTGAAGGCGATCGAAGGCGAGATCGAGCTGCAAGTCCGCTCGACGGCGGAAGGCGCGCTGAAACTCCTGCGGGAGCGGTCGGTCGATCTCGTGTTGACGGACATGATGCTGCCGGGGATGGACGGGCTGGACCTGGTCAGCAAGATTCAGGAGATTGAACGGGACCTCCCCGTGCTGGTCATGACGCGCGTCAGCAGCGTGCAGACCGCCGTGGATGCGATGCGGAGGGGAGCCTACGATTACGTGCTCAAACCCTTGAATGCGACCGATCTGGGCATGCGGTTGCATAAGGCGATCCGGATCTCGGAAATTTTGCGCCGCCACGCGTCGCTGGAGCGGATCGTCCATCAGGGGCTGCAGCACGACAGCCTGATCGGCTCCAGCGCGAAGTTCCAAGGCGTGTTGCGGCAGATTCGGGAGGCGGCGCAGGTGCGATCGACGGTGCTGATCACGGGGGAAACCGGAACCGGCAAGGGGCTCATCGCCCGGGCGATCCACGAACAGAGCCATGAGCGGGAGAAGCCCTTCCAGGTGATCGACTGCACGACGTTTCCGGAAGGGATGGTCGAGAGCGAACTGTTCGGGCACGTGCGCGGCGCGTTCACGGGCGCCATCGCCGACAAGCCGGGGCTCATCGAGCTGGCCAACGGCGGCACGGTCTTTCTCGACGAAATCGGCGACCTCCCGCTGCCGCTTCAGGCCAAGCTGCTGCGGGTGCTGGAGGAGAATGAGGTCCGTCCGGTCGGCGGCACGCGGTCCAAGCGCGTGGACATGCGGTTCATCGCCGCGACCAACCAGAATCTCGAGGAGAAAGTCAAAAACGGATCGTTCCGGAAGGATCTCTATTACCGCCTGGCGGTCGTGTCCATCCCGGTGCCGCCGCTGCGCGAGCGCGTCGAGGATGTGCCGGCCATCGCCCGCCATCTGCTCGAGCAGCTCGGGAGGGAGATGGGCAAGCGGCAGTGCTATCTGGATCCCTCCGCGACGGCCGAATTGACCGCCTATTCCTGGCCCGGCAACGTCCGGGAACTGCGGAATGTCGTCGAGCGCGCAGTGATGCTGGCGACGTCGGACGTCATCACCAAGGCCGAGATCAGGGCGCTGCTGTCGACGGCCCGGCAGGATGATTCCGACGGAGCGCTGGCCTCCTATGCGGGACTGCCCTACATGGAGGCGAAGGAAAAAGCGCTGGAGGATTTTACCGGCGCCTACTTGAAGGCGAAGCTGGCCATGTACGAGGGGCACATTACGAAAGCCGCCGAAGCCAGCGGGATTCCCCGCCAGCATTTTTCCCTCCTCATGAAGCGCTATCTCGATCGTGAGGAGCAGGAGAACTCCTGAACTCCAATGTTCCCGGCGCGTAGCGTCATCCGGACTTCCTGAACGGGCTGTTTTTCTGCAAGCAAACAGCATTCCTTTCCAGCGTTTCCTTCTCGTGACAAGCAGTCTCTGTCGATAGTCTGTAACGCCGTCAATCCGCAAAAACGATCTAAAATCGCGTGAGTTTCTTTAGAGAATATTTTTCTATGCTTGGTATAAGACATTGTTTTTATTTTATAAATCATAGTTTGAACCGGCTGAGCATATACGAATATTCTTTTTTTTCTTTCACGGCTATTCCATCTCGCAATTTCAGTTCGCCTGCATGACTTATTTATTAAATAAATCATACAGTTAAATTATATTTTTCTCCGTCTGGCTTTTCCTCATTCTTTGGCAACAACCTTGCTGATAAAAGGGCAAGGATGTGGAATGTCTTTACGAAACAGAGTCAGAAAATTTAACAGACTGTTGGCAGGTTCTTTAATAGTAGGGAGGTAGACACGATGTTTTTATCACGGCGTCAATTTTTGAAAGTCTCTGCGGGCACGGTCGCCGCCGCCGCGGTCGCCGATAGGGCGCTGGCGCTTACGGCGCTGCAGCCGGTCATCGAGGTGGGCAACCCCCTCGGCGACTACCCGGACCGGTCCTGGGAGCGGGTCTATCATGACCAGTATCGCTATGA
>MHEU01000021.1:17997-22249 GCA_001805245.1 Nitrospirae bacterium RIFCSPLOWO2_02_FULL_62_14 | reverse complement strand
GCAGCCGGGCCGCTTACTTGCAAGGGGCAGCCGGAGAGCATCCCCACGACCAATCCGCCGACGATCCCCGTGATGATGCCGGTGGCCGGAGGCATGCCGGAGGCCACGGCGATACCCATGCAGAGGGGGAGCGCCACCAGAAAGACGACGATGGAGGCCAATAGGTCGTGCCGCAGGTTGGAAAAGCGGTGCTGCGATGGCGCCGGATCGGAATTCATGCAGGCGCTATTTGAAGAGTTTCTTGCGGAGCTCCGCGGCTTTCCTCGCGGCATCTCCAGCTTGGTCGGTCTGGTCGGTCATGGCGCCCGTGGCTGATCGGGTAATGGCGGAGAAGGCGGCTGAGAAGGCCTGCTCCGGGGTCACCCCGCCGGTTTCTTTGCCGATGTCCGTGAGGTGGATGTCCGGAAGGCCGATCCGCAGGCTCTGGTTGCCGACGTTGGCCGTCACGCGGCCGTTGGTCAGGGAGAATTTCTTGATGAGAAGTTTCCTGGATCCCGGGGCTGCCGGCTTGTCGTCGGGTGGCTTCGACGATCCGGCGGGCACGGCGGCCGTCACGTTGTCCTGGATCACGCCGAGATTGTTGGTGGAAAGGCCCTCAACGGTGACATCCGGCGCCTCCACGAGAATTTCATCGATGACCACCGTGTCCGAAAGGGACGTGAGCAGGTCCAGGCGGACGCGCGCCGTGCCCAGACGCACGGCGTACGGCGCCGTGAAGCCCGGCGGGTTGCCGATCTCGAGTCCTTCGAGTTGCACCAGGCCGCGCAGCAGCCCGATGCGGACGTTCTCCAGCGTCACCGTCGTTTTGGTGAGCCGGGAGCCGGTTTCCACGATGGCGGTCTGCACCAGCGTGCCGAGCCATAGATTCGTCGCGATGAAGAGGAGCAGGCCCGCCGCCACGATCGCGCCGATCACGATGCTGGCCCTGGTGCTCATAGGATCCTCCTGCTCCTACTCGGCTGCCTTGACGCTGTCTGCGAAGTAGGGGGTGTCGCCGAAACAGCTTGTAGGCAAGTAACGCAATTCCTGATAGTGCAGCACGACCTTCTTCCCCATCAGGTCGTTGATCTGCTGGGCGAGGGGCGCGTTCCACATCTTCACGCTGAAGGTCCAGAGTACCGGCGCCACGCCGGGCACGGTGGTCATGGCCAGCTCGCCTTCGTAGGTTTTACAGAGCCAGCCCTTATGCGATAATTTTTGCAAATAGCCGACCCGGTCGCCTTCCGAGTAGCTCCAGTTGAAGATGAAAACGAGGTAGAGGCCCACCGCAAGAACCAGCAGCACCACCGCCCATTTCAGCATGGGCCGCAGCACCGTGGCGACGAAGTCTTTGAGCCAGTCCATAGGGAGTTAACGCGCAGCGAGGTCGGTGAACAGCCATGGCGCCTCCGATGAGCGCCGCTTCTCGTAGGCCGCGATGGCCGAGTCATGCTGGAGGCTGAGGCCGATCGCATCCAACCCTTTGTAGAGGCAGTCCTTCCGGAACGGATCGATGTCGAAGCGATAGGTCGCGCCGTCCGGCGTTGTGACAGTCTGCGCGTCGAGATTCACCGTGAGGGTGTAGCCCTCCTTCGATACGCCTTTGAACAGGGCCTGCACCTCGTCGGTCTTGAGCACGACCGGCAGGATGCCGTTCTGGAAGCAATTGTTGTAAAAAATGTCCGCGTAGCTCGGCGCAATCACGCAGCGAAAGCCCTGATCCAGCAGCGCCCACGGTGCATGCTCGCGCGAGGAGCCGCAGCCGAAGTTGTCGCGCGTCAGGAGGATCGTCGCGCGTTGGTAGCGGGGCTGGTTCAGGAAAAAGTCCGGATCGGGCGAGCCGTCCTTCCTCTTGCGCCAGTCGTAAAACAGCCCTTCGCGCAAACCCGTCCGCTTGATCGTTTTCAAAAACTGCTTGGGGATGATCTGGTCCGTGTCCACGTTGACGCGATCGAGCGGGGCGACGAGACCGGTATGTGTCGTGAAGGGCTGCATGGCTGATCCCTAGGTCTTCATCGGGTCAATGAATCAATCGCCAATGATCCAATATCACTTCCAATTTCGGATGTCCACGAAATGCCCTTCGACTGCCGCGGCGACGGCCATGATCGGCGATACCAGATGCGTCCGTCCGCCCGCGCCCTGGCGGCCCTCGAAATTCCGGTTGCTCGTGGAGGCGCAGCGCTCGCCCGGCTGAAGCACGTCCGCGTTCATGGCCAGGCACATGCTGCAGCCCGCCTCCCGCCACTCGAAACCGGCGGCCTGGAAAATTTTATCGAGCCCTTCCTGCTCCGCCTGCTTCTTGACGAGCCCGGAACCCGGC
Source organism: Nitrospirae bacterium RIFCSPLOWO2_02_FULL_62_14 (assembly GCA_001805245.1). GTDB lineage: Bacteria > Nitrospirota > Nitrospiria > Nitrospirales > Nitrospiraceae > 2-02-FULL-62-14. Next base: position 19,947 of record MHEU01000021.1, on the reverse strand, counting down.
ACCACCATCGCATGGACGCTCTTGGCGACCTTTCTGCCTTTTGCAAAGCTGGCGGCAAGGCGCAGGTCTTCGATGCGCGAGTTGGTGCAGGAGCCGATGAAAACCTTGTCGATGGCGATCTGCGTGATGGGCATGTTCGGAGCCAGCCCCATGTATTCCAGCGCGCGCTCCGTCGCCTTGCGCGCTCTGTCGTCCGGCATGGCCTTCGGGTCCGGCACCATCCCGTCCACGCCGGTGACCATGCCTGGGCTCGTTCCCCACGTCACCTGCGGCGCAACCTGCTCCGCTCTTAATTCGACGGTCTTGTCGTACGTGGCGCCGGAATCGGTCGGGAGCGCCCGCCAGGCCTTGACCGCCTGCTCCCACAGGTCGCCGGTCGGCGCCATCGGACGGCCCTTGATGTAGGAGGCGGTCTTGTCGTCCGGCGCGACCATGCCGGCGCGGGCGCCGGCCTCGATGGACATGTTGCACAACGTCATACGACCTTCCATTGTCAGGGCGTGGATGACCGAGCCGGTATATTCGATCACGTAGCCCGTGCCGCCCGCCGTGCCGATCTTGCCGATGATCGCGAGGATCACGTCCTTGGCCGAGCAGCGCTCGGACAAGGTCCCGTCCACGCGGATCTCCATCGTTTTGGGTTTCGTCTGGAGCAGGCACTGCGTGGCCAGCACGTGCTCGACCTCGCTGGTGCCGATGCCGAAGGCCAGGGCGCCGAACGCGCCGTGCGTGGAGGTGTGCGAATCGCCGCAGACGATCGTCATGCCGGGGAGCGTGAAGCCCTGCTCGGGTCCGATGACATGGACGATCCCCTGCCGAACGTCGTTCATGCCGAAGACGGTGATGCCGCAATCCCGGCAGTTCTCTTCGAGCGTCCGGATCTGTTTCGCGCTGACCGGATCGGCGATGCCGAGCTTCCGGTCGGTCGTCGGGACGTTGTGATCCGGCACGGCCAGCGTGGCGCCGGGACGCCGCGGCTTCCGCCCGGCCAGCTTCAAGCCCTCGAAGGCCTGCGGCGAGGTGACTTCGTGCACCAGTTGCCGGTCAACGTAGAGCAGCGTCGTGCCGTCCGGCTCCGTGCGGACCACGTGCGCATCCCAGATTTTTTCGAACAGTGTTTTGGCGGCCATCGTCGAACCCGCTCAATAAGAACAAAAGTATAGCAGGTCCGGCCGGTGCACCGAAAGCGGGGGCCGCGCGGGGGCGCGGGCGGGTCCTCTCAACCGCCCGCGCCCCGTCACCCTACCAGCTGTATTGCACGGTGTAGCGCACCGTGGCTTGCCCGTCTTTGGCCAGGTGGACCGGAAAGTGAACTGTCCGGCTGTCCTGCTTCTCGTAGTCGTGGGTCCTGGCCGTGATCTTCCAGTTGAGCCAGCGGTAGAGGTTCTCCTTCACGAGCACCGTGACCGGCTCGGTTTTGTGGTTGCGCAATGTCACCTCGATCGTCTCGGTCAGGGTCTTGTTCAAGGTGTCCAGCTTGTAGTCCGTCTGCTTGCGCTCGCCGACCACGTCGAAGGCGCTGCCCATCTTGATGAGCACCTTCTCGTTCCTGGGCGTGTGGTCGAGCGTATCCTCGCCGATGAACTCGAGCGTGCCGTCGGCGGAGTCCAGCTTGCTCACGCGAATCCGGCCCGCCGGCAGCGGCATGCCCATGTGGTGGGCCTCGTCGTTCTTGAAGCTCAGATAGACGTCCACTTTCTTGTTGGACTCGAGGCCGTAATTGCGGTCCGTCATGGGAGCGGCGAAATGGCCCCAGTACTGCGGCGCAAGCCCGTAGTAGACCAGCGTCTTCTCGCAGGGCACGCCGTGGGCGGGGGGAAACAGCTCGATCTGCTTGGTGGAGCGGTCCGGCAGCGTCGTCGGCCGCCCGAGCGTGTAGAGGTGATATTCGAAGAAGGATTTCTCGGCAAAACCCGCCGGCGCTTCCGCGGCCGACTTGGCCGCATAGTC
>MHEU01000021.1:16502-17978 GCA_001805245.1 Nitrospirae bacterium RIFCSPLOWO2_02_FULL_62_14 | reverse complement strand
CGCCGGCGCGCGGTGCACGTCGCCGGCGACCAGTTTCAGCCTGGCTTCCGGATAGCCGGCGCCGGACTGGTTGAGGATGCTGACCCAGGCGCCGACGTCGAGCTTGCAGGAGTTGGCGTTTCTCCCTTCGGCGTAGGCGACGTTGTAATCCGTCCACCAGGTGATGCCGGTCGTCTGGTACGACACGCGGCTGCGATGAGAACCGGCCTTGTCGGTGAACAGGTCCCACGCCAGCGTCGGCCGCGTGATCAGCCCGCCGGGCAGTTGCGGGAGCTTGACCCCGGTGTTGTAGGGCAGGGAATGCACGCTTCCGTCCTTGCGCTTGAGAATGAGCCCCTGGGCCGATGACGACAGGAGCATTCCCGTGAAGGTTTCGACCTTGTCGCCGCGCACCTGCTCCACGGTGATCTCGCGGTCGAGGTACTTCTGCAGCAGCTTCTCGTGGCTCACGAGGTCGAACTGAAAGTTCTGCTCGACGACGCGGGTGCCGGCGGGATCGCTCAGCGACTCGAACGACACGGTCGTCGGATCGATCAGCGCCGCCACGTCGGTGAACCGGACGGACGCCCTGCCCCTGTCCAGCGGGATGTCCCGCTCGTGCCGCACGACGGCGTAGCCGGGCACCGGCTGATGGCCGAGCCCCGACCGGTACAGCTCCGGCTGAATTGCGCCTGGCATCGCGCTGCTGTAGATCGTCAGGGCGTTCGTGTCCCGGCCCTGGGCGAAGACCGGCCCCGCCACGAGCAACAGGGCCAGAGCAATGAGTGGATGTTTGTAGATTCTTTTCATGCGCGCCTCCTTGTTGGGCCGAGGTCTGTTCTCGGCCTCTGCAGAGGGGATGGCGCGAGGGCGGAAATCCTTTCAGGTGAATGATTGTCAGGAAAAACGGAGGGTTAGCGTGCGGGCATGACGATCTCGACGGAGAGAGTGGAGGAGGAAGGAGTTGCTTCCACGACGTACACGGTCGGCCCGCCCACCCCTTCGAGCGGAGGCTCCGTCGTTTCCTGGCGAAGAAGGGCGCCTTTCTTCCCAGATTGTCCCGGCACGGCCGTGGCGGCGGGATCGGCGAGCGGGACGCGCGACAGGACGATGATCAGGCGGACAGACGACAGGGCTCCGAGAGACGGGATGAAATAACGAGCGCCCGGTTCCACGGTCGCCGCTTGCGAATCGTTGGCGAGCAGGGGATACACCAGTGTCGTTGCCCCGAACTCGTCCCGGGCGGCCGCATAGAGATAGCCTCGCTGGTTGACCTCGACAACCAGGGCCGGACCTTCTTCGCGCGGCACCAGCCCGTAGCGGAGCCCCAGCCGCCGGACCGGCGCGCCGGCGGCCCGTTCCCGGGATGCGGCATCGGACAGGGATTTTGATTTGGCAAACTGCTGCTCCACGGCCGGCGCATCCAGTTCATGGACAGCTCCCGGCGAGGTGGACGCCTGTTCCTTCGGCCTGGTTTCATAAAATAAGGCGCGCGCG
>MHEU01000021.1:0-16468 GCA_001805245.1 Nitrospirae bacterium RIFCSPLOWO2_02_FULL_62_14 | reverse complement strand
CGGCCGGCGCCCTGTTCGCTTCCGGTGCCGCTGCCGCCGATGGCCGCTCAGAGAGCTTCATCTCCGGTTGTGGCGCAGCAGCTGCGGCCCGTCGCTCCTCATTTTTTTGCTGCTGCTGCACGTCCGCTTCGCGAGCGGCCTTTTCCAGCACATCCATCGGCTCCTGCCGCTCGGACTTCTTCTGAGTGAAGTCCTGCTTTCCAGCCGTCCGTCGATCCTTCGGGACGGCTCGCCCGGGCGCCGGCACGGCCCGGTGCGCGTCCTCGGTCACAACGGACGGAGACGGCGCGATGTCCAGCAGTCGCGTCACGGTCGTGACGGCGAGCAGGGCGACGGCGAGCCCGCCCGCGACTGCCCGGACGGCAGGAGGCAGAAGCCACTGGCACAGCCGGCTCAGCAGGGGCGGGCGGGAGGCCTGCGCGCGCAGGGCGGTGAGCAGGCGGCGCCGCGCGTGCGGATTGTCCAGCAACTCCTTCAAGGCCTGTTCGTTCGCCAGTGCGTTGAAGAGCGACTGATCGGCGAGCGCCGCTTCGAAGAGCAGCGTCCGCTCTTGCGCAGTCAGCGTCCCGGTCGCGTACCCGCCGAGCAGTTTTTCGATGTCCTTTTTGTTCATGGTGCGTCCCAGCTTCCTCCCATCGATTCGAGGAGCGCCTTCCGGCACCGGAAGTCCCAGGTGTAGACCGTGTTGACGCTCGGCGCATCCAGGAGCCGCTGCATCTCGGGAAAGGTCTTCCCTTCCAGTTTCCATTGAAACAGCCTGCGGCACCGCTCGCCCAGCGCGGCGATGGCGGTCAGCAGCCGCTCCAGCAGTTGCTTCTGTTCGGCCTCGAGGCCGGGGTTGCCGCGCGGATCGGCGAGCTGAAGCGCCTCGACCGGCACCTGATGGTATTCCCCGCGGCGCAGCGCCTTCCGGTGGGCGTCGAGGAGCTTGAACCGCGCGATCTGCAGCGACAGGGGGACCAGCTCGTCGAGCGCCGTGACGTGCGGGTATTTCTCGTGGAGCAGCAGCAGCACCTCCTGCGCCACGTCCTGTGCCGCGTCTCTCGTCGCACGTAATGTCACGAAGGCGACGATCCTTTCACGTAAACCTGCCAGAATCTGGTCCCGGTGCATCACGAGCACTGTACCTCCGCGTCGCGCTTTTTGCCAGGAAACGGGGGGCGCGCGCGACACCCGGCGGGAGGCGCCGCCCGCCGAGCCGCCGTTCCAAATCCGGTCTGGCATTCCTCACCGGAGAATCGTTAGAATGCCTCTCACTTTTCGGGACCCCGAGGGCAAGCATGAGCCATCCGGCCGGCACCGAACACAACTGTCCTGCGCGACGCACGCACGCCTTCGCGTGCCTGCTGATCGGGCTGAGCCTGCTGCTGTCCTCCTGCACGACGACACCTTCGCCCGACGCCGGATCTGTCGCGTCTTCCGACTCCGCCCAGGAACCGCCGGAGACACGCAAGGCCGCGCCGAAGCGCAAGAAGGCTCCCCCGCCTCCCAAGCGGTTCGTGATGACGCCGGAGATGGACGAGAAACTCGCCGCGCCGATGCTCCTGTTGCTGGAACGGGAAGCCCAGATTCAGCAGTTGGACAAAAAGCTGGACGAGGCCGTTCAGGAAACCGTGCGCAGCAAAGCCAAGCTGGCCAGCCAGGAAAGCCGGGCCGAAGCCGCCTCCAATCTTGCCGAGGCGGAAGTGGCGCTGAAGACGCTGAAGGGCACGGTCAAGGGCCTGGAGAAGCGGCCGGATTATGAGCACGTGGCCGGGCTCATGAAGATCAGCGCCGAGGAGCTCAGAAAAGAAAACTACGGGGGCTCCCTCTTTCTGACCAATCAGATCAAGGCCCAGCTGAGGGATTTGCAGGACAGGATCGAGAGCGAGCAGCAGGACAAGTCGGCCTCGATCCCGGCGGGCACATCGTCCGCCTCATCGGCATTCGACGTGAAACTCGCCCGGCTCCAGACGCTGCTGTCGGAAAAGGACGCGCAGATTCGGAAACTGCAGCGGAAGCTCGACGACACGATCCAGGAAGCGGTCCGCACCAAGTCCAAGCTCCGGAGCCAGGAAAACAGGGCCGAAGCCGCCTCCAGTCTTGCCGAAGCGGAAACCGCGATGAAGACGCTCAAGAGCTCCCTGCCGGACTGGGACAGGCAGCCTGAAGCAGCCCAGGCCGGCGCTTTCATGGCGCTGGGCGCCGACGAGTTCAAGAAGGAGAACTACAGCGGATCGCTCTACGTGACCAACCAGATCAAGGCCATCCTGAAAGACCTACAGGAGAATTTGCAGGGGCGGGAGACGATCGCGCCGGTGGAGGGCGAGGTGCTTCTTGCCCTGCCGCTGACCCTGAAGGTTGCCGCGTCCGGGAAGGCCTATGAACGTCCTGCCTCGGATGCCGCCGTCGCCTGGTCCGTTGAGCGGGGCGCGTCGCCGACCGCGGTTTCGTACAAGGGCCCGTGGATTCGCGTGAAGGGCGAGGGCGGCCGGTGGGGCTGGATCTTCTACAACCTGATCGCGAGTCCGTAACGGGCGGTCAGTGTTACGAACCGGCCGTCAACACGCGATTGCGGCCGCTGTTCTTGGCCTTATACAGCGCCGCATCGGCGTTGCCGAGCAGGACGCTGGCGGTGCGGCCGGCTTCCGGAAACGTTGCGACACCGATGCTGACGGTGACCGCCTGGCGCTTATTGGCCGGATCCTCCGTTTCCACCGCAATCCGCTGGCGGATGCGCTCGCCGACCTCCACGGCTCCCTTTTCATCCTGATCGGGCAGCAGGATCAGGAACTCCTCTCCTCCGTAGCGGGCGGCAAAGTCGTTGGTGCGCAGCGAGGATTTCAAGATCTCGCCCACTTTCTTCAACAGCACGTCTCCCTCGGGATGGCCGTAGGTATCGTTGTACTTCTTGAAGTGGTCCACGTCCACCATCATGATGGAGAAGGACCGGCCGTTACGTTGGTGCCGGGCGACCTCCGCGTTCAGGGCATCCCGCATGTGTCGGCGGTTATGGAGGCCTGTCAGGACGTCCGTCGAGGAGAGCGTTTCCAATGCCTGGTTCCGTTCGTTGAGCGCGAGGTTTACGGACGTCAGTTCCTCCTGCGCCTCCCGCAGGTAGGTGACCATCGTGTTGAACATGGTCGCCAGACGTCCGATTTCACGTGGCGGATCGGTCGGGATGGCCACCGACAGGTCGCCGCCCGCCACCTTGGCCGCCCCTTCCGTCAGGCGTGTCAGGGGGCCGATGATCGTCATTGACAGGAGATAGGCGACCAATCCGACGCCCAGCAACAGCCAGGCCGCGGACATCAGGGCCACGTTGCGGATGTCCAGCAGCGCGCGGTAGGCGTCCTCGTAATTTTTTTCGGCCACGACACCCCATTCAAGGCGGGGCACCCGCTGCATCACCGCCAGCACCTCGAGGTTGTCGTAGGTCATCCGCTGGAGCTCGCCGGCTTCGCCCGCAAAGAAGGTGCGCGTGGCCGCTTCCGGGAGCTTGGTCGTGAGCACGGGTTCCGGCGCAAGCAGCGAACTGAGCATGCGCGTGCCGTCCGGCTTGACGATGTACAGGTGTCTCGTCTGCCCCTGGGCCCATTGCCGCAGCACGGCTTCCATCGAGCCGAAATTGATCGTCGTGGCCAGCGCGCCGAGAAAACGGCCGTTCGCGGTTTTCAACGGAACGGCCACGGTCATGACGGTTCTTCCACGGCTGCCGTCCCACCGCGCGCCGGTCAGGATCGGCTGGTCGAGCCTGGCCTGTTTCTGCCAGCCGTGCGGCAGCGAGAGGGGCGCCGTCTGCTTGGCGCTGGCCACGATCACCGCGCCGGTGGTATCGAGGACGAACAGGTCCTCGTAGTCCGAAAACTTGTTTTGGACCGATTTGAGGTAGTCCTGGGAGCGGCGCAGGACCTGGGCGCGCGTGCTGCCGCCCCGCAATGCCTTCTCCACGTTTTCGGACAGCTCGTAGGAACCCGAGAACACCCGCAATTCGTACACGCGTTCCTTGAGCCAGAGATCGAATTCGCGCGCGATGTTGATGGACGCGCTCCGGAGTTCTTCGTGAATTTTTCCGGTCAGGGCGGTTTTGTTCTGGATATAGAGCAGCCAGCCCGTCGTCCCGGTCGGGATGAGCGTGGCCAGGACGGCCAGGGCCAGGATGCGCCGCTTGACCGTGTCGAGCCGGAATGTTTGCAGGACGGCGCCGAGAATCCGTTCCAGTAGTCGCAACAGGCTACCCCTTTGCTAGACCGGTCGCCGATGCCGCCACTATAGCATAAGTACCCCATGTTGTCTCAGCGCATTGTGGGCGGAGCAGCCCGGCGGCGGTTGAACGGCGCCGGAGCCCCGTGCCATCATGTCCCATGATGCGATTGCGCAAGCTGGAAGAGCTTCCCTTCGACAACACCTACGCGCGGTTGCCGGAGGCGTTTTACGCGAGAGTCGAGCCGACGCCGCTGTCGAATCCCGTGCTGGTGAGCTTCAACCCCGATGCCGCCGCGCTGCTGGATCTGGACCCCGACGAAGCCGAACGGCCGGAGTTTGCCGGCGTCTTCGGCGGACGGCTCCTCATTCCCGGCAGCGAGCCGGTCGCGATGATCTATTCGGGTCACCAGTTCGGCATCTATGCCGGGCAACTGGGCGACGGGCGGGCCATTCTGTTGGGCGAGGTCACCAACAGCCGGGGGGATAAGTGGGACCTGCATCTCAAGGGAGCGGGCCAGACGCCGTTTTCCCGCGATGGCGACGGGCGCGCCGTCCTGCGCTCCGCGATTCGGGAGTACCTCTGTGGTGAAGCCATGCACGGGCTGGGTATTCCGACGACCCGCTCGCTGTGCATCGTCGCCGGAGACGAAGCGGTCCTGCGCGAACGTCCGGAGGTCGGCGCGATGCTGCTGCGCATGGCGCCCACGCACGTGCGGTTTGGCTCCTTTCAGGCGTTCTTCGCACGCCGTCAGCCGGAGCATGTCAAGCAGCTCGCCGATTACGTGATCGCCCGGTTTTACCCGCATCTGGCCGCCGCCGACCGGTACCCGCGATTCTTTCACGAGGTCGCGGTCCGCACCGCGCAGCTGATCGCGAAGTGGCAGGCGGTCGGCTGGGCGCACGGCGTCATGAACAGTGACAACATGTCCATCGTCGGCCTCACGCTCGACTACGGACCCTACGGGTTTCTTGACGCCTACGATCCCTCCTTCATCTGCAATCATTCCGACCATCAGGGCCGGTACTCGTTTCGGAACCAGCCGGACATCGGCTATTTCAACCTGCGCTGTCTGGGCCAGGCGTTGTCGTCCCTGGTCACGCCGCAGCAGGAACAGGAGGGCCTGGCCGCCTACGAAGCCGCGCAGGCTGCGCACTACCTGGAACTCATGCGGGCCAAACTGGGTCTGCAGGAATCGAAACCGGAGGACGGTGCGCTGCTCAACGATCTGCTCGCGTTGATGGCGGCGAACCAGGTGGACTACACGATCTTTTTCCGCGCGCTGGGCGGCTTCAAGAGCGGAAGGGACGAACGGAACGAAGCGCTGAGGGATTTTTTCGTGGATCGCGACGGGTTTGACCGCTGGGCCGTCCGGTATCGGGACCGGCTGCGGGGAGAGGCCGGTCCCGATGAGGATCGCCGGGCGCGCATGCACCGGATCAACCCCAAGTACATCCTCCGCAACTATCTGGCCCAGACGGCCATCGAGCGGGCCCGGCAGAAAGACTATTCGGAAATCGACCGCCTCCGGCAATTGCTTGCCGATCCCTTCACGGAGCAGCCGGAGATGGATGCCTACGCCGCCCCGCCGCCCGACTGGGGCCGGCAGATCCTGGTGAGCTGTTCCTCCTGACCGGCGCCTTTCTACGCATATGCACAAACATAGGCATTGTCAAACGGAGGTTTGTGCCAAACGGCGCTGACCGCATCTGTGGAAACCTGCGGGATGGGCAGGATGCCCCCTGATGCTTCCCTTGGGGGAGAAGAAGAGCTGGCGGCGGCGGCTTGATTACGGTTTTCTGGTGGAAGCGTTCTTTGCCGAAGCGGACAATTCCTTCGCCAGCGCCAGCGCATCTTCGCGCGGATTCCCCTTGAGCAGACCGAGCGCCTTGCCCGTATCCTGAGGCACGCCGAGCCCACGCGCGTAGATGCGGGCCAGAATGACGCGCGGGTAGGGCAGTCCTTCACCCGCCGCCGATTTGAAATACTCGAGGATCCGGCCGTTGTGGGGCGGCAACTGGCCGTCCACTCCGTTGACATAGAGCGTTTCCAGTTGAGCCTGCGCCTCGTCGCTCAGGGCCGCCGCTTCGTGGAGGAGCGCCGGCACGGCCTCCCGGGTGCGGCCCGCCCGCAGCAGCGCGACGCCGACACTTTCGTCCTCGGCCCGTCCCTTGAGATCCGAGACCTGCTGCCAGAGCGAGCGCCGGAACGCACTGAACGCATCCTGCACGACGCGCGCTTCGCCGGCCGACCGTTTGTCCGTCGTCAACGTCATTTTCCGCAATTGGACGAGCGCTTCCTGAGCCTCCGGAACCTCCTGGTCGGCGGCAAGAAACCACCAGGCGATGGCGGTCGCCAGGTTCCGATCCGCGCCCATGCCCGATGCATACGCGACCCCCGCGTAATACTGCGCCTGGGGCACGCCGGCCTGCGCGGCGGCCAAAAATTCCTTTGTGGCCTCGGTGTCCTGCTTGTTGTGTTTGAGAGCCAGACCCAGGCGATACTGCGCTTCCGCGTGGTCGGGCCTCAGCCGCAACGCCTCCCGGTAGGATTCGATGGCGCCGCTCCGGTCGCCCAACCGCTCCCGGACGATTCCGAGATTGTAGTGTGCCGGCACCGAATCCGGCTGCAAACTCACCGCCGTCTTGAGGACGGACTGCGCCTCGGACCATGCGTGCGTGACCATCAAGGCCGTGCCCAGATGCAGGTGGGCATGGGCGAGGTCCGGCTGCTGGCGGATCACGGTACGGTAGGCTTCGATCGCGCTGTCGACGTCGCCGCTGAGATAGAGCGCCGTCCCGAGGCTGAACCGCGCCTGAACCAGGTCCGGCTGCAGCCGGAGCGCCTCGCGCAGTTCCGTCCTTGCGCCGAGCAGATCCCCCGACGACAGCAGGCCGACGCCTTGCGAGTAATGCAGATGCGCGGCATCGCGCCCGGCCGCCGGCCCGGCATGGATTGCCGGGATGAATCCGGCCGCGAACACGGCGGTGAACACGGCCAGCGTCAATCTGTTCATGGGAGCCCTCACGGTGATGGTTGCCGCAGAGGAGGGGGAGTATAGCATCCGCGGGAAAAAAGAACAGCCGTCACTCGATGGAAAGTTCCGCCCAGAGGAATGTGTGGTCGCAAGGATTGACCTGCTGCGCGGTGTACGCGCCGCGCCGGTGAGTGGGGGCCAAAGCGTCTAGATTTCGAATTCCGCCCAGAGGAACGTGTGGTCGCAAGGATTGACCTGCTGCGCGGTGTACGCGCCGCGCCGGTGAGTGGGGGCCAAAGCGTCTAGATTTCGAATTCCGCCCAGAGGAATGTGTGGTCGGACGAATTCGGCTGCTTGCGCGGCTCGATGTCCACGTCGGAGGCGACGCATTTTCCCGCCATCGGCGGCGTGGCCATGATGTGATCGATGCGCCAGCCCCTGTTGTTGGCCAGCGAATTCGGCGCCCGGTAGTCCCAAAAGGTGAACTGCTGCCGGTCCGGATGGAGCTTTCGGAACACATCCACGAATCCCCAGGCCACGGCCTCCTGATAGGCTTTGCGCGCATCTTCGTGAAAGCACACGTGGTCGAGGTGCTTCTCCGGGCTGTGCACGTCCACCGGTTCCGGCGCCACGTTCATGTCGCCGCACCAGATGGCCGGCTTCTCCGGCGAAAGGTGCTTGTCGAAATATTTCCGGAGCCGCTTGTACCATTGCAGCTTGTACTGGTACTTGGGCGAATCGATTTCGAAGCCTTGCGGGACGTAGGTATTGACGATCGGAATACCGCGGATCATGGCGCGGATCAGCCGCGGTTCATCCGGGTCGCCATTGCCGACGTCCAGCCCGTAGGCGACGGACTGGGGTTGTTCGCGGCTGAAAATCGCCACGCCGTTGTAGGACTTCATGCCGCGGAACGTGATGTGGTATCCCGATGGCTGCAGCGCCAGCAGGGGGAAGTCCTCGTCCTGCACCTTCGTCTCCTGCACGCAGAGCACGTCGGGCTCGTGGGCCTTCAGCCATTCGAGCACGGTGTCGATCCGCTTGCGGATCGAATTGACGTTGTACGTGGCGACCTTCAGCATCGGCCCATCACCTGGTGCACCCGTCCGGTCCCTGCCGCCGGCATTATAGCAATCAGAAAAAAATCTGTCGCGCTCGCCTTTCGCCCTCCGTCTAGGTAAAATGACGCCCCTATGATCGCGGGAAGAACATCATCGTCGGGACGGGCAGTGCGGTGCCCGGAATGCAAGAAGGAATCCGTGCATCGGGTGCCCTGTCTGTCGCCGGACGAGCGCCTCATGAGCATGGTGTTCGTGTCGCCGTTCCGCTGCCAGGCGTGCGGGCACCGGTTCCTCGCGTTCCGGATCGGCCGCCACTATCCGCCGGTGACCGAGCGCCGGACGCACGCACGGGTTCCGGTCCGGCTGTCGCTGGCCTTCTCGGGAGGCCGGATAACAGGCGAAGGGGCGCTGATCAATATCTCGCTGGGAGGATGCCTGATCGAGACGACGGCACCGGTGAAGGTGGACGACATCTTTCACGTGAAATTGTTTGTCAGCGAACAGGAGCCGGCCATCGAGGTTTCCGCGATGGTCCGCTCGGTCGGCGCCAAGGGCGTCGGCATGAAGTTTTTACGCTCGGCCCGCGAGGACCGCCGGCTGAGCGCCTATCTCCGGTCGCAGGGCATTGAATGACAACCCGCATGACGGAACGCGCGCTGCAACTGAAACAGAGTGCGACGATCGCCCGGTCGGTTGGGGTGGTGACGATCGCGCTCGGATTCATCCTGGGGATGCAGGGGCTGGACCAGCCGGAATCGGGCTGGTTGAGAACCGCGCAGGGACTGATCGTGACCGGCCTGCTCGCGCAGGGCTATGCGCTCTGGTGCACCATCCGGTGGAAGAGCGAGCGGACGGACGATGACGATCGTGATGGCGACGAAAGGAACGGAAAGTAATGCAGGCCCTGATCGAAGAGTGGCGGCCCTTATTCGAGGCGATCACGCCAAACGTGCTGGCCGTGCTGGCGCTGCTGGCCGTTGTGGTGGTCCTGCGGTTCATCTTATTGCGCGCGATCGTCGAGCGGGAGAGCGTGCCGCTGGACGTGCGGCGGCGGCTCGCCGTGCAGATTCGCAACGTCCTGGGCTTCGTCTTCGTCCTCGGGCTGTTTTTCATCCTGGCCAACGAGTTGCGGGCCTTCGCCGTGTCGTTGGTGGCGATCGCCGTGGCCGTCGTCCTGGCGACCAAGGAACTGATCCTCTGCCTCAGCGGCACGGCTCTGCGCATCGGCGCCAATGCCTATACGATCGGCGACCGGATCGAGATCAACGGCGTGCGCGGCAACGTCATCGATCAGACCTTTCTGGCCACGACGATCCTGGAGATCGGCCCCGGCCATGTGACCTCCCAGTACTCGGGCCGCGCGGTCGTGTTCCCCAACAGCCTGCTGCTGGCCCATCCGTTGATCAACGAAACGTACATGAAGGATTATATCGTCCACATCATGACGATCCCGCTGGCCGTGACGGACGACTGGCAGGCGGCGGAAAAAATTCTGCTGAGCGTCGCCGACGAGGCATGCCAGCCGTTCCTCGACAAGGCTGCCCGGCACATGAAGGAGCTGGAAGGGAAAAACTGGATGGACGTGCCGTCCGTGAAACCGCGGGTATCGATCCAGATTCCCGAACCGGGACGGGTGAATCTGTTGTTGCGCATTCCCACTCCGGCACACCGCACCTCGCGTCTGGAACAGGTGATCCTGCGCCGGTTTCTGCTGGCCTTCCGGGGATCGTCTCGCACCTGATCCCGTGCCGGCCGCGGCTTCGTCGTTCGTATCTCGTGAAGCGTGAAGCGCTATCCGAGCTGCAAGATACGCTTCACGGTTCAGTTTTTCTTCGAACGCGTCTCGATTCTGAAACGAGGCGGGGCGATGGCCTCGCTGCGGCAGGCCGGGCAGCGGCCGGGCGTGGTCAGGCGGGTGCGTTCGCGGAAGACGAAGCCGCAGTCGTGACATCGCGACGGATCGAGCAGGAAGCGCCGGGTACTATCCTTCGCCAGCGACCGGACCACATGGGCGAGGTGCTCTTCAATCTCACGCTCCGGTGCGCCGATCAATCCGGCCAGCTCGCTCGCCGAGCGCTGCGCGTCGGTCAGGAGATGCATGAGTTGTTGTCGAACGGTCAGTGGCGGCGCCGATGTCGGATTCTGGAGCGGTTCGTCGGGCATGGGGCGTTATTATAGCCCGAATTATTCATGAACGCTTCTGCTGCAATCGCGGATTCGCTGCTCCGACAAGCCTGGCGGCAGGCGTGCTCGCCGCTCAGTCGCTCCGGCCGCCTCACCAACTCGGCGGCGCGCACAAACGTGGTGCTCCTTATTCGTCGCACCGTGCGCCCCTCGACGTACTCCATTCACACGTACGCCTCAGTTCTTCGCGGCTGTGCTTGCCTGTCTCGCAACGCGACTCCACGATTTCGCGACGAACCGTCATGAACAATGCGGGCTAAGCGAAGCTGATGCAGGAAGCCAGGGGAAAGAACCGGATCCGCGGCTGTGCGCTGGTGCTGTGCCTGACAGCGCTCTGCGGTTGCTCGCAGCCCTCATGGGAGGACGCGATGGCGGCCGGACAGCAGGCCGCGGCGCAGGGACGCTACGGCGACGCCGAACGAATTTTTTTATCCGCGGTGGAGAAGGCGGAGCAATTCGGGCCCGAGGATCTTCGTGTCGCGCAGGCCCTGAGCGGACTGGCGCATGCCTATGCGGTTCAGAACAAACATGCCGAGGCGGAACCGGCCTATCTTCGGGCCTTGAAGATTTACCAGACGGTCCACGGCGAGGACCATGCGGACGTCGCCGCCACGCTCAACGATCTCGGTGTGCTGTACCGGCGGCACGGCCAGTATGCCGATGCGGAGCCGCTGCTCGTGCGGGCCGTGGCCATCAAGGAGCGGGTCTTCGGTCCGGACCATCTGGAGCTGGCGCTCACGCTGAAAAATCTCGCCCAGCTCTATGTCAGTCAGGGACAGTTCGAGAAGGCCGAACCGCTCATGAGGCGGATCGTGGCCATCCGTGAAAAGGCCCAGGGCGCCGTCCACCCGGACGTGGCGAAGAGCCTCGACGAGCATGCCATGCTGCTCCACCAGATGAAGCGGGAGAAGGAAGCCGAGCCGCTCGAGATCCGGTCCCAGGGTATCCGCACCGGAGCCTCTTCGCCGAACCCGAAGCCCGCTCCACGCTGACCCCGGCGCCATGACGGCGCGCGCGGAGATGGCATGGTCGCTGCGACCATGCCGGGCCCGGTCATGTAGACGGTCTTCCCCGGTTCAGCTACAATTCATCCGATGTCCGATTCCAGTTTCCCACCCGAGTCGCCCCGTCCGCAGCCGAACGAGAATCACCGCGTCGTCAGATCCGCCGGCATGATCGGCCTGGCGACTTTCGCCAGCCGCATCCTGGGTTTCATCCGCGACATGGTGCTGGCGAGGCTGTTCGGCGCCACGGCCGCGGCCGACGCCTTCTTCGTCGCGTACCGCATTCCGAACCTCCTGCGCGAACTGTTTGCCGAAGGCTCCATGTCCTCGGCCTTCATTCCCGTCTTCACGGAGTACCATACGCTCCGCGCCAAGCAGGACGCCTGGGAACTGGCAAGTGCCGTCTTCACGACGCTGCTGACGATCGTCACCGCGGTCACGCTGCTCGGCATCCTCGCCGCTCCGGGGATCGTCTGGCTGCTGGCGCCCGGCTTCCACGGCCATCCCGACAAACTACTGATGACGACGCTGCTGACGCGGATCATGTTTCCCTACCTGCTGTTCATCAGCCTGGCGGCGTTGGCCATGGGCATTCTCAACTCATTGCGCGCCTTCGCCGCGCCTGCGTTCTCGCCGGTGTTCTTCAATCTGTTCATCATCGGCTGCGCGTTGTTTCTCGCGCCCACTTTCCCGGAACCGATTTTCGGCGTGGCCATCGGGGTCGTCGCAGGCGGCGCGGCGCAGTTCGCAATGCAACTGCCGGGGTTGGCCCTTCGCGGCATGGTGTTCGGCTGGCGGTTCCAGCCCTGGCACCCCGGCGTCAGGCGCATCGGCGCGCTGATGGTGCCGTCGCTGCTCGGCCTCTCGGTGACGCAGATCAACATCACGGTCAGCACCATCCTGGCCTCGTTCTTCGCCGGAGGCCCGACCTATCTGTTTTACGGGATGCGGCTCATCCAGTTTCCCCTCGGCATCTTTGGCGTGGCGCTGGCGACCGCCATCCTGCCCACGCTCTCCGCGCAGGCGGCGCGCGGCGCATTGGACGAATTGCGCGGCACGCTGGCTTTCGGTCTGCGGATGATTTTCTTCATCATCCTGCCCGCGATGCTGGGACTGATTCTTCTCCGGCAGCCGATCGTGCACCTGTTTTTCGAGCACGGCTCGTTCACGGCGGCGGATACGGCGGCCACGGCGACGGCCGTGCTGTGCTATGCCGTCGGCCTCTGGGCGTTTGCCGGCGTGCGGATCGTTGTGGCGGCGTTTTACTCGCTGCAGGACACCGTCACCCCGGCGCTGGTCGCGGGAGGGGCGGTGCTCGCCAATATCGCTTTGTCGATCCTGTTGATGGACCGGCTCGAATCCGCCGGCCTGGCGCTGGCGACCGCGCTCGCGTCGATGCTCAACGTCGGCGTCCTGATCGCGGTGCTGAACCGGAGGCTGGGCGGCGTGGACTGGCGCTCGGTCGGGCAGTCGGCGATGCGCACGGCCTGCGCCACGGCACCCCTGATCCTGGTCTGCCTCTGGGTGGCCGGCGCCGAGGTGTGGACGCATGACGGAGAATGGACGGGCAAGACCGTTTTGCTGGCGGTCGGCATCGGGTTGAGCGTGACGGGCTATGTGGGCGTGCACGCCCTGCTGCGGTCGGAGGAGTTGGACGTGTGCTGGGGGCTGGTGCGCAGGAAGATCGGGAAAACGGGCGCCTGAACCGGGCCTGTGCTCGCGCACCGCGCGCGATGAGAGCCGAGCGTGGCGTGCGGTCTGCCTTCCGTGCTCGCAGAACGGGGGAGGAGGGAACGAGTTGGCGTCTTGGTTTCCTCCTTGCTCGCGCATCGCGCACGATCGGAATGTGCTCGATGGACGCGCGCAGTTGGAGGAAACCAAACCGCACTCGTAAGAATAGGGATGAGTGCGCGCAGTCGAAGGCAGACCGGCCCGCCGCTCGAATGAGGGAAAGTGTGGGCGGGGACAGACCGCCGATAGGCCTTGTATCTTAGTTCCGTGTTCGTTCACGATATGTCTTCAGGCAACCCAGACGTGACAGACCGATGGGGCCGAGGTCTTCAAAGACCGTGGGACAGCGCGGGTCATCACGTCTACATTCTGAACAAGCCCGAACAGTTGCGTGGGCCATTGAGCCCGCATCGCAAGGCTGGGACACAGAATTGGGGAGCCTGGATCTCTGGTCCGTCAGTTGTGGCATGCGTGCCTCTGAGCACGCAGGGGCGCTTCTGCGTGCTTGACAGTCAAGACAGTTGCTGTCCCCGCTCGGAATGGAGTCCACATGATCAAAAGGGGCTCGTTCAATCTGTTATGGGGGTGAGGGATGAAAAACAAGAAGATTACGGAGAAGCCAACGTCTCACGTTTCACGCCTGACGCCTCACGCTATCTTCAGGACACGATGGGGTTGGACGGGTCTGGCCGTGTCGGCGAACGGCGTGCGCGCAATCGTGCTGGCAAAACCGTCCCGCCACGCCGTCGAACGGGCGCTGCGGTCCGGGGTGTCGAGCAACGGCCATCCGGCTGATGCGACCCGCGCGATGTTGCGGGACGCTCAGCGGCAGGTGCGGCGCTATCTCGCGGGCAGGTCCCGCGCGCTCGATTTTCCCGTCGATCTGTCCGGCGGTACCTCGTTTCAGAGAAAAGTCTGGCAGGCCGCGCTGCGGATTCCCTTCGGCCGCGTGCGCTCCTACCGGTGGATTGCGTCGAAGATCGGCGGGACGCGGTATGCACGGGCCGTGGGCAACGCGCTTGGCGCCAATCCCGTTCCCTTGATTGTGCCGTGCCACCGGGTGGTCGCCCATGACGCTTCGCTGGGGGGATTTTCCTGCGGGCTCGCGGTCAAACGAAAGCTCCTCGATCTGGAAGGCACGCTGTCGCAACTTCGTCGTAAAGTCTGATGGGGGAGTCGTAAAGTCGAAAAGTCCGAAAGTCATCAAGTCTCTGACTCCAAGACGTTCAGACTTTAAGACATTACGACTTGATGACTAAAGCATGAAGGCCGTCATCCAGCGCGTGACACGCGCCTCGGTGGAAGTGGATGGGAAAATCGTCGGGCAGATCCGGGCCGGGCTGGTCGTCCTGCTCGGCGTCGCCAAGGGCGATACGGAATCCGATCTCGCCTACCTCGTCGAAAAGATCCCGGCGCTCAGGATTTTCAGCGATGAGGCCGGCAAGATGAACCGCTCGCTGGCCGAGATCGGCGGCGGAGTGCTGGCCGTTTCCCAGTTCACCTTGCTGGGCGATACGCGCAAGGGCCGCCGGCCCGGGTTCGACCAGGCCGCCGACCCGTCTATGGCCCAGCGTCTCTACGAGCAATTCGTCGAGCAGCTGCGACGGACGACGGATCTGACCGTGGAAACCGGCGTCTTCGGGGCGCACATGAAAATCGATCTGGTAAACGACGGCCCGGTGACCTTCGTGCTGGACAGCCGCGTAACAGGATGTTGAAAAAGTCCTCCAGCGGCGTTCTCGCTCGCTTCCATAGCCCCGGCCGCCTCACCAACTCGGCGGCGCGCACAAACGCGGCGCTCCTTATTCGTCGCGCCGTGCGCCCTCCGACGTACTCAGTTGCAACAGTACATTTAGGTTTTCGCTTGCTGCGGCCAAGCCACGGGGAAAACGCGCGTCTTGGTGCGCGTGGGGCGGGGCGGGTGTGACAGCAACCTTTTTGAACATCCTGGGATCAGACAACATTTGTGGGGGTAATAAGAAGGGCGCTTGCCAGAATGGGCAGAGGCTGGCATACTTCGCCCACTGCCTTGTGATCTGAGGAGAGACCATGGAAGCCCGGATCTCGGAGCACCATCCGCTAAGACGGCTGTTCGGCGCCCTGACCGAGCGGCGCTTTGTCGAGACGCTGGGCTGGCCGGATCAGAACGTCACCGAGTATCTCTCCAACCTGCTCGTCGAATTCGCGCGCACCGACCAGCTGTTCAAGATCCGCGGTCAGCGCGGCAAACGCCTCGAGACCGTCGTTGAATTGCTGTACGAATCCGAAGTGCTGCTCGACGCGCGTTCGCCGGACCGCGAGCAGGACGTCCATCGCCACATCGGCGACTTCACGTTGTTCATGGCCGGTCTCTTCCCGGAATACCTCACGCGGCTCAAGTCCGCGAGCATGATCTACCATCAGGACTTCCTGGTGGATTACGTCAAAACCGGCAAGCGTTCCTACGGGATCGTCGCCCGGTGCGAGGGAGGCTCCGGCACGCACACACCACTCTTTTTGAAGCTGTCCGACAACTTCGAACTGTGCGTGGCAGGGCTTGGCTTTGTCCGGGGCGATCTCGAACGCATGCAGAACCCCTCCTACCGTAAGGTGAAGGACATCCTTCTCAACTGAAGTGAACGTCAGAAAGTCTTCAAGTCTATCAAGTCATAAAGTCGTTGTTTGAGCCGTTGACTTGAAGACTTTCAGACTTTACGACTTGACGACTCCTGCCACGCCGACTTTGGACTTTACGACTTTATGACAAAACGTCCTGTCATCCTCGCCCACGGTGGAGCCGGCACGCGGGCCATGACCGGCGGCCAGCGCCGGTTTCTGGCCGATGCGTTGCGGGCCGGGCATCAACTCATGCAACGCGGGGCCCCAGCGCTCGATGCGGTGGAGGCGGCGATCCGCCTCCTGGAAGCCTCCGGCCTGTTCAACGCCGGGACAGGCTCGAAGCTGCAACTCGATGGCGCGCGTTGCATGGATGCCTCCATCATGGAAGGGGAAACATTGCGCGCCGGCGCCGTGGCGTCCATCCAGGGTCTCCGCCATCCGATCACCGCCGCCCGGCTCGTCATGGAAGAGACCGCGCACGTGCTGATGGCCGGCGAGCCGGTCGAACTCCTCGCGCGGCGGTTCAAGCTGGAGCGCCAGGCGCCTCCGACGTCCGCGCAACGCTCAGCGTCACGGGCCGCGCGTCGGGCGCACGGCCGGTTGGAGCCGTCGGCCGGGAAAACCCTCGAGTTATTTGCCAGGCTGAAAGCGGGCGAGGTGTTCGGACGCGAGACGGTCGGCGCCGTGGCGCTCGACCAGGGCGGCCACGTCGCCGCCGGCGCCTCGACCG
>MHEU01000020.1:20682-28333 GCA_001805245.1 Nitrospirae bacterium RIFCSPLOWO2_02_FULL_62_14 | reverse complement strand
CTTGATTGGAGCAATCGTCATAATGCCTCCGTATCGTTAGATCGTCGTGGCATCGACGGAGTCATAGGCTGCATGGGTTCCGATGAAACGAATATATACCACGCGGTACGGGTAATTGATCTTCGCCACTAATCGATACCGGTTGCCCGCAATATTGAACACCACCCTATTGTCCGGCAGCACGCTCGCCGACCGAAACTGGAGCTTCACGGTCGAGGGTGTGGCCCAGTCGGCTCGTGCCACCTCTTGATGCCAGGCTTCCAAGGGACCTTTCGCTGTCGGATGCCGTTTCCAGAACTCGCGGAGGGCCCGTTTGGCAAGAATGCGCACGGGTTACTGTAGCATGATCCCAATATGGGATCAACACGATAATGCTGGAGCGAGAAATTGGGGTCAGAGAACAATTTCATGTGCTTTCATTCCCTCCATCCGCTTTTCAGACCGCCTTCCTTCCACCACCTCACCTGCCGACTTAACGCGCATATAAGTTCTTGTATATGCTTTCGTTTATAGAGAAGACATGTCTTATGAAGCTCAAAAGGGGTACAGGCAATGTGTTTCGCGACCTCGGGTTTGGCCGTGAGGAGGCCGCCAATCTCAAGATGCGGGCGATGCTCATGGTCGAGCTGGAGAAATACATCCGTGCGCAGCGCCTCACGCAGCGGCAGGCGGCGGAGCGATTCGGCGTGACGCAACCCCGAATCAGCGATCTCGTCCGGGGCAAGATCGGGTTGTTCAGCGTGGATACGCTCATCGCGATGCTGAGCCAGGCAGGCGTGACCGTCGATATTCGGGTCAAGCAAACGGCTGCATAGGCAGGAGGGGAGATCACGCGGGGCCGTCCTCCATTTCCGACTGAGAAGCGGCTCCGGACTGGACAATGCCGATGGCCCGGCTTATGATTTTGGCATGACGATCACGGATCGAATCGAAATCAACGCCAAAGTCATGATGGGCAAGCCCATCATCCGAGGGACACGCATTCCCGTCGAGCTGATTCTGCGCAAGCTGAGCGAGGGAGCCACCGAGGACGACCTGCTTGACGCCTACCCGCGCCTTACCCGTGCGGACATCCAGGCTGCCATTGGTTACGCCGCCGACACTGTGGCTCACGAGGAAACGGTTCTCGTGGGACCTTCTCCTGCCAGGAAACGGGCCACGCGCTGACCGGTGCGGTTTCTTGCGGACGAAAGCTGCGATTTTGCAGTCGTGCGGGCCCTTCGTGCCGCCGGCCATGATGTGCTGGCCATTGCTGAGGTCGCTCCACGCTCAGACGACGATAACGTGTTGGCTCTTGCGACGAGAGAGAATCGCGTGCTGCTGACCGAGGACAAGGATTTCGGTCAGCTCGTCTATGCCAACAAACAACCATCCGGCGGCGTTATTCTTGCCCGGTTCCCCGCGAACGCTCGCGGCACTCTTCCAAAGGCTGTTCTGAATTTAATCGCAGAAAAATGAGCACGGCTGGCTGGTGATTATATTGTGCTGCGTCATGGTCGTATCCGGCGAAGACAATAAGGCCCCTCGCTCTTTCGCCGCGCTTCCAACGTGAAGAATAAAATGGGGACAATCTCGATTTCCGTAAGAGCACGGGGACAGGCACCGCCGTCCTTCGACAGGCTCAGGACCCCGAGTCCAATCGAGGGGCGGACGGCGGAGCCAGTCCCCGCTCTTGACTCTCTCCCTGTGGTCGGCCTAGTCTTTGCGTCACGTCAGATTCTTGCGTGCGACGAGATTATCCAATCCACATTTGACCAAGGGGGCATCATGCCGGATAGCGTCTATAAAATAATCGAGTTGGTGGGCACGAGCACGGTGTCGTGGGAGAAGGCGGCGGCGGCGGCCGTCGAGCGCGCGGGACAGCATCTGCGCGATCTCCGGATTGCCGAGGTCGTCCAGTTGGATATGCATCTGAAGGACGGCAAGGTGGAAACCTACCGCGCCAAAGTGAAAGTCTCGTTCAAGTACCAAGGGTAATGAAACAGGTGTCGAACTGAGCAAGGTGTCAGGAACCATTCTTTGATATCGAGGAAAAAGGTTCCTGACACCTTCATCCCCGCTTGCATTGGTTTCTCATCCGGTCTGGTGTAATCGTATCAACTGCGATACAGTAATTCCCGGCAGGGACAAACAATCGGGGACTGGGTGGGGGTTGCCAACATGGCTGAAGAGCGACGGATAGTTCAGAGGCGGAAGATCTACACATCCTGCCAGATCGAGTGTGGAGATCGCCTGGCGAGCGGCAAAGTCATCGATGCGTCCAAAAGCGGCATTGCCGTCCTCCTGCCAGAGGCGGGCGACCTCATCAAGGGCGAAACCCGTATCCATATTCCTCCCACCCGTCAACCTGCGGACGAATCTCTTGAAACGATCGTGCTGCGAATCCGATTGGTGGACCTCCAGAAAAAGAGCAAGGGGCACCGCCTCGGGCTCAAGGTCGAGAAGGTGGAAAGCGGCGAATCGGATTGGATGAAACTGTGCCTCGAGTTCCAGTAGCGCCGCCTCCGTGCATCTCTTGACTCCTTCCCACGGTCGGCCTAGTTTGCCGCCATGTGCGGGCGCTACACGCTGCAAGCCACGCTCGAAGAACTTGTCAGGCAGTTTCATGCCGAGTTTTTAGATCCATCCCTGTTCAAGCCCCGCTACAACATCGCTCCCTCGCAGGATGTCGCCGTGGTGCGACTCAAGCCGGACAGCGCGCAGCGCGAGTTGGTCCGGCTGCGCTGGGGCCTGATTCCGTCCTGGGCCAAGGATCCCAAGATTGTCTACTCGACCATCAACGCCAAGGCCGAGACCGTGGCGGAGAAGCCCGCCTTTCGCTCGGCATTTCGTACGCGACGGTGCTTGATTCCAGCCAGCGGATTTTACGAATGGCAGCAGGAGGGCAGGCAGAAGCAGCCGATGTACATTCGCCTGCGAGATCGCCGCCCCTTTGCCTTCGCCGGGCTGTGGGACCGGTGGGAGCCGAAGGACGGGGAGCCGATCGAATCGTGCACCATTATCACGACGGAGGCCAATGAGCTGATGAAGCCCATCCATAACCGGATGCCGGTGATCCTGACTCTCCAGGATTACAGCCTCTGGCTGGACCCTGCCACCAGGCCGGCCGATGCTCTTCAGGTCTTGCAGAAGCCTTATCCGGATCAAGACATGGAGGCTTACGCTGTCAGCAAGGCGGTCAACAGCCCCCGAAACGACAGTCCTCGCTGCCTGGAGCCGCTTGACGCCTAGTTGACCTCCGCTCCTCGCAGAAAGTGAAAAGCTCCTCCCTTGCGCGTTGCAACGTGCTTGAATCGTTGAACTATCCAGGCCCCAATTTATAGTGATTGACTTATAGACCCATTGCGCCCAGTGTGTGTCCGTCAGGTGTGAAGCTCCGCCGACTGTCCTATCCTCGCGCTTCCCGATCCTTCCCAGCGTGACCGATTCCCCAGTCTCCGCCGCTTGTGCGCCAGGTTTCTCTGACTCGTGCCTGTCTGGTGTCATGGTCTGCTGATGGAAGCGGCCTGGACTTCAGCCCTGCTCCAGGGGACTGTTCAACTCATACTCGCATTCCATAGAGAGGAGTGAACCATGCTCTACTATGCACTGGTGTTTCTGGTGGTCGGCTTGATTGCCGGCGCCCTGAATCTCGCCGGGGTATCCGCGGTGGCGGTCCAGATTTCCTGGATCCTGTTCCTGATCGGGGTGATCCTGGTCGCGATCCATCTGGTCACGGGGCGCACGGTGAAAGTTGCGTGACGGGAGAAGTCGGGTTGTCCGACGGTTTCCGGCGTGATGACCTGACGCCAACGTGATGACGGGGTTTCGATACTTAACATGAGGAGGAAGATCCGATGAATGCTGAACAACTCAAGGGGCAATGGACGCAGTTCAAAGGCGAACTGAAACAGCAGTGGGGCAAGTTTACCGATGCCGATCTGCTGCAGATCGAAGGGAATTACGACAAGTTTATCGGCAAGGTCCAGGAACTGTACGGCGAGAAGAAGGACGAACTCCTGAAGTGGGCGGACCGGTGGCATGAGAAGCCGGCGCCGGCAGTCGCGGTGGAAAAGACTCCGTAAGGGGCGCGATCCGCGAGCAACGTTTGACGACACAGTTTCACATTTCGGTTCACTCGGTTAAGGAGACACACACATGACGACACGTACTGTACTGACATTCTGCGCGGCTCTGGTAATCGGTGGAGTTCTTATCGCGGGCTCGATGCACGCGATGGGCAAGGCCGATGAGAAGACGCCGATCAATGACGCGTATCTGACGGCGAAGGCCCAGATTGCGCTGTTTTCTGATGCGCGAATCAAGGGGAGCGAGATCACGGTCGAGAGCGCACAGGGCCAGGTGACGATCCGCGGCAAGGTTGATTCCAGCGACGCGAAGCTGGCGGCGGAAGGGATTGCCAAGGGGATCGACGGGGTCAAGAGTGTGAAGAACGACTTGCAGGTGGTGCCCCCGGCCAAGCGCGAGGCGACCGATGACAAGGACGCTGCGATTACGACGCGGGTCAATGCGCAGATTGCGAACAACGCCGATCTGAAGAAAGCCGGTATTCGTGCGCAGACGAATGCGGGCGTGGTCTCGCTGAGCGGCGAGGTGCAGGACCTCATGACCAGCGCCCAGGCGTCGTGGATCGTCTGGCAGGTCCCCGGTGTGAAGTCCGTGACGAACGATCTCACGGTGAAGGAGAAGGCCTAAGGTCTTACTCGCAGGACACACAAACTCTTCGTCCGTCGATATCCACTCTACGTGGTGTCGACGGACGACAGAGCATAGGGTTTCAATGAGGAGAGTATGATGAGCAAGAAAACCACCGTCAGGCGAGCCACGCCGGCCGCCGCGTCTCAGGCCGGTCCTGGCCGTGCGCAGACAGGCCCCGCTGCGCAGCCCGCATGGCGTGCTGAGGCACATCCAGACCGCATATCGCAACGCGCCTACGAACTGTATGAGCAACGGGGACGGCAGGATGGCCGGGCCTTGGAGGACTGGTTGCAGGCGGAACAGCAACTGGTCGGCGCCGGCAGATCGATGTGAAACGAACCATGAGGGTGCTGAACGTTAACTGCTATATCGACAAGGAGATGAAGCCATGAACACACTGGTACGATGGGACCCCTTCAAAACTCGGTGGAATCCTTTCAACGACCGGGATGAATTGGAAAGCCGGTTGGCGACGATGTTTGGAATTCGGGAGGCGACGGGTGACGGGGGAAAGGAAGCCCTGACGGTGGCCCAGTGGTCGCCGCTGGTGGACATTGCGGAGGATGAGACGGAATATCTCATCAAGGCCGAGTTGCCGGAAATGAAGAAAGAGGACGTGCGACTCACGGTGGAGAACGATGTCCTGGTGATTTCAGGCGAACGGAAATTCGAGAAGGATGAAAAAGGGAAAAAATATCATCGGATCGAACGCGCCTCCGGAAGCTTCGTGCGCAGCTTCTCGCTGCCAGAGGATGCGGATGGGAGCAAGGTGTTTGCTGACTACAAAGACGGGATGCTCCAGGTGCATCTTCCGAAATCCCAGAAATCGAAACCGAAATCCATCGAGATCAAGGTAGGCTAGGGTTCTTGCGTTGATCGAGGGATGAGGGGCGTCCGGAAGACAGGCTCCATGGAGTCTTCCTGACGCTCCGCGCCCGCCACCGTCCATCCCCGGGCCGACCCGTGCAGGGGTGGAAGGGATGCAGTACAATGAACGCAAGGGAACATGCCCAACAACCAACACACCCGTAGGTCGGCCATGCGATGGACACTGGTCGTGTGTGTGGCGCTGATGACGGCATCCGCTGCGTGGGCTGAGACCGGTTTCGACCAGAAGTACGAGCGGGACTACAACATCTTCAACCCGATCAACCAGTACCGGCCGGACAATCCGTTGAACCCGGCGCAGGCCTACGCGCCCGACAACCCGTTCAATCCGGTCAATAAGTTCGACCCCGGCAACCCGGCGAATCCGATCAACCGCTACAATCCCAACAATCCGTTCAATTCGATCAATCAGTTCAATCCCGACAATCCGACGAATCCCATCAACCGCTACAATCCCGACACGCCGTTCCGGCCGCTGAACCGCCCGCCGGACCGCTAGCGCCACGCACGACTGAAGGAGATGCCCCATGAAAGAAGAAAACGGCTCACAGCTGCAAGCCCTGATGCAGAACTTTGAACAGAAGCTGGCGAAATCCAGGGATGCCAGAGACCGGCAGCAAACCGAGGCGGAAGCCTTCTACCTGGAGTTCAAGCGCGTCCGGACGGAGATCATTCGTCCGGCGTTGGAGGATATCGGCAACCAGCTGAAGGCCAAGGGCCATGCGGTTGAAATCTCCGAAGTCGGCGACGAGCGCAGCAAGCGGGATGCCAAAATCACCCTGCGCGTCACGATCGGGGGCGTGCCCAGTTCCGCCTACGTCCCCGAAAACACGGCATTGGTGTCCTTCTGCCACACGGGGCACACGACCGTTTCGATTCAAGCGAGCACGCCGTCCCAGCACAAGAGCGACTTTGCGGGATCGCGAGGCAGTTACGCGCTCTCTGAAATCACGACCGATCTGGTTGAGAGAAAAATTCTCGAAGTGCTCGAAGAGGTGTTTAGCCAGGGAGCAAAACGGGGCTAGAACAGACCGCTGAATCCCATCAACCGCTACAATCCCGACACGCCGTTCCGGCCGCTGAGCAGCCCCTACGGGAAGTAAAAAGTAAAAAGCCTGCCGCGCCTTCCTCTCTAAAAATACCGGAACAGGTGAACGGGGACAGGCACCGCTGTCCTTCGACAGGCTCAGGACGCCGAGTCCAATCGAGGGGCAGTCAACGGAGCCAGTCCCCAAATACGGCGGAGCCTGTCCCCTTCCCTAGCGATTCTCCAGCCGGTTGTAGTCGAAGAGCCCTGATTCAATCGGGGCGCTCTCGCGGTAGGCCTTGTGGAGCTTGTCGCTGTGCGACCAGAAGTCCCGGCTGGTGCGGCGTATGGCGAAACGATCCGCCAGCTTTCGGTAGTCCGCTTCGCTTACGAGGCCGGAGACGGCCGCGATGAACTCGGGCAGCTGTGCCCGAGCCACCCGGTAGAAGGCGTTGGGGTAGGCGCCGATGAAACCCCGCGCGACGGTGAGGGCGTCTTCATCCGGCAGACGGCGGGCCTCCGGGTTGAGGAGCGAAGCGATATTGCTGTACCCGAGCTCGTGCACCAGCGTGTAGATGCGGTCCTGGCGCACCTCCGCTCCCGCCCCATCAGTGATGGTCAGCACCGTGGCTTCGGGAAGCCATTGCAGGGCCTTCCCCTTGAGCTTTGCCAGTTCGGACAGCTGTGCGCGCAGCTCCGCGTCCGGTTCGCCCTGGAGATCGTAGGCGTGGTTCAGCGCCCCGGCGAGCCGCCGGCGCAGCAGGTCGAAGAGCTCTTTTTTGGGATTGTCCGTCTTGTAGGGGATGCCGCTTTCCTGATTATATTGAATGCGGCTGCCGTAGACATACTCTTTGACCGACTGGTGCGCGTCCCGGTACCAGAAGTCCCGCTCCTTTTCCCGCAGCTGCTTGGGGAGCAGCACCAGGAAATTGAATTCCCCCTCCATGCGCAGGAAATCCATGTAGAGGCGCGTATCGAGCTGGTGCCCCGCGAAGCCGTAGACGTCGAAGCCGGCGACCAGCAGGTAGTAGACCCGCT
>MHEU01000020.1:6543-20672 GCA_001805245.1 Nitrospirae bacterium RIFCSPLOWO2_02_FULL_62_14 | reverse complement strand
TTTTCGGGTTCTCGCCGACGAAGCCCTGCGCGACGGAGGCGCTGTCGGCATGGCGGAAGATGGTGAGGGCTGCGTTAGGGTTCTGCCCCCCTCCGTCCCAGAAGAAGGTCAGGTCGGAGGTTTCGTCTTTCAAGTGCAGGGCTTCGAGATGGGCTTGCTTGGCCTGGAGGTACTCGTTCTGCATGCGGGAGTACTTCATCCAGGACAGGAGCCCCAGCCGGGTCGCCCCTTCCGAGGTCGGCAGGTAGAGGTGCTGGCTCGTGCGCGCCTCATATTCCTCGCTCCGGTCGAGAGTGGGGCTGTCCGGGTTCACGAAGAAGATCCAGAACCGCTCTTCGATCACGTCCAGCGCGACCGTCCCGCGGCAGACGGGCCCCTTCACGAACTGCATGACGAAGGCATGGGCGTCGTCGAGCAGAAACTTGTAGCGCGAGCGGACCGGCAGGCTGCGGAAAGCCACGAAGGGGTTGGAGGCGACGTCCGGATCGTAGGAGGGCAGGTCTCGGACTTCGTAGGGCGCGTCGAGGAACAGCTCGGTCAGGCGTTGCTTGCGCGCGGGGCCGAGCGCATAGGCGATGTGGGTCTTGGCCAGGAGGCTGGCGCGCACCGGCTCGAGGCGATAGTAGACGCGGGAGACGCCCGGGTCGTCATAGGGCCGGCGCGTGGCGATCAGGTCTATCGGTTGGCCCGGCGCCGTGCGGGAGCGCACGAGGCGGAACCATTGCCGGTCTGGGAGCTCGTCAAAATAGAGATGGGTGAGGTGCAGGTGCTCGTAGAGGTAGCGGCTCATCAGCCGGTGCTTGGGCGACTCGCCGTTGAAGAACGCCTCCCATTCCCGGATGCGCTCGCCGTAGGCGGGCGGCGCAGGGTCCGGTTCCCGGTAGGGGGCGCCCTGCTCGATCCACCGGATCAGGGTCTCGTGTTCGGATTCGGTCACTCCCGGCAGGCCGTAGGGCATGCCCCAGAGCGGGTTCTTGCCGGCAAAGGCGTCGAACTGGGATTCCGTGGGACATTGCTGGTTACGGTACAAGGACAGGTCGAAGGTCTCGGGCAGGACCTTCTCCACGGGCAGGGGATGGGCCCGCTTGAGCGCCAGCATGCGCGCCAGCACGCCGGCCCGGCGCGCCTCCACGGTCTGGTTCGCCTGTTCGCTCAGGACGGGGAAGAAGTTTTTTTTGCGCCACTCCTCGACCGACCGGGCATCCTCGAACAGGCGGGTCGGCTCCGCGGACCGGAGCCGCGCGCTGTCGTAGACGAGCTTCTTGTTCGCCCCCCGCGCCACGCCTTCGTAGGCGGTCAGGTTGAGCTGGCAGGGTGCGTCGTAACAGCCGTGGCAGACGGCACAGCGCCGTTCGAAGATCGGCTGCACGTCTTTCCAATAGTCCACGGACGCGATCCCGGCCGTGGTCGGGGGAGGCGGTGCCGGGGGGAGGGGCGCTGGTTGCGCGCATCCGGCCAGGGCCATGAGCAGCAGCACGAGAGCCATGCCCCCGCAACTGACGGCGGCGGCTTGGCGAGTCCGTCCCGTCATAACGTATTCATGTCGATGACGAAGCGGTAGCGCACGTCGCCCTTGATCGTCCGCTCGTAGGCCGTGTCGACCTGCTGCATGGGAATGACCTCCACGTCGGCCGTGATGTTTTTTGCCGAGCAAAAATCCAGCATCTCCTGGGTCTGGCGCATGCCCCCGATGAGCGAGCCGGCCAGGGCGCGTCGTTTCATGATCAGCTGAAAGGGCTGGACGGCCAGCGGCTGGGGCGGGGCCCCCACGAGCGCCAGCGTGCCGTCGCGGCGGAGCAGGTTGAGATAGGCGTTGATGTCGTGCGGCGCGGAGACGGTGTCGAGGATCATGTGAAACCGGTTGGCGAGCGGGTCAAGAGCACCCGGCTCGGTCGTCACGACGACCTGGTGCGCGCCCAGACGGCGGGCGTCCCGCTCCTTGGATCGCGAGGTGGTGAAGACGGTGACCTCGGCGCCCATGGCGGCCGCCAGCTTCACGCCCATGTGGCCCAACCCGCCCAGGCCGACGACGCCGACCATCCGGCCCGGCCCCGCTTCGTATTGCCGGAGCGGGGCGTAGGTGGTGATGCCGGCGCAGAGCAACGGGGCCACGTTGGCGGGCGGCAGCTTGGGCGAAATCGTGAGGACGTAGCGTTCATCCACGACGATCTGCGAAGAATAACCCCCGAAGGTCGGGGTCTTGGTGTCCATTTCCGTGCCGTTGTAGGTGAAGGCCGTGTGGACCTCGCAAAACTGTTCCTCGCCGTTGCGGCAGCTCTCGCAGGTCCGGCAGGAGTCCACGAAACAGCCGACGGCGGCCGGGTCGCCGACTTTGAAGCGTGTCACGTTCGCGCCGACGCGGGTGACGCGCCCGACGATTTCATGGCCCGGCACCATGGGGAAAATGGCGCCGCCCCATTCGTCGCGGGCCTGGTGGATGTCGGAATGGCAGATGCCGCAATAGGCGATCTGAATGAGCACATCGTGCGGTCCCGGCTCGCGCCGCTCGAAGGTAAAGGGCGCGAGTTTCGAGGTGGGGCCCTCGGTCGCATAGCCCCTGGTCTTCAGCATGGCTCAACCTCCTGCTGCGGACTGATAAGACCGGTCCACGGTGTGTCTTTTGTGAGGACCAAGCCCGGCCATTCTATCATCTGCGCATCAGGGGCTGCGTACCTTTTTGCGCCGTATCGGATCTCTGCAGACCGGAAAATGAGTTTGAACGGGGACAGGCACCGCCGCAGACGGCGGAGCCAGTCCCCACTTCCATATCTTCCCCGCATGCGGGAGAGGGTATACAATGCGCACGGTCTTCTGCTGCCGGCCGCTGCGCCGGACCGGGCGATCCACTCAATTCACACGGGAGCACCATGAATGCATACACATGACGGCGGGGAGGCGCACGATCCCAGCACCATCGTGGTGTTCGGGGCAGACGGCGATCTGACGAAGCGGAAGCTGATTCCCGCGCTGTACCACCTGATGGTCGGCCATCATCTGCCGGAGCAGTTCGCCATCGTGGGGATGGCGATCACGCCGATGTCGACGGAGGATTTTCGGGCCAAGCTTAGCAAGGACATCACGGAGCATCTCGCGGGCCCGATGGATCGCGCGGTGTGGGAGTCGTTTATCCAGCGGGTCTATTACGTGACGGGGGATTTCCTCGATCCCCTGGCCTACCGGCGGCTGCAGGAGTTCCTGGAGGAGGTGAGCAACCGGCATCAGACCGGCGGCAATTATCTGTTCTACCTGGCCACAGCCTCGCAGTTTTTCTCCGAGATCGTCCGCCAGCTGGGGATGCGCGGGCTGACGGCCCAGCGCGAGGGGACGTGGCGGCGCGTGATCATTGAGAAACCGTTCGGCTCGGACCTGGCGTCGGCGCGGGCGCTGAATTACGAGCTCTCCAGGGTGCTGCAGGAAAACCAGATCTACCGGATCGATCATTACCTGGGGAAGGAGACGGTGCAGAACATCCTGGTCTTCCGGTTTTCCAACGGCATCTTCGAGCCGGTCTGGAACCGGCGGTATATCGACCATGTGCAGGTGACGGTGGCGGAAAGTCTCGGGGTGGAGCACCGCGGGCGGTATTACGACGCGGCCGGGGCGCTGCGGGACATGGTGGCGAACCATTTGCTGCAGTTGGTGGCCTTGATTGCGATGGAGCCGCCGAACTCGTTCGACGCCAATGCAGTGCGGGATGAAAAGGTGAAGGTGACGCGGGGGATTCTTCCGTTTCACCCGGTGGAGGTGCTGCGCGCCGTCGTCGCCGGACAGTATGCGGAGGGGAAGGTGGCGGGGAAGCCGGTGCCGGCCTATCGCGCGGAACCCTACGTGGCGCCGGACTCCGACACGGAGACCTTCGTGGCCATGAAACTGTTGATCGACAGTTGGCGGTGGGCGGACGTGCCCTTTTATCTGCGTACCGGCAAGCGCCTGCCCAGGCGCGTGACCGAGATCGCGATCCAGTTCAAACGGGCCCCCTTCATGCTGTTCCGGCAAACGGCGACGGAACAGCTGGCGCCGAATCTGTTGATCATCCGCATCCAGCCGGACGAAGGGATCTCGCTGCGTTTTGACGCCAAGATCCCGGGCCCGGCCGTGCGCGTCGGCAAGGTGGACATGGAATTTCAGTACGCCAAATATTTCGGCAATGAGCCCAGCACCGGCTACGAGACGCTGCTGCACGATTGCCTGGTCGGCGACGCCACGCTCTTTCAGCGGGCCGACAACGTGGAAGCGGGGTGGGGTGTCGTGGAGCCGATCCTGGAGGTCTGGAAAGGGCTTCCCCCCAAGGGGGTGCCCCTGTACCAGGCGGGAAGCTGGGGGCCGGCCGAGGCCGACGACCTGCTTGCGCGCGAGGGGCGGCACTGGAGAATTCCGGATTGAGAGGAGCCGTCGGGGCCATTCTCCCTTCCGACTCGCTCGTCCCGTGGTGCTCCGGTTCCCGCTATGACATCATGACGTCATGAAGCGGATGATTCTGATCGCAGCGCTTCTTCTCGGCACGGTTGGTTTCGTGCCGGCTTCTGCGCGAGCGGAGGAGCCGGTGGCGTCGCCTCCGGCCGGCGATGCGGCGCGGGGGAAGACGATCTTTCACGGCAAGGGCGGCTGCGCCTACTGCCACGGCACGGACGGCGACATCGGCAGGCGGCCGCGCAAGTCCGATGCGCACACGCAGGTGATCGCGCAACTCGATCCGCAGCCGGCCGATCTGCGCAACGCTGCGGCGCTGAAATCGAAGGACGACGCGCAACGCTTCGCGTCCATCAAGTTCGGCCACCCCGGCACGGCGATGTTCCCGAGGGAAACTCAGCTGCTCGACAGCGACATCACCGATCTGCTGGCGTACCTGGCCATCTTGCGCACTAATTAGGGGTCAGAGTACTTTTTGTCTGGGGAAAGCGGAACCCTCCGTAGCATATTCGCCTTCGCTAAAGCTTCGTCGGATACCCGCGTTCCATTCATTCACGAGCATCCGCTCGTGGCTTAGTGCGGAGGCGGGCAACAAGTAAGAAGGCCAGCCTGCGCCTTCACGAGCGTAATTGTGATAATCTTTCGCCTCGCTGTTCTTTGTGAGGATCGCTGACGCGTGAAGACAACACGGTATTTTGACGAACAGGTTTTGCGAAAACGTCCTTATATCAGGCGCGAGTGGTGTGAGCGGGCATTGCGTGAACCGCTGCGCCGGGAAATCCAGCCGGATGGGAGGGTTCGTTACTGGTTGTTTGTGGCCGAACGAGGACAATACTTGCGCGTGGTGACGCTAGAGGATAGTATGACGGTGCACAACGCGTTTTTTGACCGGAACTTCAAAGGGTGACGACATGAAGTTTCATTACTATGCTGACACGGACTCGCTCTACATCGACCTCTCAGAAAAGGTCGGGGCCGAGGTCCGTGAAGTCGCACCCGGCGTCGTGATTGATTTCGATACCGACGGGCATATTGTGGGTATTGATATTGACCATGCCAGCCAGCTTGTCGATCTCTCGCGCGTCGAGACGGAGTCCCTCCCGCTTGCCAAGCCCCGGGGTTAAATCGCATGTGTCGGTGTCACGTCTGCGGCAAAACTGAAGGACAGGAAAAGTTCATCAGCGAGGTCTTCGACATCGACGGGAAATCCGTTCGAGTGGAACACATTCCAGCGATGGTATGCGAGCACTGTGGGGAACCCGTCTTTAGTCGGGCGACGACCGAAAAAGTGCGCCGCATGGTGCATGGTGAAGCCAAGCCCGTCAAGTCCGTCCAGATGGATGTATTTGCCTTCCGATAAGATTCCCTTCGCCGCACGATGCGCAAAACGTATAAGCGAAAGCGCCGCTCCTGTGCTCTCTGCAAGCCGCACAAGGTTGGTTGGGGCAAGCGCTGGAAGCCGAAGGAGGCGGCCCAGCGGATCTTGATGGAACGCGAATGCAGCATTCTACAGAGAGAATGAATTAGAACTATCCTACCTTTCGCTGCGCTAATGCGTGGCTGATCTCTTTTGCATCTCGCAGAAGGTGAAACGTAGCCCCATCATCGGCAAGACCTCTCCACGCGAAACGCCCATGCCGACATCCCGCACGCTCGTCTTCAATAAGCCCTACGGGGTGCTGCCGTGCTTTACCGATCCGGCGGGACGGCCGACGCTGGCCGATTTCGTGACGGTGCCGGGGGTCTATGCGGCCGGCCGACTCGACCAGGATAGCGAGGGGTTGATGGTGCTGACGTCGGACGGCGCCCTGGCGCATTACATCACCGACCCGCGGCATCACCTCCCCAAGGTCTACCTGGCCCAGGTGGAGCGCGTGCCGGACGAGGCGGTGCTGACGCGGCTGAGACAGGGCGTCCTGCTCAAGGGGATCCGCACGAGGCCCGCGGAGGTGCGGGTGCTGC
Organism: Nitrospirae bacterium RIFCSPLOWO2_02_FULL_62_14; assembly: GCA_001805245.1. Classification (GTDB taxonomy): domain Bacteria; phylum Nitrospirota; class Nitrospiria; order Nitrospirales; family Nitrospiraceae; genus 2-02-FULL-62-14. The sequence goes on along the minus strand of MHEU01000020.1, from coordinate 14,300 downwards.
CGGAAGAGCCGGCGTTTCCCGACCGTGCCGTGCCGATCCGGTTTCGCAAGTCCGTCCCGACCGCCTGGCTGCGGATCACGCTGCGCGAGGGGATGAACCGGCAGGTGCGGCGCATGACGGCCGCAGTGGGGCACCCGACGGTGCGGCTCATCCGGATTGCGATCGGACCGGTGGCGCTGGGAGACCTTGAGCCCGGCCACTGGCGCGAAATGACCAGCCGCGAGATCAAGCACATCTACGCGGCGAAGTAGCGGAGAGAAATAATCCGGGACAGGCTCGATTCCGCCGCGCCCTTTCCGTTGTGCTCCAGTTCTTGCTATGCGATCATGAGCCCATGATGCGGACGGTTCTGATGGCAGCGCTTCTTCTCGGCGCGGCTGGTATCGCGCCGGCTTCTGCGCGGGCGGAGGAGCCGGTGGTGCCTCCGCTGCCGGCCGGCGATGCGGCAAGGGGGAAAGCGATCTTCAACGGCCGGGGCGGCTGCGCCTACTGCCACGGCACGGACGGCTATATCGGCAGGCGGCCGCACGAGTCGGACGCTCTGACGCAGGGGATCGCGAAGCTCAATCCGCAGCCGGCCGATCTGCGCAATGCCGCGGCGCTGAAAGCGCAGGACGAGACCCAGCGGTTTCTGTCCATCAAGTTCGGCCACCCCGGCACGGGGATGTTCGCGAAGAAACATATCCTGATGGACCACGAAATCACCGATCTGCTGGCATATCTAGCCGTTCTCCGATCCGAACGGCAGTAAAATCGCGGATTCGCTGCTGCGACGTCTACATCGTTCGTATCTCATCGTACATAACTCGTAGGAGGCGGTCCCTTCGGCAGACTTCCCTTGACTTATCCGCCGGGCGACGTCTAGTCTTGGCGCCGTTTGCGGTAAGGACGGTGGGCGAGAGGAGGCCTCGGTGGAAAAACGGCGGGAACGGCGCGAGGTGGTCAAGGATCCTGTGTCGTTCGAAGGCAAGTTCGGGGTCGGGCGGGGGACCACCTTTAACCTCTCCCCCGGCGGCTGTGGCCTCGGGAGCAACACGCCGGTCGATCTGGACGCCACCATGAGACTCTATCTGCACATTCCGTCCCAGAAGAGTCCGCTGCAAGTGGACCGGGCCCGGGTGACCTGGAGGGCGGGCAACGATTTCGGCGTGGAATTTTTGAGCATCGACCAGACCAGCAAAGAGCGCCTGCAAGACTATATCGCCAGTCTTCAATCGAAGGTTCCTCCCACAGACAAGTCCTGATCGCGCTCCTTCCTTCGCGCCGCACCGCGGATTTTCCGGCCACTTTCACCCGCCTACGCAGGAAGCCACGGCTGTGAAGCCGTGGAGGAATGCGCAGCGGGTGTCCTCCGAAGCCGCGCCGTCGCCAAAGCGGCTATGGCGCGGCGGCGACCTGGCGAAGGAGGACATGCTTCGGCGGGTTTCGCCGAAGAAACCAGAGAGACCACGGCTGTAACGCCGTGGGGCTCCACGGATCCCGCTCTCTATGATCCCGTGGCCGCGACGGTCACGTCCCTTGACTTCCGCCTGACGCAGGGCTAAGTTTCTACCCGTGACAAGTAGCCCATCTCTGGCCGAAGAGGGAGGCCAGGAACACAGTCCCGGGGAGAGGAGAGGGCTATGGAAGAACCACGTGACCGGCGCGTACGGGTGAAAACTCCCGTTTCGTTTGAAGGGCAGTCTGGTGTCGGGCGGGGAACCGTCTTCAACATCTCCCTCACCGGCTGCGCCCTGGAAAGCCTCGCAGGCGTCAAGATGGATTCGACGATCAGACTGGATCTGCATATTCCAACCGACAAGAAGCCGGTGAAAGTGGGCCGGGCCAGGGTGATCTGGACGGCCGGAGAGGATATGGGCGTCGAATTTATCAAGATGGATCAGACCGGCAAGGCGCGCCTGCAACGGTTTATTGAAAACCTCATGCCAAAGAAGACTCCCAAGGCAGACAAGGTCTGACCGCGCTTCGGCCCCGTCGAGCGACGGCGTGCTGAGTTCTCCCGCACGGATACCTCTTCAAATCCTTCTTCTCTCTCTCTCTCAGAGCTTCGGCAGGCCACAGGTCCCGTCACAGCTCTCTGTGGATATCTTCAGAGGGAAAATTAACGGTTTCTACCGACAGGGGATTGACTTTTCCCTCTGGTTGCCTCATTCTCTGCGCCAACCGCACGGGATGTGCGGTGCAATTGACCTCACTCATTAATCGAAAGGAGATCACACCAATGGCCAAGGCAAAGAGGAAACCCAGCGCCGCGTTCATGAAACCGATGCACCCCAGCGCCACGCTCGGCGAGGTAATCGGCGACAAAGCGATGCCGCGCACCGAGGTGACCAAGAAGATCTGGCAGTACATCAAGCGCAACAAGCTGCAGGACAAGAAGAACCGGCGCATGATCAATGCCGACGAGAAGCTCAAGCCGGTGTTCGGCGGCAAGAAGCAGGTCTCGATGTTCGAGATGACGAAGCTCGTCAGCAGGCATCTGAAGTAGACAGCAGTCGGTCCATGTATCCCGGGGCTCCTGCTAGAGGCGCCAGGGAAGAGCGACAAACGGTGTCAGACACCAGCGCGGTGTTTGACACCGTTTTCGTTTCTGCCTGGCAGGCTAGAGGCTAGGGGCGGGAGGCAAGGGATTGGACATCATCTTCCATCGCCGCTAGCCTCTTGCCTCTAGCCCCTCGCCTTCTGTCAGGCGCAGGGTGTAGAGGTAGCGGTAGAGTCCGTCGCGCGCCATGAGCTGCTCGTGGGTGCCGTCCTCGGCAATCCGGCCCTTTTGCAAGACGAGAATCCGGTTCGCGCGTTGAATGGTGGTGAGCCGGTGGGCGATGACGAAGCTCGTCCGTCCCGCCATGAGCCGGTCCAGCGCCTCCTGCACCAGCCGTTCCGATTCGGCGTCCAGGGCCGAGGTTGCTTCGTCCAGAATCAGGATGCGCGGATTCTTGAGCACGGCGCGCGCGATGGCAAGCCGCTGCCGCTGGCCGCCCGAGAGGTTCACGCCCTTCTCTCCCACCACCGTCCGGTAGCCGTCCGGCATGGCACTGATGAAGTCGTGCGCGTTGGCGGCCTTGCTGGCGGCGATGACGTCCTGCTCCGGGGCGCCGTCCCGGCCGTAGCGGATATTGTCCAGGATCGTCCCGCCGAACAGGATGGTCTCCTGCGGGACGAGGGCGATCTGGCGGTAGAGGCTGTCGAGCCGGACGGCGCGCAGGTCGTGGCCGTCGATGGTGATCGAGCCTTCCAGCGGATCGTAGAACCGGTGCAACAGATTGATCAACGTCGTTTTGCCGGAGCCGGTCGGGCCGACTAGGGCGACCATTTCGCCTGGCTGCACCTCGAACGACAGGTCCGAGAGGACGGGCTGCCGGGGATCGTAGGCAAAACTGACATGCGCGACCTGTACTTGGCCCTTGATCGGCGGCATCTCGACGGCGTCCGGGCGATCGCTGATGTCGGATCGTGTATCGAGAATCTCGAAGACGCGCTGCATGGCGCCCTGCGCTTCCTTGATCTGCGAAAAGACCCGGGCCGCCGACCCGAAGGGGCCGATCAGGATGCCGGCAAAGAGGACGAAGGCGAACAGGTCGCCCGGCGAAATGGATCCCTCGATGACCTGGCGTCCGCCGTACCACAGCACGGCCGCCGCAGAGGCGAAGGTCAGCAGGGTGATGACCGGCACGAAGACGGCCATGATCGCGGCGCGGCGCAGGGCGGTCTGCACGTTGGACTGGATCTGCGCGGCGAAGCGCCGCTCCTCCCGCCCGGTCTGGACGAAGGATTTGACGACCCGGATGCCGGAGATGACTTCCTCGGCGATCGTGGTGCTGCCCGCGGTCTTGTCCTGGATCGTCGTGGAGAGGGCGCGCAGTTTCCGGCCGAAGAACTTGGCGACGAGCACCAGGACCGGCAGCAGGACCAGAATCAGCAGGCACAGCTGCCAGTTCATGACCAGCAGAAAGCCGACCCCGCCGACGAAGGTGACGAGGTGCTTGGCGGAGTCGATGGGCGTTTCCGTGACCGTGGTCTGGATGACGCCGACGTCGTTCATCAGGCGGGAGAGGATTTCCCCCGTGCGACGTTTGGCGAAGAAGCTCACCGAGAGCTTCTGGAGGTGGCCGAACAGGTGCGTGCGGAAGTCCGCCATGATGTGCTGGGAGACCCACGCGACGAGATAGCTGTGGCCCATGGACAGCAGGCCCTGGGCGGTCATCAGGGCCAGGAAGATCCAGACGAGGGCGGTCATACCGTCCACGTCGCGCTGGATGGTGATGACGTCCCACAGGCGGCCGGCCAGGCGGAGCAGGACGAGGTTCAGAGCCGCCGCGGTGCCGACGAGCGCGATGGCGGCCGCCATGCGCGGGAAATAGGGTCTGAGAAATGGGAGAAAGCGGGAGTAATACGACATGGGGAGCGATCAGCAGTCAGCCATCAGCCGTCAGCGTTCGGCCGATAACTGGGAGCATGACAGAAAAATACGACGGGAGAGCTGATCGCTGAAAGCTGATAGCCAATGGCTATGAGTTACATCTGCTGGATGGATTCGATCAGGTTCTTGTTCAGCGAGACGAAATCCGCCTGCGTTTTGTCGTTGATCACCACGTCGGTCAGGTTCACGAACAGGCGCGATTCCTCGTTCAGCACGTCCGAGACGCGGTTTCGCATGGGCGGAATGACGAAGTCCCCGACGTAGGTGTGGTTCAGGGTCGTGATGCGCACGCGCACTTTCTTGTTCTCGACCATGGGCGCCTCCGGCTGTCCGCGGGATTATCCCTGGGTTCTGCGACGCAGGAATTTCTGTTTTCTGCGCAGCTTTCTGAACTTGTGCTTGCGCATTTTCTTCCGACGCTTTTTCAGCACGCTGGACATATTTGTTCTCCTTCGCGAGCGGAGTGTAGTGGGTTTTGCGTGTAAATGCAAGCGACGCCGCAGGCGATAGGCGCCGGGCGATAGGGTGGAAATCCGTCCCATAGCCTATTGCCTCGTGCCCATAGCCTGCCGTCCGCGGCCTTGACGCGTTCCGCCTGCACTCCATATACTGCGGCATGTTTCGCCTGATGCGCCCTATGCAATTGCCAGTCGTCGTGCTCGTGGCCGGCCTGTCGTGTGCCGCCGTCCTGACGGCCGGGTGTTCGTCGAAAGAGAACCGCTATCCCGAAGACCGCGCGCGCTTTGTGAAAATCGACAAGGTGGTGGAGGAATTGCGCACCGCCTACAACCGGCGGGATCTGGCGGATATCCAGGATCTCATGCTGCCGCGCGAGGCGCTGGAGAAGGCGACGCACGACATCCAGCAGGATTTCCTGACCTACCAGGAAATTGCCCTCGATTGGACCATCGACCGGATCGTGATCGAAGGAGAGGCGATCGAGGTGGTGGTGAACTGGGCGGGGCAATGGCGCAAGAACCCCGCCGACACCGGCACCCGCGAGCGCGGACAGGGCATCCTCAAGCTGGCCGGTGAAAAGACCGTCCTGCTCAACGGCCTGGAGGGCGATCTGCCCTTCGGCATGGCGCTCCGACGCGCGGGGGAACCGCCGCCTGCCTCCCGTCCCCGGTAATTAATGGCCACTCGCAGCCGCGTTCCTTCCGTTCCGCATCCTCCCGAGGCGGAGTTCCTGGTGATCGGCAGCGGCGTCGCGGGCCTTCGCGCGGCGATCGAACTGAGCCGGCACGGCCGGGTGCTGATGCTGACCAAGGGCAATCCGCTGGAAAGCAGCTCGATCCATGCGCAGGGCGGCGTGGCGGTCGCCCTCAGCGAAGAAGACGACGTCTCCTTCCATTTGAACGACACGTTGAAAGCGGGCCACGGCCTCTGCCGGCGCGATGCGGTGCGCGTGCTCGTGGAGGAGGGGCCGGGCCGCATTCGCGAGTTGATCGCCTGGGGCGCCCGCTTCGACAAGATCGGCAGCAAGTTCGCCTTCGCCCACGAAGCCGCGCACAGCCGCAGCCGCATCCTCCGTGCGCGCGGCGACGCCACCGGCAACGAGATGGTGCGGGCGCTGACCGTCCAGGCCCGCCGGCAGAAGCGCATCCAGCGGCTCGGCCATCATTTCACGGTGGACCTGGTGGTGACCGGCGGCCGGTGCCGCGGCGCGCTCGTGCTGGACGAGGCGACCGGCGCGCGGTTTGTCGTACCTGCGCGGGCGGTGATTCTTTCGACGGGCGGCGCGGGGCAGCTCTACGCGCGCACGACCAATCCGCCCAACGCGACCGGCGACGGCATGGCCATGGCTTACCGGGCCGGCGCGGTGCTCGAGGACATGGAGTTTGTGCAGTTCCATCCGACGGCGCTCTACCTGCCGAACAGCCCGCCATTTTTACTGACCGAGGCGATCCGCGGCGAGGGCGGGCGGCTCCGGAACATCAAGGGCGAGCTGTTCATGCACCGGTACCATCCGGACGCCGAGCTGGCGCCGCGCGATATCGTGGCGCGCGCGATCTGGTCGGAAATGGCAGCGACCCGCTCCCGGCACGTCTATCTGGACGCGACGCACCTGAGCGCGTCCTTCATCAAGCAGCGCTTTCCGACGATCTACGCGACCTGCCTCCATTACGATATCGACATGACCGAAGAATGGATCCCCGTCTCGCCCAGCGCCCATTACATGATGGGCGGCGTGCGCACGGATGTGCACGGGGCAACCAGCCTGCCGGGTCTGTTCGCCGCGGGCGAGGTGGCCTGCAGCGGCGTGCACGGCGCGAACCGGCTGGCCAGCAACTCGCTGCTCGAAGGGATGGTCTTCGGCCGGCGCGCCGCGCTGTCGGCGGTGGCCTATGCGAGGCGGCAGGGGCGCGCGGCCGGTCCCGTTCCTTCCGCGCGCGAGATCGACGGCGGCCCGCCGGGATCGCTGGAGGATGCCGAGAAGCTCCGCAGCTCGCTGCGGCGGGTGATGTGGGGGAAGGTCGGCCTGGCGCGCACGGGCGATTCGCTGGCCGGCGCCCTGGGGCAGCTCTCGCGGTGGGAGCGGCTCGTGAGCCGTCCGTTCGCTGCGCGCCTCGATCTGGAAGTCAAAAACATGGTGCAGGTGGCGCGCTGCATCGCCGAGGCGGCCCTGTGGCGGCCCGCCAGCATCGGGGCGCACTACCGGGCGGACTCTCCGAAAACCGCGCGGCCGGGGCGGCTGCAGCACAGCCGGGTGGAACGGCCGAGTCAAAAGTTAACAGTGAAAAGAAAACAGTAGGCGCAGGTCAGGCGAGAAAGCGGTCCAGGCTGGCCTGAAACTGCTCGTGCAGGGCCAGTGTTATGGAACCGGCTTGTCCATCCGGTATCAGGGTTCAGGCAAGAAATCGTTCGAGGTTCGCTCGAAACTGTTCGTGCAGGGCCAGTGTGACGGGGCCCGGCTTGCCGGAGCCGACGAGGTGCTGGTCCACGTCTCTCACGGGCATGATCTCCATCGTCGTATTGGTCAGGAAACATTCGTCCGCCTGCCGCAGCGCCTCCGGGGTATAGGCGCTCTCTTCCATCTTGAGGCCCCGTTCCTTCGCCAGCGTCAGCACCACATCGCGCGTGATGCCGTCGAGAATCCCGCAGGCCACCGACGGGGTGCAGAGTGTGCCGTGCTGGATGAAGAAGATGTTGCTGGTGGTGCATTCCGTCAGGCGTCCCTCGGCGTTGAGCATGATGCCGTCGAAGACGCCGGCCTTCGTCGCTTCCTGCTTGGCCAGAATATTGTTCAAAAAATTGAGCGACTTGATCTGCGGCGACAGGGCCGTGGCCAGGTTGCGGTGCACCGTGGTGGTGATCAGGCTGACGCCCTCTTTGT
>MHEU01000020.1:0-6534 GCA_001805245.1 Nitrospirae bacterium RIFCSPLOWO2_02_FULL_62_14 | reverse complement strand
ACGACCACGGTCGGCTTCGGGCAGAGGCCGGGGTCGAGGCCGATCTCGCCCGTGCCGCGCGAGACGGTGATGCGGAGATAGGCGTCGCGCAGCTCATTGCGCGCCATGGCATCGCTCAGCAGGCCGGGCCAGTCCTTTTCGGGGATGGGAATCTCCAGCCCGATCAGGCGCGCCGAGCGCTGCAGGCGGGCCAGGTGCTGCGCGAGCATGAAGATGCGGCCGTCGTAAGCCCGCAGCGTCTCGTAGATCCCGTCGCCGTAGAGGAAGCCGTGGTCGAAGACGGAGACCGTCGCCTCTTCGCGCTTGACGAACCGGTCGTTGAGGAAAATGTACATGGGTCAAACCGTGAAGCGTATCTCGTGAAGCGTGAAGCGCATGTCGAGATACGAGCGACGAGATACGAACGACGGGAGAAGCCACCACGCCATACGCGGCATTATAACAGACGCGGTATGAGTAGGCGGACTAGCTCTCGCCCAATGCCTTGAAGAAGGCTTCGGCTTTATACAGCGTCTCTTCATATTCCTTGGCCGGATCGGAGTCCGCGACGATGCCGGCGCCGACCTGCAGGTAGCCGCGCCCGCCGACCAGCAGCATGGTGCGGATGATGATGTTGAGATCGAGGTCGCCGCTCCAACTGAGATAGCCCATCGCGCCGGTGTAGGGCCCGCGCCGGACCGGTTCCAGCCCTTCCAGAATCTCCATGCAGCGGATCTTCGGGACGCCGGTGATGGTGCCGCCGGGAAAGACGGCCTTGATCAGGTCGAAGCCGTCGAGCCCGTCGCGCAGCTCGCCCGTGACGTTGGAGACGATGTGGGAGACGTGGGAGTAGCGCTCGACGATCATCAGCTCGTCCACGCGCACCGTCCCGTATTTGCACACGCGGCCCAGGTCGTTCCGTTCCAGATCCACCAACATGAGATGTTCGGCCCGTTCCTTGGCATTGGTGATGAGATCCTCCGCGAGCCGGCGGTCCTCGTCGGGAGTATGGCCGCGCGGCCTCGTGCCGGCGATCGGCCGCGTGTCCACCCGGCGGCCCTCCAGCCGCACCAGCCGCTCGGGGGACGAGCTGACGAGCGTCACGTTGTCGAAGGCCAGGAGGCCGCCGAACGGCGAGGGGTTCACCTCGCGCACGCGGCTGTAGAGCGCCTCGCCCGCGTGTTCACGGAAATGCTCCATCGGCCAGCCGGGGTCGCGGTCGATCGTCAGGCGGTGCGAGAGGTTGGCCTGGTAGATGTCGCCGGAGCGGATGAAGTCCTGGCACTGTCTGGCGCGCTGGACGTAATCGGAGCGGGACTGTTCGGGCTTCACGGTCAGGTGACCGATGCGCAGGTCGTCTGTGCTGAGCTTGCGGTGCACCAGCAGCTTGGCGTGCAGTGCCATCAGACGGTCGGAGCCTTCGCTGTAGAGTTTCTCGCGCGGCTGGCCCAGGGCCTGGTCAAGCGGCGGCGCGTAGATCAGGTGCAGCATCCGGGTCTTGTGATCCACGGCGACGAAGCAATCCACGAAGGCGAACAGCACATCGGGCAGGCGCAGGTCGTCCGTTGCGAGCGTGGGCAGCTTCTCGAACTGCCGGACCAGGTCGTAGCCGAAATAGCCGACCGCGCCGCCGATGAATGGCGGGGCATCGTCCGGCCGGGACATCCGGGAGGCCTTGAGCAGGTCGGCGAGGGCCCTGTAGGGATCGCCCTTGTGGACGGTGGAGCCGTCGCGGGTGCGGAGCTCGTAGCGCGAGCCCTTGCCGGACAATTCCAGGTACGGATCGCTGCCGAAGAACGACCAGCGCGCAATGCCGCCGCCGCCCTTGCCGCTTTCGAGCAGGAACGAAGGCCGGCCGGGCGCGGCCATGCGGCGGTACAGCTCGAAGACGTCGGCATCCGGCTGGGGCACCGAGAGCATTAACGGCTGCGGCTGCGCCGCCATGAGGAAGCGCGCCCGCGACGGACGGATCATTTTCAGCATGCGTATGTTGTATCACAAGACCGGCGTTCTTGCCTTTTTTGCAGCCGATTGCAGCGTGTCAATAGTGCTCTCTTCGCAGGGCAGGTCATGCCCCGGCGTCCATCTGGAAACATCACTGAGCCGCCCGGCCTTGAGGAAAACCCCTTGACCGCGCCGGCGGGAGGACTAAAATGAGGCCCCTTCAATCCAACAGGAGCGTACGCCCATGCATGACGGGGAACTGGAAACGGTGCGTCGAATCAGCGAGCAGCTGTTTAAAATTACCGACATCGAAGAACTCCTGGTCGCGACGCTCCGCTGCGCCCTGGAAGAGGTGGAAGCGGAAGCCGGTTCGATCTTGCTGGCCGACCCGGAGACCAAGCAACTGATCTTTCAATATTCCATCGGCGAAAAACCGGTTCCGAGGGGAACGGCGATCCCTTGGGATCAGGGGATCGCGGGCCGGGTGTTCCATTCGTCCCAAGCGGAGATTGTCCAGGATGTGCAGCGCGAGCGGCACCATTATGAGGCCATCGACCAGATGACCGGCCTGACGACGCGCGACATGATCACCATGCCGCTCAAGCGATGGAAAGGGGAGCCGATCGGCGTGCTGAACGTGTTGAATAAGCGGAAGGGCGCCCTGGATCAGCAGGATGTGGCGCTGCTGACGATCATCTCGGCCTTTGCCGCGCTGTTTATCGAGCAAGGGCGGCTCTATGAAGACGCGAAAATGGCGGTGGTGGTGCGCATGCTCGGCAACATCGGGCATGACCTGAAAAATCTTCTGCATCCGGTGGTGTCCGGGACCGGGTTGCTGAAGAATGAACTCGATGAAACGTTCGAGCAATTGGAACGTGTGGATCCCGATCGCGCGCAGCGAAGCCGGGAGTTCTGCGACGAAGTGCTGGATTTGATGAAGAAGACCACGCACCGGATTCACGAACGGGTCAAGGAGATCGCGGATTGCGTGAAAGGTCTGAGCTGGCCGCCGCAGTTTGCTGACTGTACCGTGAGGCAGGTGGTGGCGGAGGTGTTCGAGACGCTCCGCATGGGCGCGGAAGAAAAATCGATCGCGCTGAAGGCCGAGGGGCTTGCGGAATTGCCGATAATCCAGGCGGACGCGAACCGCCTGTACAACGCCTTTTATAATTTGATCAATAATGCCATTCCGGAGGTCCCGTCCGGCGGTTCGGTAACCGTTTCGGGGCGGATGGCGCCGGACGGGCAGTCGGTTCTCATTGACGTGGCCGACACCGGGCGCGGCATGCCGCCGGAGGTGTGCGAGCGATTATTCACGGGCCGCGCCGTCAGCACCAAGAAGGGCGGCACGGGTCTCGGCACGAAAATCGTCAAGGACGTGATCGATGCGCACCGGGGCTCCATCTCCGTGGAGAGCCGTTCCGGCGCCGGCACGGTGTTTCACATTCGCCTGCTTCTCGATCCCGCCAAGGCCAAGGCCGCCAGGGCCTGACGCTGCGATGGAAGAGAACTACCTCAGGGAATTGCGGTTAATGCTCGAAGAACTCTGTTGCGATCTGTGCCGCTTCGAGCATTTGCATCGCGATGGAATCTCGCCGGAACATGTCCTGATCGATCGGGAATACAACCTGGGAGCTCCCGGCACCTTCGCCGATATTCATGTGCTCCCAGATGGAAAACGGCCCTATTGTATCGAAGTGGATAATGGCTACTCGCGTCAGGCCATGCTCCAGAGCCTGAAGCGGAAATATGCGCGGGACACACCCGAGGTGAGGGAGCTTGCGAAGGTCGCCGTCGTGGTGGATTCCGAGGCGGGACCGGATCGGGAGCAGCTGCACCGGCAGATGAAGGGGTCCTTCCTGCCAGACCTGCCGTTCGAGGTCTGGGATGAAGAGCGGCTGCTGGGGCTGATCCAGGACGTGTTCGGCATCAGGATCAACTCGCTGACGGCGGCGAATCTGCTCAATGTCCGGGATGCCATCAACCGGGCCGAGGGATTTCTGGCGTTCGGTGACCGGTCACCCGAAGAGCACGTCAACTCTCCGCTCCAATCCTCGCTGCTGTGGCATTTCAGCTTCTGGCGGCTCGCCCAAATCCGAAAGCAAAGCGATGTGGCAACCCGGGATATTCTCCCTCCGGGTCACTATCGCGGTGTCGTCGTGCTGGCTGTCGACCTCTGCGGTTTTTCCGGCTATGTGCGGGACACTCGCGATGACGGCATCTTGCGGCGCCACCTGACATCGTTCTACTCAAAGGGCCGTTCCCAAATCATCGATAGCGGCGGGATGCTGTACCAGATAGTCGGTGACGAAATCATCGGGGTATTCGGGATTCCGGATCGTCGAGCCAATTACATCCAGGATGCGCTCAGGGCCGCCATCAGCCTGCTCAATGTGGGGTTCTCGGTCACGCGAAGCTGGCAGCGACAGCTTGACCGATGCCAGCCGAGCGAGGGGGTCCATATCGGGATGGCCATCGGCGACATTCAACTCGTCTCCCTCCGGCCGTTCAGCCGGACCTATCTGGGCATTGTGGGGGACACGATCAATGTGGCGGCGCGACTCATGAGCGAAGCAGGGCCGGGCGAAATCATCATCAGCAACTGGCTGCACCACGAACTTGGGGATGCGTCCGGACATCAGTTTAGCGAACTCCAGCCGATCGATGCCCGGAACATCGGCCGCATCAAGGCCTGGAAACTGGCGCTTTCTTCGCAGCCATCCATCAGCTGAAAATCGCAAGCTTTCCTCATCGCGTCGGACTGCTGCCGTCGAACGGGCCTCCGGGCCATCCTGTGCCTTGACTTTTCCCCGTGTAGTTTGCTTGAATGCGCGCCGGGTTAGATATAGGAAGTCCGCAGTATTCATGGATTCTGTGACGAGACAGTTGAGACCGAAGGCCGCCGGAGGCTGCTCACAAGTGAGGTCGACGCAGGCGTACTTTTTACGTACGTCGAGGAGGCCTACGAGAACAGCCCCGCCGGGCGAGAGGATCGGCTGCCGCAGTAGGAATGCATGGATAGTGCGGACTTAACATGCCTCCCTCAAACGATCCGTTTTATGCGGGGTTAGGGCAGGCGGTCCGGATCGGGACCGAGTTGCTCGCGGCCCTGATCGTCGGGGGCGGGTTGGGCTGGGCAGCTGATACGTATCTGTTCGCGTCCGGCCCCTGGGGCATGGTGATCGGACTGGTTGTCGGCGTGACGGCGGGGATCCGCAACGCCATGCGCGCGGCGCAAAGGTGGGATAAATCTGGCTGACAAGCTGACAGGTTGCAGGCAGCAAGTCCGAGGCCGTGTTCCTTGTGAGCTTGCTCGCGTGTCAGCGTAAAGGAGACCGTGGAAGAAAGTCCGCTGCATCCCTTCGAGCTGCACAATTATATTCCGATCAATCTGTTCGGCCTGGATATCTCCATCAACAAGGCTGTGATCATGATGTGGGTGGTCGTCGGTCTGACCGCGTTTCTCCTGGTGAAGGCCGGCGCCTCGCGCCGGATGGTCCCGACCAAGCTGCAAAGCCTGGCCGAGCTGTTTGTCGGGTTCATCCGCGACATCATCCTCGACACGATGGGCAAGGACGGCATGCGGTTTTTCCCGTTCATCGCGACGCTCTTCGTCTTTATTCTGTTCTGCAATATTCTGGGATTGATTCCCGGCACCTATACGGTCACGAGCCAGATCGTGGTCACGGCGGCGTTTGCTTTGTTCGTCTACAGCATGAGCATCGCGTTGGGATTTGTGTTGCACGGCGTCAAGTTCCTGGGCATCCTGGTGCCGCCGGGGACACCGGGATGGTTGTTGCCGCTGATGATGCCGATCGAGCTGGTAAGCCAGCTGGCGCGGCCGCTTTCGCTGGCCGTGCGGTTGTTCGCGAACATGACGGCGGGCCACACGATCCTGGGCGTGCTCTTCGGCCTGACCATTACCGGCGGGTTGTTGATCGGCTGGCTGCCGTTTGCGTTTACCGTCGCGATGAATGTCCTGGAAGTCGGCATCGCGTTCATCCAGGCATACATCTTCACCATCTTGACATGCGTGTATCTCGGCGATGCGTTTCATCTGCATGGCGCTGAAGGGCACGCGCATTAAAGAAGGAAGCGAATAGCTGGTAGCCAATAGCAAATAGCGAGCAGCGCGGAGCAGATTCTCGCTACCCGCTACCGGCTACTCGCTGTTCGCTCGTCTTAACTTAGGAAGGAGCATACGACATGGATGCAGCAGCAGCAGCGTTGGTGGGCATGGGATTGGCGGCGGCGGGTTTTGCCGGAGCCGGCGTCGGGATCGGTTATATTTTCGGCAAGATGATCGAAGCGGTGGCGCGCCAGCCGGAAGCGGAAGGCCGGGTCGGCAAGTACATGTGGATCGGCTTCGCGCTGGTCGAGGCGATCGCGTTGTACGGGCTCGTCATCGCGTTCATTATTATGGGACTGCGCAAGTAATAACGGGGTAACGGTGTAGCGGGATAAGGGGATAACGGGAAAGACGGCGACATCCCACCTTACCCCGCTACCCCGCTATCCCTCTACCCCGAAGGAAAGAAGCCATGCCGCAATTTGACACGCATTTCTTTTCGTCGCTGATCTTCTGGGAGTTCCTCTCCTTCGGGATTCTCT
>MHEU01000019.1:8050-9476 GCA_001805245.1 Nitrospirae bacterium RIFCSPLOWO2_02_FULL_62_14 | reverse complement strand
GAAGAGCCCGATGGCCGGCAGATGCACATCGAGCTCGGCGAGTCGCAGGGCCTGACCTACCTCTATTGCGCGAACACGTTCGATCAGCGCCAACTGGTGATGGTGAAAAGCGGGCAGACGCCGATGTTGGCGCAGTACTACCAGGAGCTTCTGCAGGGCCTCGACACGCCGGGCTAGACGGTCTCAAAGTCATAAAGTCGTCAAGTCTTAAAGTCTTCGGACGTGATGACTTTACGACTTTACGGACTTTCGACTAGATTTGAACCTGCTTGACCAACCTCTCGGACGGGCTCTAGAATGAGCCACGTTCATCGTGAATTAATGGCCGGAAGTCCTCATGAAAATTGAATATTCCAAGGGCGAGAAAGCCAGCCTCGAACTGATCCAACTGCATCGCCGGACGTCGGAAGCCACGAGCGGGCGGAAGATGAAGGTGATGCTGATCTTTCCGCCGGACTGGTACCCCTCCGAACCCTATCTGAGCCTGCCGACCCTGACCTCCGTCCTCCGCACCGCCGGCCATACCGTCATCCAGAAAGACGTCAATCTGGAAATGTACGACTGGTACTTCAGCGAGGACTTTCTCAAGCGTGTCCTCAAGAAGGTGCCGCAGCAACTGGACCGGCTCCGGAAGTTGGCGAAGAAACGCGATCTGGAATCCTGGGAAATGGATCTGCAACTGGCGCTCTGCGAACTGACGCGCGAGCGCATCGCCGAACTCGCCAGGAAGGCCGAGGAGGCCAAGCGGATCGTCCGGAACAGAGATTTCTACGACATCGACAAGCTCGAGTGGGCGGTCAACACGTTCCGCGAGGTGACGGCGGTCATCTCGCTGGTCTACTCGCCGGCGCGCATCTGCATGCCGCCGATGGAAACCGACCTCTCGTACAAGGTCTACATGTCCTCCGAAGTCATGGAGGCGGTGCAGGACGCCCAGGTCAACGTCTACCGCGACGTGTTCGAGCATCTCGTGAAGCCGGCCATCGAGGCCGAGAAGCCCGACGTGATCGGCATTTCCATCGTCCTCCAGCAGCAGCTCTTCTCCAGCATGACGTTTTGCGCGCTGATCAAGCAGCATTTCCCGAACATCCACGTGACCGTCGGCGGCAACACGGTCACGCGCCTGCGCGACACGCTGCCCCAGTCGCCGCTGTTCGGCTATTTCGACAGCGCGGTGTTCTACGAAGGGGAGACGGCGTTCCTCCAGCTGGTCGAGGCGGTCGGGGCGGGGCGCAGCCTGGAAGACGTGCCCAACGCGCTGTACCGCGATGCGTCGGGCGTGCACACCTCGCGCCTGACCTATTCGGAGGACATGGACGAGCTGCCGCCGCCGGACTTCGAGGGGCTGCCGCTGGACAAGTATTTTCTGCCGGACAAGATCCTTCCGTATCTCGCCACGCGCGGCTGCTACTGGGGCCGTTGCTAG
>MHEU01000019.1:697-8012 GCA_001805245.1 Nitrospirae bacterium RIFCSPLOWO2_02_FULL_62_14 | reverse complement strand
AGATCCGGTACCTGCGCGACAAGTACCAGGCCCGGCATTTTCATTTCACGGACGAATCCTATCCGCCGGCGCTCTTCCGCAAGCTGTGCCGCGGGCTGATCGAACGCGACATGAACATCGCCTGGACGACGCACATGCGCTACGAGAAGAGCCTGCTCGACGAGCCCGTGTGGGAGGACGCCAAGCAATCGGGCTTGAAGTACCTGCACGTGGGCTACGAGTCCGGCAACGAGCGCGTGCTCAAGCTGATGGACAAGGCGACGACGACGGAGGTCATCACGCGGAGCCTGCAGTTGTCGGCGAAAGCGGGCATCTGGAACCACGCGATGGGATTTTTCGGCTTCCCCGGCGAGACGCGCGAGGAGGCGCTGGATTCCATCCAGTTTCTCGCGAAGAACAAGGACATCGTCCATTCCGTCGGCTTCGGCACGTTCGACCTGAGCCGCCACACGCCGGTGGCCAAGAATCCTGAAAAGTGGGGCGTCACGCCCTACATCAATCCGGAGTGGGACCTGGCGCTGGATTATTACTACACGGTCAGGGACGGCCTCAGCATCGAGGAGGCCGAGCGGGTCTTCGAGGAGTTCGAGCGGAACCATCCCTCCAACTGGGACCTGCGCATCTTCATCCGGGAATACATCTTCCTCTACGTCGCCAAATTCGGACTGGGCAAGCTGCCGGCTCTCCAGTTCAACGCGGCCAAAGCCGGCGCGCCGCCGTCGCTCGAAGCGAAAGTCTGCTAGCGATGCGCCGGTTCGAGGTGCGAGGTTCGAGGTTGGAGGCTGACGGAAATAGGACATGTTGATCAACGTCGAAAGCCAGAAGCCCAAGGCCGCGCAGGCGGCGACCGGCTCCGCCCGCAAGCTGAAAACCATGCTGCTGTTCCCGCCCGAGTGGGTGCCGACGGCGCCCTATCTCGCGCTGCCGAGCCTCACGGCCGTCCTGCGCCAGAACGGCCACGAGGTCGTCCAGCGTGACGTCAACATCGAAATGTACGACCTGTTTTTCAGCGACACGTTCCTGATCTGGGTCAAGACCCGCATCGCCGGGCATCTCCATTCGTTGCAGGCGAAGGAACGGAGCGGCTGGCTGAGCGAGCAGGAGATCGGGCAGAAGGCGTGCCTGGAGGCGAAAGCCGGCGTGGATGTGTTCGATCTGATCGAGCGGGTGGAGAAGGCCAAGCGCATCACGCGCAGCGAGGCGTTCTACGACGCAAGCCGGCTCGAGTGGGCGCTGAACGTGTTTCGCGAAGTCATGCAATACATCTCGGCGGCCTACTATCCGGCCTCGCTCGTGTTCTACCCGATGGAAAGCAACCTCGGCTACAGGCCCGGCGTCTCGAAGGAGGTTTTTGCCTGCCTCGAGGACGAGCAGGTAAACGTCTACCGCGATGTCTGCCGGCAACTGGTGCTGCCGGCGGTGAGCCGTGAAAAACCCGACGTGGTCGGCGTGTCAATCGGCACGCAGATGCAGCTCATGGCCGGTCTGACCTTCTGCAAGATGATCAAGGAAGCCTTCCCGCAGATTCACGTCGTGGTCGGCGGCAACGTCATCACGCGGCTGCAGGAGGAGCTGCCGAAGCACGAGCGATTCTTCAGGGAGGTGTTCGACTCGGCCATCATGTACGAGGGCGAGCACGCGCTGCTGTGGCTGCTCGAGGCGCTGGCCGGCAAGCGGAACAAGTCGTCGGTGCCCAATCTCATGTACCGCGATGCCACGGGCATCCACGTCAACACGGAGGTCTATACCGAAAAGACGACGGCGCTGCCGCTGCCGGATTTCGACGGCTTTCCGCTCGACAGCTATTTCGTGCCGATGCGCATCCTCCCGTATCTTGCCACGCGCGGCTGCTACTGGGGCCGCTGTACCTTCTGCGACCACGGGCAGGGCTATTTCGACCAGTATCGCGGGATGGCGGCCGGCCAGGTCGTCGAGCAGGTCAAGGCGCTCAAGGAGAAATACGGCTGCGAGCATTTCCTGTTCGCCGACGAGTCCTATCCGCCCGCGCTGTTCAAGAAGATGACGCGCCTGCTGGTGGACCAGCAGGTCGGCATCAAGTGGACGACGCTGATCCGGTTCGAGGAATCGCTGGACGAACAGGACATGCAGATGGCCGCGAAGTCCGGCTGCTGCACGCTCTACTACGGCATGGAGTCCGCCAACGAGCGCGTGCTGGAGCTGATGGACAAACACGCGAAGAAATCGGTCATCGAGCGCAAGCTGCGGGAGGCCGCCAAGGCGGGGATCTGGAACCACGTCATGGCCTTTTACGGATTTCCCGGCGAAACGCGTGACGAAGCGGAGGAGACGCGGCAGTTCCTGCTCGACAATAAACAGAACATCCATTCCGTCGAGCTGTTCTACTTCGTGGCCTACCGGCACACACCGATGGTGCGGAACCCGGAGAAATTCGGCATCACGATCCACAAGCAGGAGGAATACGACCTGCCGCTGGACTACTATTACACGCTGAACGAGCCGGTCGGGGTGTCCTGCCTGGACGCTATGCAGCTCTGCGAGGAGTTCTACCGCAACGACTTCGAGCCCTGGGCCGTGCGCGTCAACGCCCGCGAGCACGTGTTCCTCTATATTTCGAAGTTCGGCACGAACCGGCTGCCGCAGATTTATGCCAAGCAGAAGGACGGGGATGCGAGGTCCGGCCTCGTCACGTGGCCGGTCGCGCACGGGGACGCGGAAGCGGAGAGCACTCAGTCCATGGCCCGGGTCGTCAGCCACGCCACGAGCAAGTCGTAAGCCGCGCCGATCTCCTTCGTCATCGCTTCACCTTTCTTGTAACTCTGCATGTACTTCTTCGGGTTGTTCGTGAGGTTGGCGTAGCGGTGTGGGTTCCAGGTCGCCAGCAGCTCCTGCCGCCTGGCGTCCAGTTGCGGGCGGGTCAGCGACCGGTCGAGGCCGAAGAGTTGCAGGGCTGTGTCGAGCGCCTCCGGTGTGATAGGCTTTTCGGGCATGGGGGCAGTTTTGCAGAGGGTTGTTTGATGTGTCAATGTCAGGTCCTCGGATTAGTATGAGCACACTTCAAATCCTTCAACCATCAAAGGTACTGGCGGGGAAAGACTACAAGGAAGTTCTCCGCCGCGAAATGGACGGCGGCAAGATTCCGCTGAGCCTCGGCAAGGGCTGTCCGGTCCAGTGCGCCTTCTGCTACGAGCTGGACCACTCCTACCGCGAAACGCTGGACCCGCCCAAGACCACCGACGAAGATTGGAAGTACATCCTTGACTACATCAGCAAGAAACCGACCGACCCGATGGAGTATTGGTGCCTGGGCGGCAACGAGTACATGGAATGGACCGACCTGTTCCTGCATCCCAAGGCGATGGAGTGGGTCGAGGACTTTCTCAAGTACACGGACAAGAACATCCAGTTCTTCACGGTCGGGTTCGTGCACGTGCCGAAGATTCACCAGCTCGCCGCGCAGTATCCGGGCCGCATCAATTTCGAGCTGTCGGCCATCACGCTCGGGCGCTACCGGGAGAAGCTGATGCCGCATGCGCCGTCGGTGAAGCACCTGATGAAGGTGCTGGACGGGCCGGCGGTATCCTCGGCCAACTTCTATGCCTTCGACGAGGGCACCATGTCGGAGGACGCGGTGACGATCTCGCGGGTCAACCAGAAGTGCGTCCTCTGGATGGGCTGCCTGACGCCGGTGCGGGGGATCAAGGGGGAGACGATGGCGATCATGCGGCAGGGCCGCCCACATCTGCCGGCGGAAGCCCGGCGCATTTACGACGCCGGGCTGCCCAATCTCCAGACCGTCCACACGGAAGCCTACGTCACGGCTTTCCTGAACCGGCGGCGGATCGTCAGCCTCTTCGATTCGCTCGAATTGGAGAAGAAGGACACGGTCGTGATGGCCGCGAGCGTCTACAAAATCCTGAACTTCTATCGCAAGAACCGGGCGAAGTACCTGTTCGTCCCGAACACGATGCTGTCCGGGGACTCCGACTGCACCGTGCTGCTGACGTTCGACGACATCGCGCGCCGGCTGACGAACCAGAAACTGATCCACGTGCCCAAGTGCGTGATGCAGTCGGGCCGCGGGCATTACATGGACATCACCGGCGTGACGCTCGAAGACTTCATGAAGAAGACCGGCGTGAAGGTGAAGGTGCTCCACAAGGTGGACACGGCCTTTGCCAACAAGCAGCTCTGGCGTAACGGCTCGTTAAAACAGTACGTGGAAGATTACGCGAACAATCCACTCACTCAATCCTATGAAGCTCTCCCAATTCCTGCTTGAATTGGTTTTTCCCGAGGATGGTCAAAAAGACTCTGTTACACCCGGCCCACCCCGCGCGCAGGAAGCGCGCTTATCCCATGGCAAGGCCGCACGAGCGAAGGGCGAGGAGGTACATACCAAGCTTCGCTTGATCCGCCTCCCTCAATCAAATGGGGGCGGAGAGGTTTTTTGCCACCAGTGATTTGCCACGAAGCTGGCGGCCTTTTTCAACATCCGTGAAGAGCTGCGTTGACAGGGGCTAACTGCTGACCTACAGTACCGACTATGTCTCCAGCAAAACGCACCCTCAAATTCTATCAAGCCGATGTCTTTACGGATGAGCCGTTCGGCGGCAACCCGGTCGCCGTGGTGCCGGATGCCGCCGGGCTGACCGACGAGGAACTGCAGAAGATCGCCCGGGAGATGAATCTCTCGGAAACCGTCTTCGTGTTCCCGCCGACAGACCCCAAAGCCGCCGCCAAGGTCCGCATCTTCACGCCCAATCAGGAGATTCCCTTTGCGGGCCATCCCGTCCTCGGCACCTTCTACCTCCTGGGCAAACTGAAGCAGATTCCGCTCGTCGAGCCGATCACGTCGCTGTCCTACGAGTGCAATATCGGCGTCTTTCCGATCGAGCTGCGCGTGCACAAGAACCAGATTCTGCGCGTCGTGATGACCCAGCCCAAGCCGGAGTTTCTGGGCAAGGTGGACTCGCCCGACGCCCTGCCGGCGATCGCGAACGCGCTCGGCATGGACAAGCGCGCGATCTCGGATGCCAAGTTCCCCATTGAAGTCGTCTCGACCGGCCTGCCGGTCATCATCGTGCCGGTGCGGACGCTCACGGCGGTCCGGTCCATCGTGCCCAATCCCACGGCCATCACCGCCTTCTGCGCGCGGCACGGCGCCAACGGCATCATGGTTTTCACGACGGTGACGGTGGATGAGTATTCATCGGTGCATACGCGCATGTTCGCGTCGCCCATCGGCATCCTGGAGGATCCCGCGACCGGCAGCGCGAGCGGCGCGCTGGGCGCCTACCTGGTCCAGAACGGCGTCGTCGAGGTGGCAATCACGACGGAGATCATCTCCGAGCAGGGCTACGAGATGGACAGGCCTTCCCGCATCATCATCCAGGTCGAGTCCGACGACGATATGATTCAGGAAGTGAAAGTCGGCGGGGAAGTCGTCATGGTCATCGAGGGGACGATAACGCTATGAGCACAGGCTATGGGCAATAGGCGATGGGCTATAGGGGGTGCGGGTTCTTTCCCATTGCCTATAGCCAATAGCCTATAGCCTTGAGCTGGAAGCGAGTATGAAAGCCGTTGTCTTCCACGAGCACGGCGGGCCGGAGAAGCTGCAGTACGAAGACCGGCCCGAGCCGCAGATCAAGCCGGACGAAGTGCTCGTCCGCGTCAAGGCCAGCTCGCTGAACCATCTGGATATCTGGGTTAGGCAGGGGATACCGGGCTACCAGATTCCCTTGCCGCATATTTCCGGTTGCGACGTCTCCGGGCAGGTCGAACGGATCGGCAGCCAGGTCAAAGGCGTCAAGGTCGGCCAGAAAGTCTTCGTCTCGCCGGGGCTGAGTTGCGGAACCTGCGACGAGTGCAAGGCCGGGCGCGATAACCTGTGCCCCTCGTTCGGCGTGTTCGGGGCCAAGACCGACGGCGGCTATGCCGAGTTCGTCGCGGTGCCCGGAAGAAACGTGATTGTCATTCCAGCCTCGCTGACCTTCGAGCAGGCGGCGGCTTTTCCTCTCGTCACGGTCACGGCCTGGCACATGGCAGTGACGCTGGCCGGTTTGCGAGCCGGAGAAACCGCGCTGATCATGGGGGCGGGCAGCGGCGTCGGCAGCATGGCCATTCAGATTGCCAAGTATATTGGCGCGAAAGTCATCACGACGGTTGGATCGGAGGACAAGGCCAAGAAAGCGCTCGTCATCGGCGCGGACGAGGTCATCAACCACACGACCGGCGATGTGGCGAAGCGCGTGCAGGAATTGACCGGCGGCCGCGGCGTGGACGTGGTCATCGAGCACATCGGGCCGCAAGTCTGGGAGCCGTGCCTGAAATCGCTGGCCAAGAGCGGGCGGCTGGTGACCTGCGGCGCGACGACCGGCCCCAAGGCCGAGATAGATTTACGGTACCTCTACTCGCGCAGCCTGACGCTCAAGGGTTCCTATATGGGCACGAAGGCCGAGTTGCTGGAGGCTGCAAAACTTGTCGGCGCGGGGAAGCTCAAGCCGGTGATTGACCATGTCTATCCGCTCAAGGACGCGCGCGCCGCGCAGGAGCAAATGCTCAGTCGCAATCTTTTTGGGAAATTGGTGTTGACTGTCTGAAGTTTGGGGAAGGAGGGCGCCATGCCTACCGTTGCCGATTCGATGCGAAGAGAAATCAAGAAGGTGCCGCATACCGCTACGATTAAAAAGGTCGCCGCCAGGATGAAGAGCGACAAGGTCGGCTCGCTGTTCGTCGAGAAGAAAAAGGAGCTGGTCGGGATCGTGACCGAGACCGACATCATCCGGAAGGCAGTGGCGACGGGAGCGAATCTCGGGAAAGTCACGGCTGAAAAGATCATGAGCTCGCCGATTGCCACGATTGAATCCTACCTCTCGAACGGAGACGCGAACGACATGATGGGTGATCTCGGCGTCCGGCACCTCGCGGTGACCGAAAACGGCAGGATCGTCGGGACCGTCTCGGTGAGGGATCTCTTGGTGGCGCAGCAGAGGATATCCGAACCGAAGATCACGCAGGACTAGCGGATGCTGAAAACGGCCCCCAACTTCGTTCTCGGTCGTCCGTCTCCCTGCGACGTACCCCAGCGGGTACGCCTCAGTCGCCGGACTCCCTGCGGCCTTGTTGGATGACCGTTTTGAGCATCCTTTAAGACGAAGCGCGAGAGGGTTCCTGTATTCATTCTTTCCGTCTTTTCTTCTCTAAGCCGGCAGGAATGCTGGAGAAAAAGGTGCAATATGTCTACGGTCGCTGATGCCATGAGACGCGCGCTCAAGAAGGTGCTGCACACGACAACGGTGAACGATGCAGCCAGAATCATGAGCGCCGAGAA
>MHEU01000019.1:0-682 GCA_001805245.1 Nitrospirae bacterium RIFCSPLOWO2_02_FULL_62_14 | reverse complement strand
CGTGGAAAAGAAGGGGGAACTGGTCGGGATTGTGACGGAGACGGACCTGGTGAGGAAGGCCGTCGCCACCGGGGTGGAAATGGGAAATCTTACCGTCGAGAAGATCATGACCTATCCGATCAAGAGCATTGAAGCCAGCCGGTCCGTGCAGGATGCGCACGACATGATGGCCGACCTGGGTGTCCGGCATTTGGGCGTGACCGAAGGCGGGAAGATCGTGGGGTTGATCTCCGTGCGGGATTTGCTGGTGTACTTTAAGCGGGTGTCGGAACCCAAGATCGCGCAGGACTGACGAAGCGTGAAACGTGAGGCGTTAGGCGTGAGGGGTTTAGAAGCGGCCGTGCCACGGGAAAAGGCGCGTCTCCGTGGAAAGAAGCCTGTCTTGGCAGGCTTGGGGCGGGTGGGTGTGACGACGCCTGGGGTGGGCGGGTGAGAAGATTGCCGTTTTGAGCATCCTGTGAAATGGTTCCCGACATCTTTTCTGACGCGGCGTCATTCTCAATTCGGGATAAGGTTTCATGATCCATGTGACGATTGATCTTGATGACCTTTCAGGATCGTGGCGTATTATTCGGATCATGCTAAGCAGAGATGGTGCTGTTCATCAGGTTAAGGTCGGTGACGACGTAAGCTCCCCCCAAACTGAGACGGTCCAAAAGGAGAACTTTCTGGCACAATAGCC
>MHEU01000018.1 GCA_001805245.1 Nitrospirae bacterium RIFCSPLOWO2_02_FULL_62_14 | reverse complement strand
GCCTCCTTCGCCATAAGCCCGCATTATTCACGAAGGGTTCTACTGCACCCGCCGATACGCCTCACGGCAGAGTGTTAAGCCTGTTATGCCGGTTATGCCCGTTAATGCCGTTAACGGTGAAACGGGCCGAACGGGCTCAACCGGCTCAACAAGTGGGCGGTTTCGTCACGAACCATCGCGAATAATGCGGGCTAGCGGCACAGTGATCAGCACCCGCGTTCCCCTGCCTTTTTTGGATTCGATCACGGCCGCCCCGCCGACCAGCCGTGCCCGTTCCAGAATGCCCCGCAACCCGAAATGATCCCACTTCTCGGGATCGCGCGAAACCGACTCGACATCGAAGCCCACGCCGTTGTCCGAGATCGTCGCCGTCAGCGTGTCCCTGCCGATGGCGATCTGCACCGCCACCCGGTCCGCCCGGGCATGCTTTTGGACGTTGCTGAGCGCCTCCTGGACGATGCGGAACAGGAAGATCTTGGTTTTCGGAAACAGCGTCGTCTCGTCTCCGGCGACCGAGAATTCGGTCTTGATGTGGGACTGGCTCTCGTAGGACTTCAGATAATTGGTCAACGCCGGGATCAGCTCCATCCTGTCGTAGTGGACCGGGCGCAGGTTCACGATCACCTGTCGCGCCTCCTGGATCGCCGTCTTGAGCTCGGCCTTCGTCTGGCGCAGCGCATCCGCGGCGGCCGCCGCATCTTTTTTGAGGAGTTCCTGGCAGAGGTCCAGTTTGAAGCTAAGCCCGGCGAGGCTTTGCACGAGGCCGTCGTGGATCTCGCAGGCGATCTGCGTGCGCTCCTCCGACACCTTGGTCTCGGACTCCTTCTCGTAGAGCTTGTACAGCGTCTGATAGCGATTGAGCGTCCGCTCGATCTCGGACGTCGCGCGGATACGGGCCTCGATCAACTCCCACATGAACTTGGCGCTGGCGCCGCCGATGATCGTGACGCCCATCCGGTGGAAGTCAAGCAGCACCCGGCCGATCTCCGGGCTGCCGCTCACGTCGATGACCAGGTCCACCCGCTCCATCTCGAGCAGTTCCCGGTAATCGCGCGTGACAGGGATGTGCAGGCGGCGGGCAAGCTTGATGCCGGGGGCCTTGGGATTGATCTCCGCAATGCCGACGATGCGGACGAGCGGATCCTTGGCGAAGATCTCCATCAGCGCGGTCCCGCCCTTGCCCGCGCCGATGATCGCCACGTGGGTGACCGAGGCGGCGCCGCGATTCTTCCTTGCCGCTGTCCTGGCGCGTGTGGTTTTCACCGTGGTCATGCGATCCGATTCCTCATCGTACCGTCGTTCCTGCAGCAGGACGCCGTACGCGTCCTTACCTTACCATGATCGCACCGAAGGAGAAATCGAGAGCGAGGGCCTAGCGCGTATTATTCGTGACGGTTCGCAGCGAGATCGCGCAGTCGCCATGCGAGACGGGCGCGTGGAGCCTGGGGACTGACACCCTTCCCCGCGTCTGCGCGTGGTGTCTGTCCCCGTCCGAACCGGGACAGGCACCGTCAAGGACGACGGAGCCAGTCCCTAAACAGGACGTTGACCGACTGAGCGGCGAGCCCGCCCGCTGGCATGCCGTGAAACCCGCATGCCGGCCTGTCGCAGCGGCGAATCCGCGATTGCAGCCGAACCGTTCATGATAATGCGCGCTGAAACTACTTCTTCTCGCGCTCGCGGGCCAGGACTTTCAGCTCGTCCATGAACTGATCGATGTCCTTGAACTCGCGATAGACGGACGCGAACCGGACGTAGGCGACCTGGTCGAGATTATGCAGCTCTTTCATGATCTCCTCGCCGACCGCCCGGCTCTGAATTTCGGTTTCGCCCATCTCCTGGATGCGCTTCTCGATCCGGTCCGTCACCGCTTCGATGGTGGCCACGCTGATGGGGCGTTTTTCGCAGGCCTTTTTGAGGCCGCTGAGGATCTTCATGCGGTCGAATGGCTCGCGCCGCCCGTCCTTCTTCACCACCATGGGCAGGCTTTCCTCGATGCGTTCGTAGGTGGTGTAGCGGCGTTTGCACGACAGGCACTCGCGACGGCGGCGAATCATTTCGCCTTCCTTCGCCATGCGAGAGTCTACAACCTTATCTTCGAGGTCATCGCAGAACGGACATTTCACAGGACACCATCCATTGTCATGATGACCGAATCGTGTCGAAAATGAGAAGCACGGCCCGTCGGAGGGACCACATTGAGACAGCGGCGAATCATTTCGGTTTGTTTCACCATGCGCGAATCGACGACCTTATCTTCGAGATCGTCGCAGAACGGACATTTCACGGGCGACCGCCCAGGTCAGGGTTCAACGCGATGCCTTGTAGGCGTAAATGAACGGAAACTTTTTGCACAGCGCCTTGGCCTGGGCGCGGACTTCGCTCTGGACTTTGGAGTCTTGATGGTGTTGCAGCACGCGATCCATCAGCGCCACGATCTTCCCCATGTCCTTTTCCCTCATGCCCCGGGTGGACACGATCGGCGAACCGATGCGGATGCCGCTGGCCACCGCCGGCGGCTTCTCGTCGTAGGGCACGGCGTTCTTGTTGACGATGATGCCGGACGCATCCAGCGCGGTTTCCGCGTCCTTCCCGGTCACGCCCTTGTTGCTCAGATTGATCAGCATCAGATGGGTGTCCGTCCCGCCGGACACGACCTTGTAGCCCCTCTCCATCAGCCCCGCTGCGAGCGCCCTGGCATTTGCCACGACCTGTTGCTGATACCGCTTGAACGACGGCGAGAGCGCTTCCTTGAACGCCACCGCCTTGGCGGCGATCACGTGCATCAGCGGTCCGCCCTGCATGCCGGGGAACACGATCTTGTCCACCGCCCTGGCATGCTCCGCCTTGCACATGATGACGCCGCCGCGCGGACCGCGGAGCGTCTTGTGCGTCGTGGTCGTGACGAAATCCGCGTAGGGAATCGGGCTGGGATGGAGGCCGGCGGCAACCAGGCCGGCGATGTGCGCCATGTCCACCAGCACATAGGCGCCCACGGACTTGGCAATCTGCTGGAACCGGGGGAAGTCCAGAATCCGCGCGTAGGCGCTGGCGCCGACGACGAGCATGCGCGGACGGCACTCCTCCGCAATGCGCTGCACCTCGTCGTAATCGATCCGCTCGGTTTCGCGGTTCACGCCGTAGAAAAACGACTGGAACAGCGTGCCGGAGAAATTCACCTTGCTGCCGTGCGTCAGGTGCCCGCCCTGGGCGAGGTTCATGCCCAGGATCACGTCGCCGGGCTTGAGCACCGCCAGATAGGCCGCCATATTGGCTTGCGAGCCGGAGTGCGGCTGGACGTTGACGTGTTCGGCGCCGAAGATCTGCCTGCACCGCTCAATCGCAAGGCTTTCCGCCGTATCCACGAACTGGCAGCCGCCGTAGTAGCGCTTGCCGGGATACCCCTCGGCGTATTTGTTGGTCATCAAACTGCCCTGCGCCGCGAGCACGGCGGGGCTGGCGAAATTTTCGGAGGCGATCAGGAGGAGCTTTTCTCGCTGGCGAACTTCTTCGGCCTTGATAGCGGCGTAGATGGCCGGATCGGACGCTTTCAACGCCTTCATGGAGGCTTCGGCATCGCTCATCGCGTCACTCGTCCTTGGCCTTCTTTTCTTTCTTTTCCTTCTTCTCGGCCCTGGCCTTCTTCTCGGGCTTGTCGTGCGTCTCGTGCGCCTCGGACGCTTCCTGTGCTTCGGACGCTTCATGCGCCGCCGCTTCCTCTTCCTGTTTCTTCACCACTTCGACGGAGACCGTGGCGGTCACGTCGCGGTGGAGCTTGATCGGCACCGCCACGGTGCCCAGCGCCTTGATCGGCTGAGCCAGGTGGATCTTTTTGCGGTCGACCGTGACGCCCTTCTCGGCCAGGCCCTCCTCGATGTCCTTGCTCGTCACCGAGCCGAACAGCTTGCCGTCCTTGCCGGCCTTCATGGTGATGGTCAGCGACACGGCGGAAATTTTCTTGGCGTGCGCCTCCAGCTCAACCTTCTCCTTCTTGGCCTTCTCGACTATGACGCGGGTGGCGTGTTCGAATTCCTTGACGTTCCGGGAGTTGGCTTCCAGCGCCTTCTTGCGGGGCAGGAGAAAATTGCGGGCGAAGCCGTCGGACACCTCCAGCACGTCTCCCAGGTGCCCCACGCCCTCGATATGTTCCTTCAAAATGACCTTCATGTTGCTTAACTCCTTCTGTTGGAAGGCAAAATCATACGGGCCGGATGCTCAAATGTCAATCAGGGATTGGGCGAGGAATCGGCTGAAATTCTTGCACCACCACAAGATGCTGTGATGCGCGATCGCAACATCCGGCGCCGTTTTTGCCTGCGCGACTGGACGCATGTAGAGGGCTGAGTTAGGATGCGCGTGATGAAATTGTCCGATCTGCTCAGTCACTACGCCCGCATGCTCGCCGACGAAGGCCGGACCGCGTCGGCGCGTGGAATAGACGCGCCGATCGCATCGCCGAACGGGAGGCAGGTATCGGCCGTCGGCACACTGTTCCTCTATGCCTTCGACCTGCCGGCGGACTCGGCATTGCCGGAAGACCTGCCGGTCAGCATCGTGCCCGGCGACACTGCCGGCGATCTCGAACCGACGGAAGGCGTCGTCATCGGCCGTGAGCGTGATGCAGCGCTCGTTCAGACCTATGAGTCGTTGGGGCAGAACGTCGGGCCGTCCACCATCGTGCCGGACAGGGCGGGATTTCTTCAGACCGCGTCCCGGCGCCTGGCCGACATGGCAAGCCACGTCGACCGTTTCACGCTGGGGCCGGCGGAGCGCCTCACTCCCTGGCTGCACCCGGACGAATCGGCCCGCAACCAGACCGCGCCGGAATCCGCCGCCTTCACGACGTTCTGGAGCGACGAGCTGGCCGCGCGGCGGAACAAGCTCGTCACCCTCGCCGTCACGCTGGCCCGAAACAACAAGCGCCTGCTCGTCATCAGCCCCGATCACCGGCGCTCGGATGAGATCACCGGCCAGATCGCCCGCGCGCTGAAGCATGTTCCGCTACCATATAAGAGCATCGTAACCCGCTACGAGATGCCGGTGGAGAAGAACGTGTCGGGCATCCCGCTCGGCGAACTGGGCTTCGAAGCCCAGATGCACCAGTTCTATGCCAAGTCGCGGGCCGACAAGGCGACCCTGCGCCGCAAGTACGAGCGATTCCGGGAACTGACGCCGATCCTGGCCTACAAGGCGGAGAAGCAGCGCGACCTCAACGAAGTCCGGCTGCTCGAATGGCGGCTGGTGACCCAGATGACCGACCTGCAGAACAAGATCAAGGAGAATACCGAGACCCTGGCGATCTACGAATCCCTTCCCCTGATGAAACGGCTGGCCATGCAGACCGTGGGCAAGAACCCGGCGTCGATGCCGGAATACAACCGCCTGTACGAGCAGCAGATCAAGGACCTGAAAGACGAACTGGATATTGCGCAGCGACGCATCGCCGAACTGACGCCGGAAGCGGCGATCCCGAAAGACATCAAGCCGGAATACAAGGAGCTCAGGGACGAAGTGAAGCGGTTGGGCGGCACGAAAAAAATCCGCGAACTGCTCGCCGCCGAGGAAGGCACCAACCGCCAGGCGTTCCTGCAGAACAAGAGGCTGGTGGCGACCACCGCCGCGCGTGTAGCCTCCGATCCCCTCTTTGCCAAGGTCCGCTTCGATGTCCTCATCGCCGACGAGGCCCCGTGGATCCCCGCGGCGTATCTCCTGGCCGCCGCCGGATTGGTTCGGGAACGGATCGTGCTCGGCGGAGATCAGCGGGACATTGCCGCGTCGAAGGCATGGGAATCACACGGCGACTTAGCGAGCAAGCAGTAACCGCACTTCCCGCATAGCTTGACGGCACCGCACCCCATTGGTGATAATGCGGCTCCCTGAGTGTTGATTCTTCTCCGACTGCTCAAAACGGTCTTCCAACAAGGCCGCAGGGAGCGAAAACCTGAGGCGTACTGGAGGTTGGTACGTCGAAAGGTTTGAGCGAACCGAGAACGCAGTTGGAGGCCGTTTTCAGCAGTCGAAATGCCGAAGTGGCGAAACTGGCAGACGCACTAGATTCAGGGTCTAGCGCCCGAAAGGGTGTGCGGGTTCAAATCCCGCCTTCGGCACCATACCTTTAAAAGCCCTTCGTTTCTGACCCATCTTCGATCTCTGTTGGGGTGATGAGATGGTAATAGCAAAGAGAACGAAATATCTAAGACCACCTTACAAGGAGAAGACGTTCCTGAATGAAGTTGACATAGCTCTGCAGAATTGGACTCCCAGAATTTTTGTCGGATCCTCGTCTGAGGGCTTACCTCTTGTGCGCCATGTTAAGCAAAGCCTTAGGGCTTGTGGCAGGGTTACCCTATGGCCAGACAAGGACTTTTTTCGTCCATCGAATGTCCTGTTTTCTAAATTAGTTGAAGCCACAACATGTCA
This sequence comes from Nitrospirae bacterium RIFCSPLOWO2_02_FULL_62_14, assembly GCA_001805245.1. Lineage (GTDB taxonomy): Bacteria > Nitrospirota > Nitrospiria > Nitrospirales > Nitrospiraceae > 2-02-FULL-62-14. Next base: position 1,645 of record MHEU01000018.1, on the reverse strand, counting down.
CGACTTCGCCGTGATGCTGGCTACCCCAGACGACCATTTAGTCAAGAGAGGTAAGCAGCTCCAATCCATGCGTGATAATGTTCTATTTGAGTTCGGACTATTTTCTGGCGCGCTCGGTCATGAACAAGCCTTTCTGCTTATCCCTCGAGACAGCTCTCTGTCGCTGCCATCCGACCTCGCCGGCTTGCTTTACGTGAAGTACGAGAAGGCTTCAGCGGCATCCGTATCGCGTGCCTGTAGAACAATCAGCCGGGCAATCTCTTCCTCTGCGAGATCACGCAGAAGTCAAATCATGAAGAACGCGCGCGATATCCTGAAGTCCAAACAGTATCGCGCTGCACGGCAGCTTCAGTTGGCTCTGAAAGACATCCTGACCATCTATAAGTCATTATCTCAGGAGGTGCGTGACGCAGCCTCTACAACAGCCCTACGTCGACTGAAAGAGAAGGCCGTAAAGGCCCTTAGCGGCATCTACAAAAAACACGAACAGGAAATCCGACTCCTTGGCGTAAAGAAAGAGGCTAAGAAATTAGTCAGGACCCTAGCGACGGCGATTACTAAATTTCCCGAGTTTGGAGATACGGAGACACAATTTCTGGCGTTGATGCTAAAGTCCCCAATTGGGAATTCCTACTTAACATGGCTGAAGTCCTGTGAACAGCAAGTATCGAATGCCGCCCTCGACCTCAATCTTGCGGTCACTGGTGCATTCGACCCTATGATAATCGAATCCTTCAGTCCCATGATGACTTCATCTATGTGGCAACAGCTAGACAGAGCCCATGCAATGAAGAACGCGCACAGGCTTTTGCTGGAAGGAGCAAAAAACTCACGTGCGGGTATCGGGAAACACCCTTTAAACCTCTCAATCTGAGCTATTCCATGGAACACGTCATACTTGTTGACGGCGAAGATAACGAACTCGGTCTGGAAGAGAAGTTTTCCGCGCACCGGCATCCGGCTAAGCTACACAGGGCGTTTTCTGTCTATGTTTTCAACGACAAAGGTCAACTACTGATACAGAAGAGAAACCATGAGAAGAAAACATGGCCCGGGTTCTGGTCAAACTCGTGCTGCTCGCATCCCAGACCCAATGAGCTTGTGGCATCCGCCGCCCAGCGGCGGATTCAGGAAGAGCTAGGTTTCACGTGTGAGGTGAAGTTTCTGTTTCGCCTCCAGTACAAGGCCCAATTCGATGCCGACTGGGGCGAACATGAGTTCCTTCATGCCCTTTTGGGCCATTACGACGGTTCGGTGAATCCAGATCTAAGCGAGGTCGAAGAATTCGCCTTTGTGGACCTCGATGTGTTGCAAGATGACATGAAAGCGACTCCGCAGAAGTACACTCCGTGGCTCAAGATCTGCCTCCCCCGTGTTCTCGCTCACACCAGAAAAGCGTAGGCAGGACGAATGGCGAATAGAAAGGAGAGGCCTCTTTTTTGTATTCCGAGGGCCCTGACCGTGGCGAAGATATAGGGACTGCATTGACTGTTTATGGAATATTCAACAGAAGACCGTGGAACTGGTTCAGATCGCGGATTATCTACCTTCGAATGGGATGTCGTAGTACGGTTTCTTTGGATCGTCCAAAGTCGAGTGAAGTTTAGCGCGGCGAGGCCTGAGAGCAGGCCGGGAGCGGCGATCG
>MHEU01000017.1:25319-28848 GCA_001805245.1 Nitrospirae bacterium RIFCSPLOWO2_02_FULL_62_14 | reverse complement strand
TCGCCGCTCAGTCGGTCAACGTGCTGTTTAGGGACTGGCTCCGTCGTCCTCGACGGTGCCTGTCCCGGTTCGGACGGGGACAGACACCACGCACAGACGCGGGGAAGGGTGTCAGTCCCCATGCTCCGCGCGCCCGTCTCGCATGGCGTCTTGGCGGTTTCGTCGCGAACCGTCATGAATCATGCGGGCTGAAACTATCCCGGATGCGGAGGAGCAGCGTCCGCATCTGCTCGACGTCTTTCTGGCTCAGCGCCCGCTCGAAGAACGGACGGATGTGCGCGATGTGTGTGGCGAAAACTTTCCGAAACAGGGCCTCGCCCTTCTCCGTCAATTTGATCTTGGTGCAGCGGCGGTCGCCGGCGACGGTTTCCCGCTTGATCAATCCCTTCGCGACCAGCCGGTCCAACACGCCGGTCAAGGTGCCCTTGGTGACCAGCGTGGCGTTGGACAGGTCGGCGCAAGTCATGCCGTCGGTGTCGCCCAGGGTGGCAATGACGTCGAACTGCGACGGGGTCAGCTTCAGGGACTTGATGTGCCTGCTGTCCTCACGCCAAAAAGCCAGATAGGCCTCTACGAGCGGGCGCAGCACCTTGAGATAGGGATCGTCTTTGAGATGTGGGAGCTCCATGCCGACATAATAGTCCTAGTTAGAATGAAGTGTCAATCCTGAGCGAGCCTGCCCGCAAGGGCGGGGGAGTCGAAGGATTGACCCTGAGCCTGTCGACCGTTCGATTCTACTCACGGTCGACCCAGAGTGTGGTCGAGGGGTCGAAGGGTCAATGTGGCACCGTCCGTTGACGGGCATGACCGTGCCACCTATGATGCGGGCCATGATTCGTTCCTCGCAACGGGGCCAGATCAATCCGACGGTGGCGCTGTTGCTGGTCGGGCTCGTCATTGCCGGCGTGTGGGTCTGGAAGCGGCTTGCGCCGGAGATCCAGGACGTGATCGTCGAGCAGGCAATCCCGCTGGCCGCGGTGATACTGACGGCCCTGTTCGTGATCTGGCGGGTCGTGCGCTGGATTCTCCGGCGCAGGCACGTTCGGCAGGAGCGCGCGCTGCTGCTGGCGCAATTCCAGCAGGAAACGGCGCCGGGGAAACGGTTTGACCTGGCCTGCGAGCTGGTCGAGCTGAACGAATATCGCAGTGAAGGCCTGGAGGGGGAGTCGAAGGATTGACCCTGAGCCTGTCGACCGTTCGATTCTACTCACGGTCGACCCAGAGTGTGGTCGAGGGGTCGAAGGGTCAATGTGGCACCGTCCGTTGACGGGCATGACCGTGCCACCTATGATGCGGGCCATGATTCGTTCCTCGCAACGGGGCCAGATCAATCCGACGGTGGCGCTGTTGCTGGTCGGGCTCGTCATTGCCGGCGTGTGGGTCTGGAAGCGGCTTGCGCCGGAGATCCAGGACGTGATCGTCGAGCAGGCAATCCCGCTGGCCGCGGTGATACTGACGGCCCTGTTCGTGATCTGGCGGGTCGTGCGCTGGATTCTCCGGCGCAGGCACGTTCGGCAGGAGCGCGCGCTGCTGCTGGCGCAATTCCAGCAGGAAACGGCGCCGGGGAAACGGTTTGACCTGGCCTGCGAGCTGGTCGAGCTGAACGAGTATCGCTTGAAAGGGCTGGAGCCGGTAGCACAAGAACTCCTGACGCTCTTCAGCCAGACGCTGAAGACGGCCGTCGGCGACAAGCAGCATCGGACGCGCGGCAGGGCCGCCAGCTATCTCAGCGTGGTGCGGGACCCATCTGTCGTGCCCATTCTAATGAAGGTGCTGGATGACGACCATTGGTGGGTGCGGTCGCAGGCGGTGTTGGGGCTGGGAAGGATGCGGGCGAAGGAAGCGAAAGAAAAGCTCGAATATATGGCGAAAGAAGACTGGGATCAGACGGTGCGGAGTCGGTGTAGAGAGGCCTTGGAGAGGATTGAGTAACCGCCCTCAACAGGGAGCGAGCTTTGGTGGCCCGGTCTCCCTTCTGTGCTCGCGCAACGCGCGGCCTCAGAAGGCCCTCGTTGGACGCGCGCAGTTGAAGGGAGACCGGGCCACCGCTCGCAGAATCGAATCCTTCCGATAAATAAGAAACGAAAGGCGACGGGCCGCTTCCAAGCCCGTCGCCTTTAACGCTTCGCCAAGCTCAAAGGGCAACTCCAGCAGTGATAGCCTTCTATTCCTGGTTGCCCCCTCTGAAATATTGACGCAATTCTTACGAAAGCGTAGCCTGTTTCCATCGTAAATAGTGAATGTCCTGTTCCCCTTTGCCTGAACTTTTTCTGGCCCTCTGAGCACCACAAAATGAAGAAAAAGCAGAAAGATCAATCTGTGCGCAAACAAATCATGAGTGTTTTCCTTGTTTCTGGTGCTAAGGCGTTTGATGCAAGCGATCTGCGCAAGTTGTCAGCCTCTCTTCCAAGTTGTCTTTCGGGTCCTGCGGCAGCCTTCGTTGTCAATCTCGATGCATCGGTGTCTGTTATCTGTATGCCCGTATCTCTTGCGATGGCGAGCGCACATCAGTGGCGATTTCGTCAACTCCACATAGCGGAGCGAATCCGAGCCGGTTCAAATCCGAACGCTAATCCAGATTCTCCTGAAGAGAAAGAAGCAAGAGAGAAGGCGCACAAGAGATTCTCTAAAGAGGTGGTTTCCAAGGATGGAATAAACCATCTTGCAGACGATGCGTGTACATTTCTCTTAAGCCAGCACTCGCAGCCACAAATTGCAGACGCCGCTAGGGTCTTGCTTCTTCAGGCCGCCGTTCTTCTTTGGAGCGCTTTCGAAGTTCTCGCCCGAGATGTTTTTGAGGCGGTTGTGAATACTCGGCCTGAGTTAGGGAGAGCTCTGCTGGAGTCGGTGGACGGCAAGCGATTGTTTCAGGTGAAGGCTATCGACGTGGATACACTCGCACGATATTCCTTTGACTTGTCCAAGCGCATGGGATCAGTGCTTTCGGAGTATCGAGATATGTCTGACCTTGCAGCCATTCGTGGTGTTCTGGGGGCACTATTTCCTACCGCCGATCGCTTGCGGTCATTACTAGGGTCAAAGGATTTGTGGACACTCAGTCAACGTCGGCACTTAATCGTGCACAATCGCGGTATTGTGGACCGAAAATACTTGCAACAAACAGGGACTTCAGACGAAGAGGGTAAATGCTTGGTCCTATCGCCATCTGATATTGAGCGATATGCGGGATTGGTTCGTGATGCGGGACATGCACTTCTCCAAGAGGCGCAGAAGACGTTGGCGGGTATTTGAGGAAAGAAACGGGAGCATTCAAGGTTGGTAGGGTAGTCACTATCGGCGTTGCCCACTGAGCGTGGCGAAGCGTTAAAGGCGACGAGTTTGCAAGCGACTCGTCGCCTTTCTATTTTAGAAAGTGGGGTGGCGAGATCGAGCGGACTTTGCCGGAGAAGCGGGGCACCCGCCGAGGCTTTAGCGGGCAGGAAAGCTGGAACTGACCAAGGCACCGCGGTCAACGACCGCGGCCGCGGGAATTCCAGAAGGCTTCCGCACGCTAAAACCCGGAAGGGTC
>MHEU01000017.1:21950-25302 GCA_001805245.1 Nitrospirae bacterium RIFCSPLOWO2_02_FULL_62_14 | reverse complement strand
CCGCCTGGCAAAGTCCGAAAGGGCCGTTCCGAGAGGCGCTGAAGCGGAAGGGCATGCCACCCCGCTTTCTGGAGCTGGCTATTTCGTGATTTGGTCCAGGGTGCTGCGGTCGTGGGGAGTCAGCCGGTAGCCCTTGTTGAAGAGCGTGCCCATGCTGGTCATGAGGCGTTCGAGGCCGCCGGTTTTATGGAGGCCATCGAAGGTGGATGTCAGGGCCGTCACGTGGGCCAAGGCAGGACTGCTCCTGTCATAGGAGAGCCCGAAGGATTCCAGCACGTCTCGCAACTCGGCGGGGTTGTAGCGTCCGTCGTCGTTGCGATCGCCCACCAGCGCGAATTCATAAAAGGTCAGGCTCAGGGACAGTGCGGACTGGGCGGCGCTGAAGTCCTCCCGCGCAGCGTTCAACCCGCCGGGATAGCGGGCGGGACAGTCGGATGTCTGAATAGCCGGGTAGACGTCCGGTCGCCGGCCCGAAAAGACGATCCCTTCGGCCTGGGGCCGGTCCGGTTTTTTCTGTTGCTTGTAAAACCATTCGGTGCAGGTTTGCGCGTCGACGAAGTATTGCTTGTCCTGTTTGATTTGCCGTTCGATGTGATTCGTGAAATCCCGGAAGATATCCACGAATTGAGCTGAAGCCGGGCCGGGACACCACAGCCACAGCCCGAGGACGGCGAACCATGCTACGATGAGCGCGCGCGAGCGGTGCGTTGACATGACGCGTGCAGTATAACATTGGACTCCCGACATGCCCACGAGAGTTGAAGAGACTCTGCCGTATCTGACCCATGCCGTGGCCGGCATCGGAGGCGTGATTCGGACCACGCCGGAGGACTTCCGCGTCGAGGAGAAACCGCTCTACCTGCCCTGCGGGGAGGGCGAACATCTTTACCTGTCCATCACCAAGCGCGGGCTCTCCACGCCGCAGTTGGTGTCGCGGCTTTCCTCCACGCTCGGCGTGAAGGCCCAGGGCATCGGCGTGGCCGGTTTAAAAGATTCCCGCGCGGTGACGACGCAGATGGTGTCGCTGCAGCACGTTCAACCGGATGCGATCGCCCGCCTCGTTCCGGACGAGCAGGTACTGTCCGTCGAGATTCTGGGCCGGCATCGCAACCGGCTTCGGACCGGGCACCATGCCGGCAACCGGTTCCGACTCGTGATCCGGAAGATCGAGCCTTCCGCCTCGGCGGTGGCGCCATTGATTCTGGAGGAACTGGCCAGGCGCGGCGTGCCCAACTTTTTCGGGCCGCAGCGGCAGGGGCGCGACGGCACCAATTATGAAGTCGGCGCCGCGCTGCTCTACGACGAAAAACGACGCGCAAAAATGCCCCGCTCCAAGCGCATCTGGTACCTCAATGCCTACCAGTCCATTCTGTTCAATCGCATTCTGACGAAGCGGATCGACCGGATCGACCGGATGCTGGTCGGGGACTGGGCGATGAAGCATGTCAACGGCGCCTGCTTCCAGGTCGAGGATGCCGCCGCCGAGCAGAAGCGGGCCGATGTGTTCGAGATCAGTCCGACCGGCGTCCTGTTCGGCTCGCGGGCCTCGTGGGCCGACGGCGAGCCGGGCGAGATCGAGCGGGCGGTGGCTGCCGAGTTCGACGCGACGCCCGAGTCGTTGCAGGAAGCCGGGAAGGCCTGCGGGTTTCGCGGCGAACGCCGCTCCCTCCGCGTGAAGCTGGAGAATCCGGACTGGTCGATCCAGGGCGACGCGCTGACCGTGTCGTTTACGCTCCCGCCTGGCGGCTATGCGACGAATGTCTTGCGGGAGCTGATGAAGAATGCTTAAAGGCTATGGGCGATGGGCTATAGGCGATAAGGATTTCGCTGCTTCTCTACCCATAGCCTATGGCCCATTGCCTATTGCCTTCTTCGGAACAGCCACGAAAGATACAGGCCGGCAATGCCGATGGTCGTCAGCTCGATCGTCATCACCAGCCGGCTGACGATGGCATCCGGTTCAGGAGGGCTCCAATAAAAGTGGAAACCCAGGAATTCCGGCGGATGGCCCGGCGGGGTTTCCCAGGGCGGGAACAGCAGCGCCAGGATCAGCGCCGCCACCATCGCATAGAGCGCTGTGATGTTCATCTCTTCCACGTCGGCTCCGCCGGCCGGCCTTGCCGTCGGGGAGGAGACAGGGAGTTGCGGACGCCCGCATTGGGTGCAGTAGCGGTGATCGTCTGAGAGTTCCTGGCCGCAGGCGGCGCAGCTTTTCATGTATCTGCCCTCGGGAAGACGTCGCAGGCACTACCGTACACTTCCTTAAGACGGAATGCCAATGCTGGGTTCGGCGTTCATTGACACGGCGACAGGAGGGGCTTCATAATCACACGTCGAATCGTGTGTTTCGCGGAAACCTGTTCCGCCGAGAGGGATCGGAGTGACCACGAAAAGTCAGGATAAAGGCCACATACAGACCCTGACGATGCGGGTCGGGCCGGAGAACCAGAAGGCGGCCGTCATCGGCGCCGGCGCCTGGGGCACGGCGCTCGCCAACCTGCTGGCCACCAAGGGAATGCCGGTCAAAATCTGGGCCTACGAGCGCGAGGTGGTGGAGGCCATCCGTAACAAGCGCGAGAACACCGTGTTTCTTCCCGGCGTCAAACTGCATGCGAACATCACGCCGACCGGTTCGCTGCCGGACGCCGTCCACCAGGCGACGTTCATCGTCTTTGCCGTGCCGTCGCATGCCGCCCGCACGGTGCTGAGCCAGTTGACGGCGCTGCTCTCCGCGCCGGTTGCGTTTATCAGTGTGACCAAGGGAATCGAGGAAGACACCCTCCTCCTGATGTCGGACGTGATGCAGGAATTGCTGCTGCCGATGATGCATCGTGCGATCCTGGTGCTCTCGGGCCCGAGCTTCGCGCAGGAAGTCAGCAAGGGGCTCCCGACCGCCGTGACGCTGGCCGGGCAGGAGCCGGCGCTGCTCAAGCGCGCGCAGGGGCTCCTCATGACGCCGACCTTCCGGGTCTATGCGTCGAGCGACATGGTCGGTGTGCAGCTCGGAGGAGCGTTGAAAAACGTGATCGCCATTGCCGCCGGCGTCGTGGACGGCCTGAAGCTCGGCCACAATGCGCGGGCCGCCTTGATCGCGCGCGGGCTGGCCGAGATGGTTCGTCTGGGAACCGCGATGAAGGCGGACCCGCGGACGTTCTATGGTATGTCCGGGCTCGGCGATCTGATCCTGACCTGCACCGGCGCGTTGAGCAGAAACTACGGCGTCGGAGTGCGGCTGGCGCACGGCGACACGCTGGAGGAAGTGCTGAAGGACACGCGCACGGTGGCCGAAGGCGTGCGGACCGCGCGGGCGGCCCTGGGCCTGGCCAAGAAGCACGCGGTCGACATGCCGATC
>MHEU01000017.1:16267-21934 GCA_001805245.1 Nitrospirae bacterium RIFCSPLOWO2_02_FULL_62_14 | reverse complement strand
CTGCAGGCCGGCCGCCTGTCCCTGCCGTCCGTGCTGAAACGTCTCCAGACCCTCCCCTACGAAGACCTCGGATTCGCCTCGGTCGACCATCACCGCTCCCTCCGGCAGGGATTCCCGGAAGTCGTTTTCTGCGAGGGGAAAACGCGCGCGCAGGTGGTGGCGATCGCCCGCGGGCTGCTGGCGAAGGGCGGCCCCCTGCTGGCCACGCGCGTGACGGCCGGGGTGGCGAAGGCGCTCAAGAAGCTGGACCGGCGTGCGCAGTACCATGAACTGGCGCGCACCGTGGTGGTCCACCGGAAACAACCGGCCCGCGCCGGGGATATTCTGATCGTCACGGCCGGGACGGCCGATGTGCCGGTGGCGGAGGAGGCCCGGGTGACCGCCGAGGCCATGGGCAGCCGCGTCGAAACGCTCTACGATGTCGGTGTGGCGGGCATCCACCGCGTGCTGGGCCGTCACGAGCGGATCCGTCGCGCCCGCGTGCTGATTGTCGTGGCCGGCATGGACGGCGTGCTGCCCAGCGTGGTGGGAGGACTGGTCGACCGGCCGGTGATTGCCGTGCCGACGAGCCGCGGCTACGGAGCCAGTTTCGGCGGGTTGGCGGCGCTGTTGACCATGTTGAATTCCTGTGCGGCCGGCGTCGGCGTGATGAATATCGACAATGGGTTCGGCGCCGGCGTGCTGGCGCACCGGATCAATGTGCTCGGGCTGGAAAAGCCGTCATAAAGTCCAAAGTCATAAAGTCGAAAGTCTCAGAAAAGATGACTTTATAGACTTGAAGACTTGATGACTTTACGACTCTACTTCACTTCGATCACGCCCCGTTTCGGCCAGGAGTTCATCAGCGTCCGCGGCCCCTTCTCGCCTACCGCCAGCAGCTTGGCCTTGATTTCATAGGCGTAACGGCCGGCACCGACGACCTGCTCGTGCTGGTTTTTGCCGTCCCACGTCAATGTCACGGTCATCCGTGATGCGCTATCGGCAGGCAGCATGGCCACCGGCTGGCGGCTGGACAGGAACCGCATCGAGCGCTTCGAGGGCGAGCTGATCAACGAGGACACTTCGAGCAGCAACCCGCCGTCGAGGTAGGTGGGAATTTCAATCTCGACGGATACCTCCAGCACGCCCTGTCCGGGCACATAGGCGTCGGGCGACAACGTCACTCGTACGATCCGGAGGTCCGGTTCAGGAGCGGGAGGCCGCTTGGCGTCTGCAGCCGGTGCGACCAGAAGCGCGCCGGCTAGCACGAGGCTGACCGCAATGGGAACAGAGTGAGATGAATCCCGCATGGAAATCGGATTTGTGGATAACACACGGCCAGGGGAGTGTCAACGCGTGTGCGATCGACAATCGGCGTTGGCGAAGAACGTTTGGCCGGTTGTGCCCGTTGGGTTTGTTCAGTCCGTTGAGTCGCTTAGGCCCGTTGAGCCCGTTTCGGACGAGCCAGTGAACCGGCAAAACGGGCTTAACCGGCTCAACACTCTCTACTGAACGCTCGTTGCCGTCTGCGAGACGCTTACGCTAAGATGGCCTCGCTGAACGAGTGAGGAAGCAGGAGACAGAGTGAAGCATCTTCATTTCGATTGTTTCTCCGGTGTCAGCGGCGACATGCTGCTCGGCGCCTTGGTGGATGTCGGCCTGCCGCTGCCCGAACTGGCTCGCGGTCTGAAGGCCGTCAAGCTCAACGGGTATGTCCTGCGAGCCGGGAGGGTCCGGCGGGGCGGGTTGCCCGCGACCAAGGTGGACGTGGCCATCCGGCGCGGCGTCGGGACCCCGTTCACGCTTGAGCGCATTCAACGGCTCATTGCCTCGAGCCGGCTTCCGGATCGTGTGAAAGACCAGGGACGCGATGTGTTTGATCGTCTGGCGCAGGCGGAGGCCCGCGCGCACCGGACGCCGGTGGCCCGCGTGCATTTTCACGAGGTCGGCGTGGTGGATTCGCTCGTGGACGTGCTGGGGAGCCTGCTGGGCTGCCACCTGCTCGATGTAGACGTCATCACGTCATCTGCAGTCAATCTCGGCGCCGGCACCATCGAGTGCGAGCACGGGACGCTCCCGGTGCCTGGCCCGGCGGTGGCGGCTCTGGCCAGGGGGCTGCCGGTCTACAGCGCCGGGCCCGCGCGCGAACTGACGACGCCGACGGGGCTGGCCGTGCTGAGCGTGCTGGCGCAGGACTTCTGCCCGCTGCCGGCGATGCGGCCCACGGCGATCGGCTATGGCGCCGGGACGGCCGATCCCCACGGCTGGCCGAACGCCTTGCGCGTGTTTCTGGGCGAGCCGGTGCCGGCGGCGCCCGGCGAACAGGATGTCGTCGTCCAGCTCGAGACCAATCTCGACGATCTCAACCCGCAGGCCTACGAGACGGTGATGGCGCGCCTCTTTGCCTCCGGCGCACTCGACGTCACGTTGGCGCCGGTCATCATGAAACGGGGACGGCCGGGGATCGTGCTGACCGCGCTTGCGCCTCCGCAGAAGGCGGATGCCGTGGCCGGCGTCGTGCTGGCGGAGACGACGTCGCTGGGCGTCAGGGTGCAGGAGGTCCGGCGGCGCGTGCTGGCCCGGCAGATGGAGACCGTGTCATTGCGCGAGGGGACCGTCCGGATCAAAGTCGCGACGGTCGGGCGGGGACGCACAAAGGCCGCGCCCGAATATCAGGATTGCAGGCGGATCGCCGAGCGGACCGGGCGGCCGGTGCGGGATGTGATGGATGCGGCGATGCTGGCATACCGGAAGCGTGCGCGCGGCGGGCGGAGCCTCGCGTGACGCTTTGGCTGGCGGCAGGGCTGTTTCTCGCCTCCATCGTGATCACGCTGGGCGCCTGCGCCCTGTTCACCAACGGCATCGAGTGGTTCGGCAAGCGCCGCAATATTTCGGAAGGCGCGATCGGCAGCGTGTTTGCCGCCGTCGGCACGACGCTGCCGGAAACCTCGATCCCTCTCGTCGCCATTTGTTTCGGCACGGGGAAGGAAGGAACCGAGGTCGGACTCGGCGCCATTCTCGGCGCGCCCTTCATGCTCAGCACCCTGGTGCTGCCGGTGCTGGCATTCCTGCTGCTGCTCTATGCCCGGTTGGGAAAGCGGGAAGCCGCCTTCAAGCTGGATTATCACGAGGTGCGGGTGGACCTGCTGTTTTTCCTGGGCGCCTACGCGATTGCGCTGGGATGCGGGTTCGTCGCCTCGCGGCCGGTCCATTACCTTGCGGCGGCGCTGCTGATGGCCAGTTATGTCTATTACATGCGGCTGAAGTTTTCTGCCGCGGCCGACGGCGGGTCCGAATTGGAGCCGCTGATCTTCGCGCCCAGACGGGCGGTGCCGTCGTATGTCATGATTGCCATGCAGGGTGTTGTCGGCCTGGCCGGCCTGGCCGCCGGCGCGCATTTGTTCGTGACGGCCGCCAAATCCATCGCCGAGGTTCTGCACGTCTCGCCGCTGATCCTGGCGCTGTTGATCGCGCCGCTGGCGACCGAATTGCCGGAGATGTCCAACAGTTTTCTGTGGCTGTACCGGAAGAAGGATACGCTGGCGGTCGGAAACGTCACCGGCGCCATGGTGTTCCAGGGGACGTTCCCGGTCTCCATTGGTCTCATTGGAACCGACTGGAGCCTGGCTTCGTCGGCGATGACGACGATGGGTCTGGCGTTGATCGCGGCGGGGGCCGGCGTGCTCCAATTGCTCTGGGGCGGTCACTGGCGGCCCTGGCTGCTCGGGGGAGGCGTGGCGTTGTATCTCGGGTACACGGCGTCGCTCTACTTGTATGGGTTCTGAACACGACCATACGCACAGTCATGCGTCGGGGATTTCGCGCGGCCTCCTCGACGACGGCGATGCGCGTGTGCGGGAAGTGCGGTTCATTCTCTGGGCCGTGCTGGCGCTGAACCTGTTCGTGGCGGGGGCCAAGCTGCTCTATGGCATGGTGACGGGCTCGCTCAGCATGCAGGCCGACGGCTTTCACTCGCTGTTCGACGGGGTCTCCAATGTCGTCGGGCTGGTCGGACTCTGGCTCGCGTCGTTTCCGCCGGACGCCGACCATCCCTATGGACACAAGAAATACGAGACCCTGGCAGCCGCCTCCATCGGGGCCATGCTGGTCATGACGTGCCTGTATCTGCTGTGGAACAGTTATCAGCACTGGCTGGGGGTGGTGCGTCCGCAGGTCACGGCAACCAGCTTCGGCGTCATGGCGGGTACGATGCTGGTCAACATCGGCGTCATGTGGTGGGAACGACGCAAGGGCGGGCAGTTGCTCAGCGAAATTCTGGTGGCGGATGCGCGCCACACGGGCAGCGACATCCTGACCTCGTTCTCCGTGATCGGGGGGCTGGCTGCGGTGCAGATGGGCTACCCGCTCATGGATCCCGCCGTCGCGGTCGCCATCGCCGGCGTGATCGCCTACACGGGCGTGCAGGTGTTGCGGGAAACACTGCACTCGTTGACGGACGTAGCCCGGCTGGATCCGGAAGCCGTACGCCGGGTCGTGCTGGCGAACAAGGAGGTGCTCGACTGCCATGAAATCCGGACGCGCGGGCTGCCGCATCATATCTTTGTGGATCTGTCCGTCCACGTGAGTTCCGCGATGACCGTGGCTGCGGCGCATGACGTGGCGCATCAAGTCGAGGATTCAGTGAAGCGGCAGTTCGAGGGCGTGGCGGAGGTGATCGTGCATGTCGAGCCGGACGGACAGTGCCATGCATCCGCGCTGAAAGCTGAACGCTGAGAGCTTGAGGCTATCAGCAATCAGCCGTCAGCCATCAGCGAGGAGAGGAGAGATGTCGAAAAGAGACCAACGGCCGCTCCTCGGCCTAACCATGGGTGATCCGTGGGAATTGAACCGGAAGTGCTCGCCACTGTGCATTTGAAATGGCGTGAGCGCCTTGGAAAGTGGACAGGAAGAAGTAAGAAAAGAGCAATACCATGAAGCAGTCTGACCGCAAACCTATTCTCGGCTTGACCATGGGCGATCCTGCCGGGATCGGACCGGAAGTGGTCGTCAAGGCCTGCGCCATGCCCGAAGTGGCCCGCATCTGCCGGCCGCTGGTCATCGGGTCGCTGCCGGTGATGGAACGGACGGCGCGCGCGCTCCGCGTGCCGTTGCGCGTGGTCTCCGTCAGCGGGCATGGCGATGCGATCGGTCCTTCGACTTCGCTCAGGGCGAGCCGGCGCGGTATTCTCCCGGTGCTCGATCCGCTTGAACGGCCACTCGGCCGGTTCCGCATGGGCGCAGTGAGCAAACAGACCGGCGCGGCGTCGGCGGTCTTCATCATCAAGGCCGTCCGCCTGGCCCAGCTCGGCTGCCTGGACGCCATCGTCACCGCGCCCATCAACAAGGAAGCGATCAACCTGGCCGGCTACGACTATCCGGGCCATACGGAAATGCTGGCCGATCTGACGAAAAGCAGGGAGTCCGGCATGATGATTCTGGGCGGGCCGCTCAGGATCATGTTCGTGACGACGCACGTGGCGGTGAAGCGGCTGCCGGCCTCGTTGACCACCGAACGGATCGGCAAGGCCATCCGGCTGGCGCAGAAGGCGTTGCGCGAATACTTCGGCATCAGCAAACCGAAGATCGGCGTGGCGGCGTTCAATCCTCACGCCGGCGAGCACGGGCTGTTCGGCAACGAAGAAAAACGGGTCATTCTGCCGGCCTGCCGGCTCGCGCGGGCGCGCGGGA
>MHEU01000017.1:914-16221 GCA_001805245.1 Nitrospirae bacterium RIFCSPLOWO2_02_FULL_62_14 | reverse complement strand
CTGCCCGCCGATACCCTGTTTGGAAAAGCCGCGCGGGGCGACTACGACGGCGTGGTGGCCATGTACCACGATCAGGGTCTGATCCCGCTGAAGCTGCTCGCGTTCGGCCGGTGCGTCAACCTGACGATCGGCCTGCCGATCATTCGCACGTCGGTGGACCACGGGACCGCCTACGACATCGCCGGCAAGGGCGTGGCCGATCCCGGGAGCATGGTCGAGGCGATCACGCTGGCCGCGAAACTGGCAGCGAAGAGAAAATGAGCGGTTTGTCTGGTTTGTTTGGTTTCTTTTGTTCAACCAGAAAAACCAGATAAACCAGACAAACCAGATAAACCAGCCATGCTAGGAACTCATTGATGTCCGATCAACCGAACACGGCACAGGCCATGCTCCAGAAACAGCTCCAGGAACTCGACGCCATCGAAAAGGAAGCCGTCACGCAGAGCATGAACACGGTGGGGGCCACGGAACTGGTCCACAAGTGGAAGGCGCGGACGGCGGCGCTGATCGCGCAGCAGATCAATCCGCCGGCCGCCCAGCAGCTTGCCGCCGTGAAGCCCGGTCCGTCCTTCACCAACGACCTCTTCGAGGAATTCTCGGACGAAGTCGAACTCTATCGCGCGCACCTTCGAGCCCTGATGAAAAGCCTCTGAGCCGCCATGGGTGCCGCTCCTCCGCCGAAGAAACGCCTCGGCCAGCATTTCCTGATCGATCAGAATATCGTCAGAAAAATCGTCGCGGCGGCCGCGCTGCAGCCGCATGAAACGGTCCTGGAGGTCGGCCCGGGCCGCGGCATCCTGACGCGGGCGCTGAGCGGGCAGGCCCGGCGCGTGCTGGCGATCGAAGTGGACCGTTCGCTTGGCGCCACGCTGGATGAGGTCCTGGCGGGATGCGCGAACGTCGAGATCCATTTCGGCGACGCGTTGGACTATCCCTACGAAACCCTGCCGCCCGGCACGGTCGTCGTCGCGAACCTGCCGTATAATGTGTCGTCCCCGCTCCTGTTCAAACTCTTGAACGCCCGCCGGCAGATCGACCGGATGGTGCTGATGCTGCAAACGGAGGTCGCCAGGCGTCTCGTGGCCCAGCCGGGAACGAAGGACTATGGCATCCTCTCGATCCTGACCCAGTACCGGGCCGAACCGTCGCTGGCCTTTCACGTCTCCGCAAGCTGTTTTCGTCCCAGGCCGGCCGTGGGTTCGACGGTGGTCGTGCTGCCGGTGCGGCGCGAGCCGGCGGTGTCCGTCTTGGACGAGCCCCTGTTCATCAGGACGGTTCGAGCGGCATTCGCCCATCGCCGGAAAACACTGTTCAATTCCCTGCGCGACGAGGGGTTTCCATCGGAACAGATCATGCCCGCGCTGGAAGCTGCCGGGATCGAACCGGCGCGGCGCGCGGAATCGCTGGCCATAGGGCAATTTGCCGCGCTGGCCAATGCGCTGGCTAGGAGCTAATGGCGTATAGCTTATAGCGTATGGTTTGAAGGGGAGAGCGCGCCGAATACCACACTGGTCCATTCCGAAGCTCTTGCCATAAGCCATATGCTATAGGCTCTTGCCCCGTGCCCGTCCTAGTGTTACCATCGCGCGCATGGGTGGATCCACCACGACGAAACGCGGTGATCCCCGCGGCCAGTCCAAACCCAAAACCCATCTGAAACACGAGGTAATCGGCGTCCTGCTGATTACCATGAGTTTGCTCACGCTCCTCAGCCTGGTGTCGTTCGTTTCGGCCGATGCGTCGTTGTTCGATTCGTCGCCTGCTGGTCCCACACACAACATGATCGGCTCCGTCGGCGCGACCCTGGCCTCGTTTCTCTTCGGGCTGGTCGGGGGCGGCGCCTATCTGCTGTCGGTGCTCCTCGCCATGCTGGGCGCGCGCTGTTTCGTGGAAGGTGAACTGGCCGTCACGCTTCGTAGCGCGGCCGGATCGTTCGCGGCGCTGCTGTTCCTGAGCGGCCTGCTGCACCTGGAAGTCACGGCTATCCCGACGTTGTCCAGCGGGTTCGTCTACCGCGGCCAGGCGGGCGGGAGGGTCGGGTTGGCGATCGCGGACGGCCTGCGCGGGTATTTTGCCAGCACCGGCGCCCACATCATCGTGCTGGCCGGGCTGGTCATCTCGATGCTGCTGGCGACGCCCATGTCGCTGGCCGATCTCGCCCGCCGGCTGTCACAGTGGTGGATCTCTTTCAGTGAATTGGTGATCCTTCGCATGCCGGCCTGGTGGGAGCGGTGCAGGGAATCCATGGCGGCCCTGTTGCCCGAGCGGCCGGCCGAGGAAGCCGCCAGAGCGAAAAAGGCCAAGCCGCGTCCGCTCAAGATCAATCGTCCTGAACCGGTCGGTATGCCGGACACGCCGGCGGAAGAAAATTCCATTGCCGTGGAGCCTGAACCGGTGTTGGCACCGGAAACGGCATCTGCCACGACTGAGCCGGCCCTGCTTCAGCCGGCCGAGCCGGTCGTCAAGGAGACCAGGAAAAAAACGAAGAAGGCCGAAGTGGCCACGACCCGCGCCGCAGCGGAAGGCTATGTGCTGCCGGATCCGCTGGAGCTGTTGAGCGATCCTTCCGGGCCGGTTGACCGGCTGACCGACGAACAACTGAAGGCCCAGTCGGAGGTGCTGACCAAGGCGCTGCTGAATTTCGGGATCGAGGGCAAGGTCACGGAAGTGCATCCCGGCCCTGTGGTGACCATGTATGAATACGAGCCGGCTCCCGGCATCAAGGTTGCGCGGATTGTGAACCTGGCCGATGACCTGGCGCTGGCGATGAAGGCGATCAGCCTGCGCATCGTGGCGCCGCTTCCCGGAAAGTCGGTGGTCGGCGTGGAGGTTCCCAATCCGAGCCGCGAGACCGTGTCGCTCAAGGAAGTGGTCACGAGCGAGGCCTTCACCAGGTCCCGCTCGAAACTGCGGCTTGCGCTGGGCAAGGACATTTTCGGGAAACCGGTCACAGCCGATCTGAAGACGATGCCGCACTTGCTGGTGGCCGGAGCGACCGGCGCGGGCAAGAGCGTCGGCCTCAATACGATGCTGCTGAGCCTGCTGTTCACGGCCAAGCCCGACGAAGTGAAGTTGCTGCTCGTGGATCCGAAGATGCTCGAGTTCAAGGCCTACGACGGCCTCCCGCATCTGTTGCGGCCGGTGATCACGGATGCCAAGTCGGCGGCGCGCGGTTTGGGGTGGGTGGTCCAGGAAATGGAACGCCGGTACAAGCTGCTGGCGGAAATGGGCGTCCGCAACGTGGACGACTACAACCGCCGCGTGGCGAAGGAGCAGGGCACTCTGTCCAAAGAGGCGCTGGAAGCCAGGGCGACGCAGGAGGACTTGCCGATCGAGTTTCTGACTGAGGACGCCCGTCTGGCGGCCGGGGAAAGCACTGTTTCGGAAGGGCCCAAACAGATCATGGAGCCCAAAACGCCTCCGTCTCCGCTGCCCTACATCGTGGTCATGATCGACGAGCTGGCCGATTTGATGGCCGTGGCGCCCAAGGAAGTCGAGGAGAAGATCGCGCGGCTGGCCCAGATGGCGCGGGCGTCGGGCATCCATTTGATCCTTGCCACGCAGCGGCCGTCGGTGGACGTGCTCACCGGTCTGATCAAGGCGAACTTTCCGGCGCGCATCGCGTTTCAGGTTTCATCGAAAACGGACTCGCGAACGATTCTGGATGCCAACGGCGCCGAGGCGCTGCTGGGACGGGGAGACATGCTCTACCTCGCGTCGGGGACGGGCAAGCTGGTCCGTCTGCACGGCTCCTTCGTGCCGGACGACGACGTGCACCGTACGGTGGAGTTCGTGAAGAAACAGGCGTCCCCCGTCTATTCCGAAGAATTGCAGTCGTTGAAGCAGGAGGAAGCCAGGGAGGAAGAGGGGCAGGACGAGGTCTACGAGCAGGCCAAGGATCTGGTGATGTCGTCCGGCCAGGCTTCCGCCTCGCTGATCCAGCGCCGACTGCGTGTCGGCTATCCGCGCGCGGCGCGCATGATCGAACAGATGGAGCAGGAAGGAATCGTCGGGGCGCCCGGACGTGACGGACGGCGCGAAGTGCTCGCCCGTAAAGGCCCTGTCGGAGGAGACGACCTGTGATCCCAGAACGGCGCGGCCTGATTCCAGTTGCCGTGCTGATGTTGCTCGGCAGCGTCTGCTTTTCCGGAAACGCCCTCGCGGCGGGCGATCAGAGCCAGGGAAAGGGGTCAAAGGAAGTCCGTGAGGTCGTCAAGAAAATCCAGGCCCGGTACGAACAGACGAAAGATCTTCAGGCCGAGTTTCGGCAGGTCACGACGATCGAGGGGTTTGCGACTCCGCTCACGTCCAGCGGCAATCTGTTCATCAAGAAGCCCGGCAAACTGCGCTGGGACTATCGGGAGCCGGACGTGCAGGAGATCTATGTGAACGGCAACGATCTGATGATGTATGTGCCCCAGCACAAGCAGGTCCTGGTGGGAAAGCTGACGCAGATGTCGGCCTCCCAGGCTCCCTTGCAGTTGCTCCAGGGGGCCGCTAAACTGGACGAGCATTTCGAGGCGCAGGCCACGCTGGGAGGCGAGCGAGGGGAAGGGGGGATCCCCCTGGTGACACTGATTCCGAAAGAGGCCGGCCCGGAATCCGTAAAGACCGTGGTCCGGATCGTGGTGGAAGCGCAGCCCAAAACCTATTTCATTAAAACTGTGTCCATCCACGAAGTCAGCGGCAATGTGGCCACGTTTCAGTTCAGCAATTTGCAGCCGAACACGGGTTTAAAGGGGACGCTGTTCGAGTTTGCTGTCCCGCCCGGGGTGGAAGTCGTCAAGGCTCCCGCGCTCGGGCCGCCCTGATCGGGAGTGGTATCAGGCCGGAGAAAGGATAGGAATGAGCGTCATGCAGGCAACAGGGTTGGAGGAGGCGATCGCGCGCGCGATCGCTGCGCTCGACTTCGGACGCGTCCGGAAAGAATATTGGGATCAAAACGAATGCATCTACCTGAAGGGATTCCTGCCTCAGGCGGTGGTCGAGCAATATTTCGTCCCGCAGGTCGAAAATCTGAAGCCGGAACTGAATCGAAACTATATTCCCGGGCATAAGAAGGGGGGCAGCGTCAGCTACTTTACCGTGCGGGAGCAGGCCAAGGAGTTTCTGACGCTGTATCGCTCTCCCGCGTTTCTCGGGTTTCTGACACGGCTGACCGGCGCGCCGCTGCAGTTGTGTCCGGAGGCCGATCCCCATTCCTGCGCGCTCTATTACTACACGGAACCCGGCGACCATATCGGGTTTCACTACGACACGTCCTATTACAAAGGCGCCCGCTACACGATTCTCGTGGGATTGGTGGACCGGTCACCGAGCTGCAAGCTGGTCTGTCAGCTCTACAAAGACCATCCGTCGAAGCCGATGAAGGAATTGAGTCTTTCGACCGCGCCCGGTGACGTGCTCATTTTTAACGGCGACAAGCTCTGGCACGCGGTGACGCCCCTCGGGGAAAATGAGGAGCGGACGGTTCTTACGATGGAATATGTCACGGATCCGGGGATGAACCCGTTTAAGCGGCTCTATTCGAATCTGAAAGACTCGTTCGCGTACTTCGGTCTCAAAGCCGTGTTCAGGGGAAAGTCCTAAGCGGCCTGCTCTTCGTTTTTCTCCTGTCGTCCATTCCGTGCCGCTGCGGCGTTTGTGTGCCCACGCCCCTACTTTCGCTACAGCGATCCACGGCTCACCGTCAGGTATCGATGGACGGCATTTTTGACGACCATCAGCAGATCCTCCCTGGAAACCGGCTTGACCAGGTAATCGGTGGCGCCGCGTTTCATGAGCGTGATGGCCCATTCAATATCCGGGTAGGAGGCCGTGACGATCACCGGGATTTGCGGGTAGCGCACGCGAAAGTAGGTCACGGCCTCGATGCCGTTGATCTTTTTGGCGCGGATATCGCACACGATGGCGTTGACAGGGGCGGCGGGGCTGTCCAGTCCAAGAAGGGTGACCGCCTCATCGCCGTTTGAGGCTTCCTCCAGCAAATAGCCGGCTTTCTTCAGTGTGGACAGGATCACTTCGCGGGCATCAGGATTGCTCTCGACAATCAGCACGCGGTGGTGATTTCTCGACGATTCCTGCATCACCGGTCCCATCGCACTCCCTCCTTGCAAGCACGTTAAGCGATTGTTGTGTCGAGATAAGCAACCTCCGTACCAGAACAACAAAGAGGAGTAAAAAAAACATATCGGTGCAAGTGCTTGATTATTTGAGCTTAGAAATGTCGGGGTTGGGGATATTTGAGGATAACAAGGGGATAAAGGAGTTGGACTAAAAGCAGTATCGAATTTTCTGTACAGAGTACCTGGACAGATACGTACGCTTCAAAGATTGGTGGAGGAGGAGACGGGGAGGGTAAGGGGGAGTGAGAAGAAGAAGCGGCTGCCTTTCCCGGGGCCGCTTTCCAGCCAGATCCGCCCGCCGTGCAATTCCACAAGGCTTTTCGTGATGGCAAGTCCCAGCCCTGCCCCCCGGGCCTCCTCTGGAATTGCTGCGCCACGAAAGAATTTGTCGAAGATTTTGTCGTGCTCATGGGACGGGATGCCGCAACCGGTGTCGGACACGCAGATCTGCAGGGAATCGTCCGTTCGGACGGTCGTCTCGACCAGCACCTCGCCGCCCGCAGGAGTAAACTTAATCGCGTTGCCGATGAGATTGGTGAGGATGCGGTGCAACTTGTCCCGGTCAGCCCGTAGAAACGGGAGTGAGGCGGGATGATCGGCCTTGACGGTAATGGACCGCTGGCGGGCCATCGGCTGGAAGCTTTCCACGACTTCGATGGCCAGATCTTTGATGGACAGGGGCATGGGCTGGAGGTAATCGTGGCATTTTTCGGGATCTTCGATGCGGGAAAGATCGAGCAGATCGTTGACCATGCGCGTCAACCGTTCCGTGTTCAGCTTGACGCGCGTGAGATAGTAGGATTGCTTCTCCGTGAGTCCGCCGGCCAGCCCATCGAGGATGTTTTCGACATAGCCCTTGATGGACGTCATCGGGGTGCGGAGTTCATGGGACACAATCGACACGAACGCCGACTTCAGGTGGTCGAGTTCCCGGAGCTGTTCATTGGCGGCCCGCAGCTCCCGGTTCACCCGCTCTAATTCCGTCGTACGCTCAAGGATTTTGGCTTCCAGGCCGACGTTGAGCTCCTCGATCTGGAGTATTTTCCGCCGGAGCTCGACCGAAATCTGCGCCTGCTCCAAATAGACCTCACGAAGTTCCTCGTGCCGGGTGTCGACCACCCGGTCTTGCTCCAAAATCAGGCCTTCCAGCTGCGCGACTTTTTTCCTGAACAGCCGGCTGGAGGCTGCCCACACGGTCAGCGCCGGAAGGAGCGAGAGCCCGAACGACTCGGCCAACGAAAGCGTGGGAAGAAAAAAACGGCAGTAGGCAAACGCCGCCAGCGCAGGGAGCGCACCCGATGCCAGCCACGCAAGGGGTCTGCCTGAATGCGGTGTCCATGTGAACTCCCACTCGCAGCAGGGGTCGCCTTCCGCCATGCACTTGAGATCCTTGACCGTCGCAAGCGGCAGCCCATGCACCTTCTCGGGGACCATGGCCAGGCCGCCTTTAGCTGACTGGCAGACCAGTTCGGCACAGCGTTTCATGTACGGTCCGAACTGTCGGTGGGTCCGTTCCGTAAACTGCAGTTTCAAGACAGCCGACCGGTCGGTGACGGAGCCCACGCTGAAGATCACGGAGTCTTTCGCGTATTTCTGACCGAAATACGGCCACATGCTGTAGATCTGCGACAACGTGAAGGGGCGGCCCAGGATCTGCAGCAGCGGCGAAACGTTCCGTTCCTTCCCCGCATTGAAGTTGAACCGGGGATCCCCGGACAGCACGATGCCGAATTCGCGCATGAAGGACACGAATTCGTATGAGTAACTGTTCCAGGCGTTTCTGAGGAAGTCCTGCGTGACGTGGTAGGTGGGATCAGGGATGCGTTCGTTCAGAAGCCGGCACAAGTCGTCCACGGCCCGGGCGCCGTTTCCCTCCTTTTTCGCCATGCAGTCTTCCAGATAGTCCACGATGGAACGGATGCTGATGCCGCTGACGTCGCGGATCCTGGTTCCATCAGGGTCCACGCCGAAGGGGCGGAACTCCATCAGGCCCTTCTCGAGAATGCGGCGGTCTTTGGGCAGCAGTTCCATCGTCGCAAGAAGGAACGACGGTTCGGAGTGCGAATAATATTCTCTGATGGCGGTAGGCTAGGCTTTTCCTGAGCGTCGTGTCAAGCGCGTGGGAGTGCCAGGGCCGGAACAGGTCGAGCGACGGGTGAGGCCAAGGGGGGCTTCAACCCGCATTATTCATGACGGCTTCTACTGCACCCGCCGATACGCCGCTACGACAAGCCTGGCCGCTTGCTTGGCATCCAAGCCCACTGGAGGCAAAGGACTTCTCCGCCGCGATTTGATTGAACGCGGCGGCTCAAGCGAAGCTTGGTATGGCGGGCGGGCTCGCCGCTCGGTCGGTCAACAGCCTGTGCAAGGCTGCCTCCCTTCCTCGCGGCTCCACGCGCCCGTCTCGCAAGGCGTCTCAGCGGTTTCGTCACGAACCCTCATGAATAATGCGGGTTACCCGGCCCTGTGCTGGCTATTGGTGCAGGTGTTTGAGGGCGGCGGCGCAGAGGATGATGAAGAGACCGATCACGAGGGCGGCACGCTGGAAGGGGATAGGCTCTTTGAATTGCTCGGCCTTTTCCTCTTCCGAGGTTTCGGCCTTGGGATCTTCCTTGAAGATGATGTTGTAGAGGAACAGGGTCAGGATGCCGAGCACCAACACGAGCTTGACGAAGAAGATCATGAGATATTTGGTGTGGTGCGGAATGCCCTCGCCCGTCTGCGAAATCAGCAGGCGATTGACGTAGTGCAGATTGATCCCGCCGGTGAACAGAATGACCACCAGGATGACGCCGACGATTCTGTTGTACCGCTTTTGCAGGCCTTCGGCGATCGGCTTGACAAGTTCGCGCGGAACAACCGTCTGCAGGGTCGGCGTGAGCGACATCACGAGAAACGCCAGCCCGCCGATCCAGATGACCGCCGAAACCAGATGCAGCCAGTGATTGACGATCGGGATGAGCTGGTCGACGTCGAGCAGAAAAGATTGCAGCGAGTCCATGCTTATGATCGTGAAGCGTGAAACGTGAAACGTGAAACGTGGCGGGAGACTTTCGAGAGACACATGCCTGACGCCTTACTCCTCACGCCTCACTCCTTACGCTAGAATTTGAAGACAGGCGCGTCGTTGCCGAACCGTTTCTTGCGCAGTTCTTCCATCAGTTCGACGGTGACGACGGTCAGGCCCTGCTCGCGCGCGTGCTGTTCAACGCCTTTCTTGACCATCGCGCGGAGGAAATAGGGAATCCGGCTCAAGCGCGTCTGCGCCGCTTCCTCCCACGTGCCTGCGAATGCCTCTTCGGTATTGAAGGCCACACGGACCTTCTCGCCGCCCTTCGGCGTGTAGAGGCACCATTGGTCTTCGTCCAGCCAGTCGCCGTGGTCCACGTAGGGGCGGGCGCGGCAGCCGCCGCAGATCTCGCTGTATTCGCAGTCCCCGCATTTGCCCTTGAGGTGCGGATAGCGGAAGGAATCGAAGATGTCGGATTTTTCCCAGAGGTCCACGAAGCTCTTCTCGCGGATGTTCCCGGCCGAGAGCGGCATGTAGGGGCAGGGCGTCAGTTCGCCGTTCGGCGTGACCCGCGCGTAATTGGTGCCGGCCAGACAGCCGCCGCCCATGTAGCCGGTGGCTTTCGTGATCGGGGAATTGGGATCCTTCTCGTAGGCCAGCCGTTTGAAGTGCGGGGCACAGCGGGCCCGCACGAGCATGTCCTTGTACTTGTCCTGGGAGGAGACGAGAAAACCGAGCACTTCCTCGTACTGGGCCGGGGTGATGTCCGTCAATTCCTCGCCGCGGCCGGTGCAGACCATGAAGAACACGTTGAGCACGCGCGCGCCGAGGCCATGCGCCCACTCGACCACGTCCGGCAGCTCTTTGTAATTCATCGGCTGCGCGCTGAAGT
Organism: Nitrospirae bacterium RIFCSPLOWO2_02_FULL_62_14; assembly: GCA_001805245.1. Classification (GTDB taxonomy): domain Bacteria; phylum Nitrospirota; class Nitrospiria; order Nitrospirales; family Nitrospiraceae; genus 2-02-FULL-62-14. Next base: position 6,194 of record MHEU01000017.1, on the reverse strand, counting down.
GCACCTGGAACTGCAGCCCGTTGCGTTTGCACGCCTCGATGCCGGCGACCGCGCCGGCCCAGGCTCCGGACAGCCCGCGGAATTTATCGTGTTTCTGCGAGTCGAGCGAGTCGATGCTGATGCCGACGCCCATGACGCCGATCTCGACCAGCGTCCTGGCCATCTGGTCGTTGATCAGCATGCCATTGGTGCCGAAGACGACCATGAAGCCGTGCTGCACCGCGTGCCGGGCGATGTCCAGGATGTCCGGGCGCGTCAGCGGTTCGCCGCCGGTGATGACCAGCAGGCAGCCTTTGTTCACCTCCGCAATCTGGTCGATCAGGCGGAAACATTCCGCCGTCGTGAGTTCGTCCGATCCGCCGCCGGCCTTGGTGGTGGCGTCCAGATAACAGTGGTCGCACTTGAGATTGCAGCGTTTGGTCAGGTTGAGGGCGAGGAGATAGGGTTTGAAATCGTCGACCGTGCGGCCGTCGCCAGGCGATACTGTGCCGGGCGCCGTCATGAACTGCTGGACCTGTTGCGGGAGCGACGCGAAACGGCCGGCCAGCTTGGAGAAATCAAAAACGGGAAGCGGCTTACCCATTTATCAGTGTCCGGACTTGGCTGCTGACCCGGTCAGGCTCGCGATGATTTCCTTGAGGTTGCCGGTCTTCATGGCCTCTTCCATGAAGCCCTTGGCCTGCTCGATGCCGTCGTTGGCGATCTCGCCGGTGATCGTCGTGGCGCCCAGTTTCTGGGCATGTTTCTCGATCAGCGCGCGGGTGCAATCGCGCATGAATCCCGCGGGGGCTCGTTCCAGCCTGGTCTGCGCGTCCGGTGTCCAGGTGTAGGGAGAAGTGGTCTCATTCATGGTGGCGGCCTCACTCGTTCCATGCCCGTTGCCGTGCCCATTGTCCGCCTTAGCAAGCGTGGCGGCAGCCTCGGCGTCCGTTCCGGTCCCCTTGTTGGCGAAGATCGGCGTGTAGTCCTCGTCCGCCGCTTCCTTGATCATCGGCGCGGCGTATTCGAGCGTGATCGTGGTCATGCCGAGCTTGCGGGCGGTCTTTTCGATCTTGGCCTTGGCGCGCCGTCTCTGGAAGCCGGCCGGCACGGCGCGGATCGCCTCCTTGGCATCCTTCGTCCATTGCATCGGCACATCGTCGTAGGCCACGTCGGTTTCCAGTTCGCCCTCGGCCTTGGCGGCCGCTTCGAAGATGCTCTTGTCCACCTGTTTGAAACGGTCGCCGGCCGCGCCGCAGACGGGGCACTTCACCGGCGTGTCGCCCTTGCCGATGTAGCCGCAGCCGTCGCAGACGAAGTAATTCTGGCTCATGCGGTCCAGGTAGGCCTGGGTGCCGGAGCTGACCTTGGGTTTTTCCTGGACGATGTCGGTCATCATGCCGCTCAGCGTCTTGCCCATGAGATCCTTGGCCACCTCGTTGTCCGCCTGCATCTTGTCCCGGTCGATGCCCGCCGCGTCGAGGCTGCCGCCAAGCGCGCGCATGGCGTCCATGGCGCCCTCCGGCAGGATGTGCCCGACGGCCGAATCCACGACCGAGTTGCTGATGATCGTATGGCCCTTCTCGATGGCATAGCGGTGAATCGCCGTCTTGGCCACGCCGCGCGCAAAGACCGGAATCCTTTCCATGCGGCGCAGGGCTTCCTCCGTCCAGGCGATCGTGTATTCGGCCTGCGTGTCGATCGGCGGGACGTACTTGCGGTTGGAGACCAGCACGTTGCACTGGGCGCTCCGAAGCAGGTTTTCCGTGTTGCTGCCGATGTCCATGTCCTCGTCGCTGTGCACGCCGATGCGGCCGACGATCAGCAGCCACGGGTTTTCCTTGCGGACGTACTGGATGATCTTCTCGAACGCCTTGCCGTCGAGCAGCGTCGTCTTGATGTCGGACTGCTCGGCCTGCGCGATCTCGCGGGAAATGTCGAGGTGCGACTGGTAAATCTTGGCCAGGCCGCTGTCGATGATTTCCTCGTGCAGCTTTTCCTGCTCCTTGAAGCGGAAGACTTTTCCCGCTTCTTCGTTCAGGACGCCGGAAATGCTGTGGAAGGCCGCATAGTGGAAGTAGGGATCGAAGGCCGAAATGGCCTCGACCGGCTTGTTCAGGGCCTTGCCCAGCGCGATGCCGGTCATCAGGCCGCCGAACGAATAGGGGCTGCCGTCCACCGCAACGACAATTTTTCCGCCGTTCAGCGATTGCCCCACCGGCTGGGTCTGCTTGATGATCAGCATGTCGGAGTTCCGTACGCGCCGGATCACCCGCTCCGTGTTGCTGCCGATCACGCTGTCCTTCACGGCGCCGACGCCCAGCGCGCCCATGATGACCAGGTCGTAGCCGCTGGTGTTGATGTCCTCGGCCAGCACCTTCCAATTGCGGCCCTCGAGCGATTTGCGTTCCAGCGGCAGGTTGGCTTCCGTGCAGCGCTTATCGACGTAATCGAGATAGGAGTCGGTGATGATCTGCAGGCCCCGGGTGATCAGGGAGTCATGGATCTGGCGCTGGCGGTCGAGTTCCTTTTCGTCGTGATATTCCTCCGGCAGACCGGCCTCCATCTGCTTGAACCGCTTGTCGTGCATCTTGGCGGCATAGACGTGGCTGCCGACGATCTTGGAGCCGAAAGTTTTGGCCAGGTCGATTCCGACGTCGACGGCGGTGTTGGAATGGTCGGAGTTGTCGACGGGGATGTAAATCGTCTTGTACATCGCGGGCATTCCTCCTGTGCCCTGACGAGCCCGGCCCACACTTAAATAGAACGTCAGGACAGACGCAATCTGATGAAAATCCGAACGATTCTCTTACGTTAGAGGATCAAAGGAGTTGGCATGATAGCACCGGATTTACGGAGATTGCAAGCGGGAAGGGGGAGGAACGGGACGGCATGAGAGCGTCCCGTGCTCGCGCATCGCGGATGGAGGGACTGAGCTGGCGGAGTGGTCTCCTCCCTTGCTCGCAGAACGCGCACACTCAGAAGGTGCTCGTTCGATGCGCGCAGTCGGACGTTCCCACGCCTCCATTCAGTAGGGGGATGTGGTGGAGGAAGAGAGCTAACTAGATGAGATAGCTGGTGAACTGGCGTGGGTTGAACCTTTTGAGGAGCCAACCCCTTTTCGATTGCGGATAATTTCCTCCAGCGTGAGCAGCGCCTGACGGCCGGAATTGTGTTCAATGCCGTGGATCAGATTCCCGTCCGCGTAGCCGCTTGATGCGGAGGCCGGCTGCTCGGCGGCTTGAGACAACGATCCCGACCAGGCGCGGGGGTCCCGGCTGCCGTGTTTCTTCTCCCAGGCGGCCAGACAGGCCTTGGCGATGATCTTGTTCAAGGGGGCCGGATTGTAGAGCAGTTTCTTGATGCTGCGCGGCGTCAGCATGAGCGGGTTGTACCCGGCGGACAAATAGCCTTCCTCCAGCAGGCGATGTTCGAGATCGGTGTTCGGCTGGATGCCGAGGAAGAACATCAGCGGGAAGACTCTCTCTTCGCCTAAAATGGCCGCGACCTTTTTGTAGGACTCGACGCTCTGCAGCAGGGTCTCTTCCGTCTCGTGCGGGGAATTCAGCGAGTAATTGAGGATGACCTTGCCCTTGAAGCCAGCCTCGGCCAGATACCGGCAGCCGTCGTAGAGCTTCTCCAGTTTGAAACCCATGTGCAGGTCGTTGAGGATTTCCTGCGAGCCGGAGGTGATGGCGACTTCCAGGTCGCCCACGCCGGAGCGGACCATGAGCCTGGCCAGATCCGCGGTGATCAGCGACGTGCGGATGTAGCCCGACCATTCGATCTCCAGTTTCTCGCGGAGAATCCGTTCCAGAATTTCGGTGCACTGCGGGTAGGCTTCCTTGCCCGTGATGAACTGGGCGTCCGTGAACCAGAACCGCCGCGCGCCCCACTGGTGATAGTGCTGCGAGATGTCCCGCACGACCATCTCGGGCGGACGGTAGCGGACGCGCTTGCCCTCGATATAGGGATAGAGGCAAAAGGCGCAGTCGTAGGGGCAGCCGCGCTTGGTCTGCACCCCGATACATTCGTCCCGGAACTCGGTGTATTGCGGAAAGACGGACGTGAGATAGGGCAGATCCACGGTCAGCGCGTCCAAAAGGGCCGGCGCCCCCTGCCGGCCTTTTGAAACTTTCCCGTTCTCGCGGATGATATAGCGCTCGTTCTCCAGCGACTCGCTGTTCAGGACTTTCAGAATGGCGTCTTCGCCCTCGCCCAGGATGCCGATCGTGCCGTCCGGAAGTTTTTCGATCAATTGATCGGCAAAGGCCGTGAAGGCCCCGCCGCCGATCATGAGTCGGGCCTTGGGAAGCTCCTTCCGGATCAGCCAGGGGTAGGACAGGATCGTCCAGATATGGTCGTAGTACCGGTAGAGCTGTTTCAGGCCTTCGAACGAGGCGGTGATTCGCTTGAGCGGGTTGCTGGCGAAATAAAAATTGAACGCATGCTCCAGCGAGTTGTCGCCCTCGTGCGGCGAGAAAATCTGGATGTCCCGCCAGGAGAAACAGACCAGATCGGGCGAAAAAGCCTTGGCGGTCTCGCGCAGGATCTTGCCGCGCTGATCTTTCGGATAGAGCGACAGGTCGAGGATGCGCTGCCGGACCTCCGGCTTGCGCCGGTGGATGAAGTCCACCAGATAGGTGATCCCGATCGGGTACACCTTCTTGCAGGGGAGGAAGACGTAGAGGACTGAATTCATGGTCTAAAAGTCGTCAAGTCTGAAAGTCATAAAGTCGGAAGTCCTAGGACTTGAAGACTTTTGGACTTGATAGACTTTACGACTATCATTTGATTGCCACATGAATCGCCACGATGCCGCCGCTGAGATTCCGGTAATCCACCTGCGAGAATCCCGCCTTCAGCAGCATGGCTTTGAGCCCTTCCTGATTTGGAAAGGTCCGGATCGACGCCGGCAGGTATTCATAGACACCGGTCTTGTCGCGCGCGACGGCCGTGCCGATCCACGGCAGGAGGCGGAAGGAATACCAGTCGTAGAGCGCGCGGAGCCAGCCGTACACGGGCCGTGAAAATTCCAGACAGACGAACCGGCCACCCGGTTTCAGAACCCTGCGAATCTCGAGAATCGCCCGGTTCAGATCGCCGACGTTTCTCATGCAGAACCCCGTCGTCACGGCATCGAAGGCCTCGTCGGCGAATCCCAGCCGCTCGGCATTGGCTTCGAGGCAGGTGATCCGCCGGCCGCGTCCGCGCCGGACGATTTTTTTCAGCCCCTCGGCCAGCATCGCATGGTTCAGGTCGGAGGCGATGACGCGGCCCGCGGGGCCCATTCTCGGCTCA
>MHEU01000017.1:0-865 GCA_001805245.1 Nitrospirae bacterium RIFCSPLOWO2_02_FULL_62_14 | reverse complement strand
TAGACGCCTGCGATGGATGTGAACATCCGCTGCACGGCCTGTTCGCGCGCCGGGCCCGACCATTCGGACACCACGCGCGCCGACGGTTCCGCCGCCTGCGCGGATTTTTCTTCGAGTTGCAGCATGCGGCGATGGTGGCACCCACCTCGTGGCTTTGTCAACCGAGGCGCTTCAAATGGGAATGTAGCGAAGGCAGGGCATCGAGCAAAGGTTGCTTCACGGTCGGGTGCCGTTTGATCAAAGCCGACAAGCCGGCCACGGCCTTTTTAATCCACGCTTTACCGCGCGCTTCAAGCGCTTCCCACGCCAGCAACAGGTCTCCGGGACGGTCTGCCGCCAGTACCTCCAGGACCTGTCCGGCTTGCAGGAGGTCTTTGTCGGATTTGGCCTTGGTGGAAATATCGCGGGCCATCGAAACGATGAGCTTATGGAAGGCAAACCGGGCCGGAGTCGGCACATTCACCAGCACACCCTGTCCGTTCACCAGCGCACCCCGCTCGTAATGTTCGAGCAAGTAGTCCAAATAGGGGAGCGGTTGAGCCGCCATGTTGAAACGGTGAATGACCACCGGGGCGGTACTCCGGGGATGTTTGAGGGGTGTCAAAAAATCCACGCGCAGAGCGGCTCCACGGACCTTGAAAGACGTAGAGGGAGATTTGAGGTTGAACGCGGGGACGGGCAGGAATCCCATCTGCAGAGCGTCCAGCGTTTGGGGAACATCGGCATGCAGGTCGGGTACTGCAATGTCGAGGCGGAGCTTCCCCGCGATATCGATGTCCTCTGACGTCTCCCCCGAAAACGACGGCAGGTTGAAACTGGAGTAAGATGGCGGCTTCGGCGGTCCTCGACGAAAGGAGCGGACCTA
>MHEU01000016.1:39426-39513 GCA_001805245.1 Nitrospirae bacterium RIFCSPLOWO2_02_FULL_62_14 | reverse complement strand
GTTGACCGCGGTGCCTTAGTCAGTTCCAGCTTTCCTTCTCACTAAAGCCTCGGCGGGTACCCCGCTCCTCCGGTGAAGTCCGCTCGC
>MHEU01000016.1:0-39400 GCA_001805245.1 Nitrospirae bacterium RIFCSPLOWO2_02_FULL_62_14 | reverse complement strand
TGGAACGGTGACAGACCGCTTGAAAGTCTGTCACCGTTAACGCTTCGCCAAGTTCAGCGGGCTACTCCAGTAGTTATTACCCTTTGCTGTTCCTTTTCTTGGCGCTTAATGAGCAGCACGCCTCTTACCAACATTGTCAAAGACGCGACTAATGGAACCGCGTGTGAGGGATGAGCAGTTACTAAAATCAGCCCCAAGACGCTGAACTCTCGAGCCAATGGAAAAATCCACACAAGACAAATGCAGGTGATCAAACTGCCCACTACAGAAAATATATAGCCCGCCGTTTTGTCCGGAGCGTCGTACTTAATCCAAACGTATCCAAAGGTTCCCCCTAGAACGATGCCAATCGGAAAACTTAATATGAACACTAGTCCAGATGTGCTGTGCTTGGACCATGAAGGCTCTACGAGCGTAAGGAGACCTGCGACAACAGATGAAATCGCAGCTGCACCAATGGCGGAACAGAGGACAACAAACACACCGATGAAAAACATATTCGGTCGTGTACCGTCAGGAAATGTTCTTGCTGGACTCATGGTTAGCTCTTCAACTCATGAAACCAGAAATGCGGGCTTCATTCCGAGCGGGGACAGGCCTATCAGCGGTCTGTCCCCGCCCACTCACTTAAAATTGGGGGCGACGTGGCTGACTCGCAACTGCGCGCGTCCAACGAGGGCCTTCTGAGGCCGCGCGTTGCGCGAGCACGGCGAGTCAGCCAGGGAGCCTTTCCCTGGAGTAACCATGCTCTGACTCATCCTCGGCCTCCGACCGTTCCGGTTCGAGTTCAGAAACTGAGGAAAGAAAAACAGGGACATTCACCATTTCGGGTGGAAGCAGGCTACGCTTTCCTTAGAAGTGCGTCAATAATTCTTGGGCGGCCTCTCGACAGGCTCGCGGTAAACAATGTTGTGAGGACACTAGCTACTAGGGCAGCCCACTGAACGTGGCGAAGCGTTGAACGGGGACCGGTTTGCAAGCGACCGGTCCCCGTTCCAGTTTTAGAGTAGGGTGGGAGAGCCAAGAGCGACCTTCACCGGAAGAGCGGGGTACCCGCCGAGGCTTTAGCGAGGAGGAAAGCCGGAACTGACTGAGGCATCGCGATCGCAGATCGCGGACGAAGGAATTCCGGAAGGCTTCCACGAGCTAAAGCCCGGATGGGTCGCTCTGGGAGGTGCGGGAGCGATCCGGCGCTACCACCCTGCTTTCTTAGGCTATCTGCTTTCGGAGCCAGCCCCAGTAGGCCGTGCCGACGTATCCGCAGGCGCCGGTCAGGATCGTCAGCGCCATGATGCGATAGACCGTTCCCCGGGAAATCTTCAGCGTCACCGCCGGGTTCAGCAACTCATCCGAACGGGCGATCAGCCGCAGCGTTTCACCGGCGAACAGGATGGGCCACATGCAGGAGAGGCGGAGCCGGATTTCCAGACGCGGGATCGCCATCGTATAGAGCCAGCCCTGGTCCAGATGCTCCTTCGCAATTGTCAGCAATTGCCGCAGCACCGGCCGAAAGGCGTCAACCTTCTCAGCCTGAAGCAGATCTTTCGATGTCAGGCTGACTTCCTTCAACATTGCCTCAGGAATGTAGCAGCGCCCCCGCTGAAGATCCTTCGCCAGATCCTTTAAAATGTTCGTCAGTTGCAGACCCTTGCCGAACCGCACGCCGATGGCCGACATCTCCTTCACATTCCAGTGCGCGAGCGCCGGCCGATGTCCGCATGTCATGTCGGTCCAGAATTCCCCCACACAGCCGGCGACATAATAGGTGTACTGATCAAGTTCATCGAGAGTCTGGAGGGCCTTCAAATCCGCAGTGGTGTCGCCAGGGAAGCGCGCCAGATCCATTTCCATCCCGTTCGGCAGGGTGCCCATGAGGCGACGAATCCGAAGGCGATCGTCCTGCGTGCAATCCAGATAGAGCTGGAAACAGTCTTCGAGCCGCTGGAGCAGCACACGCTCGGCGGAGTCGGTTTGATGGGGCGCCAGGGCCGCCTGGATGCCGCGGATCGCCACCCGGTTGATCTGCTCGCCCGCGAACTGGGCCCGGAACTGCTTAAGGTACTGCAGCCGCTGCGCACGTTCGATTGCATCCGTATCGGCAATCGTATCCGCGGCCCTGGCAAAGAGATAGGACAGCCCGATCTGATCCCGAACATCAGCCGGCATGACGGCAAGCGTCAGATAGAAGGAACGGGACACCTGTTTGAGAATGTCGCGCAGCAGGGAGCGTTTGAGGGGGTTGGTGATCGTGGCCAGCATCCTACCGGACTTCGAGACGGCCTTCCATGCCCTCTTCGCGATGACTCTTAAAGAACAGCAGTTTTCGGTCGCAATAGAAGGTGAACGTCCCGGGTGTCATCGGAGTAAAACGAACCTTCGTGGGTTCACCGTGGCCGACATCCTCTTCGATATCGAGGCCGGCATCCGGCGACTTGAGCAGGAAATTATGCGGGGTGATCAAAGTCGCCCTCGTCAGGGTCAGCTCGACCGGCTTGCCGGCCTGGACGATCAAGTGGTTGGGCGCATAGGAATAACTGTCGAGGATGATCGTCGCGCGCTGGACCCCGTCGGCGCCCACCTCAGCCATCACTGGCGGGGCGGGAACCGGAGACGCCTCCTCCGCCGCCAGTGGCGAGGAGCCAGCCAGCGCGCCACACAGGGCCAAGGCCAGCGTCATGGGCGCCTGGTTCATGCGAGCCCTTCTAACAGAAGCGGAAAGAGGCGTCAACGTTGAGGACTTGACGCTTCGACAGCCGGCTCAGCGTCAACCCCGAGCAAGTCACGCTTGAGAGCGCGGGGCAGTCGAGGGGTTGACCGGCCGCCCCGCAGACTTATCTTTCCCCTGCCCGCTGATTTTTCACCAGGCGCGCTGTATAATGGTGGCAGACCTTTGCTTGCGGCGAGGGTCGTTAATCGTCAAGGAGGAATCGATGAAATCGCTCAAAGGGATCGGGCTGCTCCTGATCTCGAATCTGTTGATCGGGATCGCGCTGTACATCGTGTTCAACGTGCTCGCCTACGTGGTGCTGCCGGCCTTTGGAATCGATCTCCGGGACTCGGCCAACGAAATGATCCTGCTCTATGCCTTCATCCTGGGCATGGGAGGGGCCTTCATCAGTCTGGCCTTCTCGAAACAGATGGCCCGGATGATGCTGAATTGCGCGCAGATCGTCCAGCCGCGCAACCCCGCCGAGCAGGTCATCTACGGGTCCGTCCAGGAAATCGCCCAGCGGCTCCATATCAAGATGCCGGAAGTCTGGGTCTACGACTCCCCCGATCCCAATGCCTTCGCCACCGGCCCGACCAAGAACAGCGCCATGGTCGCCGTCTCCACCGGCTTGCTGGCCAACTTGAATGAGCAGGACGTCAAGGCCGTGCTGGCCCATGAGATGGGGCACGTGTTCAACGGCGACATGTTCACGACGACGGTGCTCGCCGGATTGATGAACACCTTCGTCTACTTCATCGCCATGTGGGTCCGCCGGATCTTCGCCGAACGCGACCAGGCCCTGCTGGGGTTCTTCGTGTCCATCGTCATTCAAATCGGGCTCGGCATCCTGGCCATGCTCGTGGTCAACTGGCATTCGCGCCGGCGCGAGTTCGAAGCGGATGCCTTCTCGGCCAGGGTCTACGGCAAGGACGCGATGATCTCGGCGCTGCGGGGCATCGACCGCTGGGTGTCACGCGCCCAGTTGGAGCCCGCGCCGCAGGACGCGCTGGCGACCATGAAGATTTCGGGCCGGACAGGCGGGATTATGAGCCTGTTTGCCACGCATCCGCCGATCGAGGCCCGCGTCGCCGCGCTGCAGCGGCTCTCCTGAACGGGAGGTGTATATGCGTTTTCTGACCGGCGCCATGACGGGGTTCGCGCTGAGCATCGTCGTGTCATGCGGCTCCGGGTATTTTCTCCACACCCCGCCGGTCGAGGCCGGCGACACGGGCCAGAAAGGAATCCTCATGGCCGCACAAACCGGAAGCGTGTACGACTTCACATTGGACGACATCGACGGAAAACCGACACCGTTGACCAGGTTCCGCGGCAAGGTTCTGCTGCTGGTCAATACCGCCAGCATGTGCGGGAACACTCCCCAGTATTCGGATTTGGAAACCATCTATGAGAAATACCAGGCCCGCGGGTTCGAAATTCTGGCCTTCCCGGCCAATAATTTCGGCCAGCAGGAGCCGGGCACGAATCAGGAGATCAAGGGCTTCTGCCTCACGAAGTACAGCCTGACATTCCCGCTGTTCAGCAAAATCAGCGTCAAGGGATCGGACAAGCATCCGCTGTACCGCTATCTCACCGAGCAGAGCCCCTTCCCGGGCGAAGTCGAGTGGAACTTCCAGAAATACCTGGTGGACCGGTCCGGCAACGTGGTCGCCCGCTTCCATCACCGGACGAAGCCGCTGTCGGACGAGATCGTGCAGGGAATCGAGACCGCGCTGGAGAAAAAGTAGGCCGGGACCGGCCTACGCGAGAAACGCGCGAAAGGCGCGGCATGCGGGACGCGCGATCCGGATCGTTTCCTGCGTTTCGCGCTCGTCTAGCCCGTCGCGTTGCTACGACTTTCTGACAAAGCTGATGTGGCTGCGGTACTCCTGAATCGCCGCGCCAAGTGATTTGCTCCCGAGCGGAATGTTGGCTTCGAGAGTATTTTCGACCTCCGGATCATCGATCACCACTTCATACCGATCCTGCCGGTTGGTGAGCACCGGGCCTCCCTGCGCCGCGTCCCGCTGCAGAAAGATTTCCTTCCAGACTTCCTTCTCCACCAGACAGACATCGCGAAACCGTTCGTAGAGTAGCGCCAGTTTTTCTGGATCCGTCACCTTCATTCTTTCGCCTCACGCTTCACGTTTCACGCCTCACGGCTCAGTGATCGTGCCCGCAGCCGCCTTCCGCATCCGACGGCATGCTGGAGGGGGCCGGAATGTTGGTCATGTTCAACCCGGTCGGGTCAGGCGTCGAGACGCCGACCGCACCGGAGCGGGCTGCGAACGACGACATCACGCGCCGGATCGACGCGTCACATTCACGGCACTTGGCGAGGGCCGGCTCCGACACGCCTTGGATGTATTCTTTACGCCGTGAGCACGGCGGCTTGCGGAGGCATTCGTCGGCGAGATATTCGTAAATGGGCATGGGTTTTCAAGCGAGGCGCGCTGAATGATGAACGTTTACGGAAGGATTATTTCTTTGTTGGTGCCTCGGATGCAAGCGGCTGGTCGGTAATTTTGAACTGCATCGTCCCCACCTGGTTGGCCGCGTGGAACGGCTGCTGCCCCAGCGGCGTGATGAACAGTTTCACCAGGTAATGGCCCTTCGGCCAGTTCCCGTTGGCCGGTTTTTTCAGCTCCAGGTAGCCATACCGTTCGTGCCCCGGCACTTCGAGCGTATCCCTGCCGGCCGGCTCCGCCGACGGCTTGCCGTCCTTGTCCAGCAGGAACCATTGCGCGCTGAACTGAGCCGGATCCTCCAGTGGCGCCACTTCGAAGACGATATAGACCGCCGGCGCGTCCGGCGCAAAGATCGTCGTGCCTGGATCGATCGGCTTGAGGCGGGGATCCTGCGTGTACCAGCCCTTGCGGCCGAAGCTGTCCCACTCTTCCTGAAATCCCCTGGCCATGTGGATGGAAACAAACAGTGATTGCGGCACACCCTGCTTTTGCTGATCGAAGGACGGCAGCTTGGAGGGATCGATATCGCCGGTGTTGCTCTGCTCCTTCGGCGCCATGGCATCGCTGGCCGATCCGATGGCCGGCGCCATCGACAACAGGGCTCCCAATACCAATGCACCCGCCGCCATGGTACCCCGCATTGCCCTGTTCGATGCTCCGGTAAAGAGGCTCATGGTGCACCTCCCGGCGGAATGTCGCGTCTTTTCTCCCGCATCCGGATCACAAAAACAGCCTACTGCAAGGCTTCCGGGGAATGCAACCGCGTGACCGGCCTGCGGATAGGCATCTGCTATAATGCGCCGTGCCCGACTCGTCATCCACACACAACCCCGCAGGAGAGCAGAGCCGCCGTTACGGTATCAGGGACGGCGCCTGCCAGGCCATCATGCAAGGCGGTGGCGAACAATATCTGTCCGCCTTCGCGATCCTGCTGCATGCCACGCCGTTCCAGGTCGGATTGCTCTCCGCCCTGCCGCAACTGGTCGGCACCTGGACCCAACTGCTCTCGGTCAAGGCGCTGAACCGGTTCCAGCACCGCAAAACCATCATGATGGCCGGCGCGACCGGCCAGGCCCTGTCATGGCTGCCGCTGCTGGCACTGCCGATGCTGTCTCCGGCATACGGTCCGTGGATTCTCATCGCCTGCACGGTCACCTATTTCGGACTGGGCCATTTTGCCGTCCCGGCCTGGAACAGCCTGATCACCGACCTGGTCAACCCCAACGAACGCGGAGCCTATTTCGCGCGCCGAAGCAGGGTGATGACGGTCCTGAGTTTCTCCGCGCTCTGCGCGGCGGGCCTCATCCTGCACGAAGCGGAATCGCATGCCCGCGCCTGGGTGGGATTTGCCTTGATCTTCCTCGCCGCCTCGACCGCGCGGTTTCTCTCGACCAGCTACTTGAACCGCATGGATGAATCCGCGGCGCCGGCGACGCGGGAAGCCGAATTCCGCCTGCTCGAATTCCTGCGGCATGAACGGAGCGTCAACTATAAGCGCTTCCTGTTGTTCTCGGGACTGATGCACGTCTGCGTTCTGATCTCTGGACCCTATTTCGTCATTTATCTGCTCCGGGACCTGCACTACTCCTATTGGATGTATGCGACCTGGCTGGCAGCCGGCGTGCTGGGCCAGTTTCTCACGCTGAAGCCATGGGGACGCCTCAGCGACCGCTTCGGGAACAAGAAGCTGCTGGTGGCGACCGGCCTGTCCGTGCCCTTCCTGCCGATGCTCTATCTGTTCGGCACGAGCGTCTGGTATCTGGTCCTGGTCAATCTTCTCGGCGGCATGATCTGGGCCGGGCTCGCGCTGGGATTGCAGAACTACGTGTTCGACGCCGTGCACGCCGAAGACCGCGCCAAGGGCATCGCAGTCTGGAACACGATCAATGCGATGGGATGGTTTGCGGGGGCGATGCTCGGAAGCTGGCTGGCCACGGTGGTCCCGGCCCGGTTCACGCTGGCCGGGATCGAATTGTCGCTTGCCTCAAACCTGCAGGCGGTCTTTTTTATCTCCGGAGCGCTGCGGCTGATCGTCTCGCTCGGACTGCTGCGAACGTTTCACGAAACACGGCCGGTGGAGCCGATCACCCACCGGCGGCTCGTTACCCAACTGCCGTTCGTGAAACCGCTGACCGACGTCTTCGTAGGACGGGAAAGCCGCCAGTAAGGCAAGAGCGAATGGCTAATGGCCTATAGCTTATGGTTTCGACTTCCCCTGCCATACGCCATAAGCTATAAGCTCTGCGCTACTTCCCCAGCTCCCGTCCCGTGCCGTGCTCCTGCTCGTCCTGTTTCATCTTGTCGAAAAACCGGTCGGAGTCTGATTGCACCTGCCGCTGCGAGGGAGCCGGAGCCGCCTTCTGCTCTGCACAGCCGACCGCACCCAGCCAGATCATCGAAACGAATATCGCTATCCAGATTTTCACCATGGGCCCTCCTTTATCTTATTTTTCATTCTACCGCCCTATTCTTGACTCCGCCAGCACCGAAGTCTAAGCTCGCTTCCACCGTACCGCGCAGAGAATCAACAGAAAGGCACGCCCATGTCGCTCCCCGACCGTCTCTCGAACGACCTCAAAGAAGCCATGAAGGCCAAGGACCAACTCCGGATGGACGTCATCCGCATGATCAAGGCCGCGATATTGAACAAGGAGATCGAACTCAAAAAGAACCTCGATGACGCCGAGATGAGCAAGGTCATGACCAATATGCTCAAGCAGCGGCGGGAATCCATCGAGCAGTACCAGAAGGCCAAGCGCGACGACCTGGCCGCCAAGGAGATCAAGGAAATCGCGATCATCGAGGGGTACCTGCCCAAGGCCGCCTCGCCGGAAGCCATTGCGGAGGCCGTTGACGCGGCAATCAAGGAAATCGGCGCCTCAACCATGAAGGACATGGGCAACCTGATGAAGGCCGTCATGGCGAAACTGGCGGGACAGACAGTGGACGGCAAGCACGTCAGCGATCTCGTGAAATCCAGGCTCAGCAAGGTCTAGTGGCGTTCAAACACTTCAGCATCCGCACCAAATTCCTGCTCGTCTTCAGCTGGCTCGCGCTGGTCTCGATCTTTCTGACCGGCTGGTTGTCGTACCGTAGCGCCAAGCAGGCCCTGGAAACGGTCACCTTCGACCGGATGACCACGGTCCGGGAGTCCCAAAAGCAGGCCGTCGAGAGCTATTTTCATGACCTTCGAGAAGACATGACTATCCTCCCTTCCCTGCCTTCAATCGTCCGTGCCACGAGAGATTTCACCGATGCGTTCCGTGCGCTCGAGACACGGAAGGGGAAACCAGCGCTCACGCCTGCCGAGCGCAAGGCGCTGCGGGCCTATTATGAAAAACAGTTCCTCCCGAAGTTGCAACGGGCCTCCGATCGCCTGCATACCGTCGAGGAATTCTGGCCGAAGGACGACCGTACACAATTCCTGCAATATCACTACATCGCCGCCAATCCCTACGTGTGGCAGGAGCGGGGCCGGCTCAACAAAGCCTCCGATCGCAGCCGATACAGTGCGATCCATGAGCAGGTGCACCCCGTCATGCAGAATGTGGTGCGGGCGTTCGACTTCTACGATCTCCATCTGATCGAGGCACAGACCGGCCGGATCCTCTATTCGTTTCAGAAAGAGACAGACTTCGGCACCAGCCTGCTCACCGGGCCTTACCGTGAGACGAAACTGTCCCGCGCCTTTCGACAGGCACGGAAGGGCGCCGTCACATTCGTGGACTTTGAACATTATCCGCCATCCCTCCTTATGCCGTCGGCGTTCTTTGCCGCGCCCATTTTTGATGGCAGCCGCGTGACGGGCGTGCTGGCCGTCCAGATCTCCACAGACCGTCTCAACGCGCTGATGACCAGCAACCACAACTGGCGGGCCGTCGGATTGGGAGAAACCGGCGAGACCTACCTCATCGGCGACGACCATAAATTGCGGAGCGATGCGCGCCCCCTCGTCGAAACGCCGTCCGAATATGTCCGGCAGCTCCTTGCCCTCGGCACCGATCCGACGCTGGTTGATCGCATGACGGTGCACTCGACCTCCATCCTGTATCAGGAAATCCGGACCGAAGCCCCCACGGAGGCCTTGCGCGGCATCACCGGCACGAAAATCACCATGGATTATCGCGGCATCCCGGTCCTGAGCTCCTATGCGCCGCTGGCCATCACCGATGTGCATTGGGCGCTGGTCGCCAAAATCGAGGCGGCCGAGGCCCTCGCGCCGGTCCAGCATCTGCGGGAGACCGTGCGCGCGCTGGGACTGATCGTCACGCTGTTCTCCGGATTTCTCGGTTTCATTTTTGCTCGGTCCTTCACGCGTCCGATCCTGCTGCTCACCGAGCGCGCCGCGGAACTGGGACAGGGAGACCTGTCCAAGCGGGTGCCGGTCACCTCCAAGGACGAACTGGGCCTGCTGGCGGTGTCCTTCAACCAGATGGCCGAGAATCTCCAACGGACGGAGGAAGAGCTCCGTGAGGCCACCAACAGGGAATTGCAGATTGCGCGGGACATCCAGATGGGCATTCTGCCGACCGATCTTTCCTCTTTCACCAGCGGCACAGGGCTGGACATCCATGCCACCCTGGAACCGGCCCAACAGGTCGGAGGGGATTTATTCGAGGTGACGCGGACCGGAGACGGACGCGTGGTGGTCATCATGGGCGACGTGTCCGGCAAGGGCATTCCCGCCGCCCTCTTCATGGCCGTGACCGTCACGCTGTTGCGGACCAAGGCCCCGCACTTCGTGCGGCCCGAGGAGTTGCTCCAGCGCGTCAACGAGGACCTCGTGCTGCTGAACCCCCACACGATGTTCGTCACGCTGCTCTGCGGCATGTTCGACACGCGGGCCGGCACCGTCTCCTGGGCCAGCGCCGGGCATATGCCTCCCGTGCTCATCCGGAACGGCCAGCGGCCCATGCTGCCGTTCGAGGAACAGGGTACCGTGGCGGGGATCGCGTCGGGGATCGACATCCAGGGCCATACGATGGCCTTCCAGCCGGGCGATACCTTCATCCTGTACACGGACGGCGTCACGGAAGCATACAATCCCAACGGGGACCTGCTGGGCGAGCAGCCGTTTCTTGAACAACTGTCCCCGCAGCCGGGCCGGACGGCCTCTGAAACCACGGCCAGCGTCATGGAGATTGTCCGGCGTCACGCGGCCGGCGCCTTGCAATCAGACGATATCGCGGTGATTGCCGTCCACGTGACCGGCGCCGGAGACGGCGCGACGGCTCAATCGGCCGAGAAAACCCTGCGCCTCCCCAACGACACCAGGGCGCTCGAGCGCGCGCAGACGGAGATCGAATCATTCTATGCCGCACATCATGTTTCGGCGGAGTTACTCCATGACGTGCGGCTGGTGCTGGACGAGGTCTTGAGCAACATCATGCAATACGGGTATGGTGACAAGCCGGGCGACATCGAGGTGCTGGCCGCCATCTCGACGGACCGCATACGGCTGGTCGTGCGAGACCGGGCGCGTCCCTTCAATCCGCTGGAACAGCCGGAGCCCGATTTCAGCACGCCCCCGGACGACAGATCCGTGGGCGGCCTGGGGGTGTACCTCGTCCGCCAATTGATGGATCGAGTCGAATACGCCTATGAGAGTGGAGAAAACCGGCTCGTGATGGAACGCCGCATCACCCGATAAAACCGGTTCGCCCGGACAGTCCGTCCGGCGAGCCGGATAAACCGGACATGACATAAAGGAGGTCCCATGTCGCTCAGCATTCAGATCAGCCAACAGGCAAAATCAGGCAACATCCAGGCCACTGTCGTCAAAATGGAGGGCCGGCTGGATACCGCCACGTCTCCCCAAGCGGAGAAGGAACTGGCGCCGGTCATTCAGGCCGGCCCCAAAGTGGTGGAGCTGGACCTGGCCGGGTTGAACTTCGTCAGCAGCGCCGGACTCCGCGTGCTGCTCGGCACGCGCAAAACTCTGGCGGCAAAGGGCTCGCAATGCTACATGACCAACCTTCAGCCGCAGATCCAGAAGGTGTTCGACATCGTGAAGGCGCTGCCGGGCATGTCCGTGTTCCAGAACACCCAGGAACTGGACGCCTATCTCAGCACCATGCAGCGCAAAATGACGGAGGGCAAATAGTGTCCTGCACCGATGCACGCATGAAAGGATAACGGGATGACGAGCACGCACGTCTTCAGCGCCACGTTCCTAGCCGGCCTGCTCCTTGCCGGCTTGCCAGGATGCCATTACTACGAAGATTTCCGGCTCAAGAAAACCCAGGCGGACGTCCAGGAAGAGCGGGCGGAACTGATGCGAGCTTACCGTGAGTGCCTCAAGAAGTATGAAGGTGAACCTTCTAAATCGAGAGAATTCTGCGCGCCCTATACGCAGTCGCTACGGGAGATTGAGGTCAGGGGCGGGAGATAGGCATCGGCAAGGATCATCCGACTCCGTTCCGCAGCCGTTGGCAAAATAATTCCACAGTCTTCCGAAATGTGAAGAGCGTTGTGTCCTTCGGCGAGGCAGCCAGCGCGCGTTCAGCCGATGCCCCCACGGTTTCTGGTGAGACTCCGAATTTTCTGGCCACGAACTCAGCATCCCGAAGATCCTGCTCCGTCCCACGTCTGAGTTTCGCGATCACGAAATCAACGGGCGAAAGCAGCCGGATACGAAGACCGGGCTGTTCCATCAAAACCGTGCACCGCCCGCGATAGCCCGGCGGCATGGCCACGGTCGACCATCCGGAGATGTTCTCGCTCAAGTTCGTCGGAATATTGCGCTGCTTGAGGAAACCGGCCAGCGAATCGAAGTTCCCGCTGAGCTCGGCGTCGAGATCTTCGGTCTGAGGATCGGGGTCTCCGTAGGCGTGAAGGGCCAATCGTCCGATGAGCAGGAGGTCAAGACTATCTCCCGTCTGCCGGACATACTCCTGCAGGAGTGCGACCAGACGGTCAAGCGTCAGGGCTGACAAAGTGGAGCGCCTCGGCGAAGGTCCTGTACTCGCGCTGATCGATGGGGCCTGAATCTTCAGGGAGAGGATTTCGAGGAGTCACAAACTGAATCAGGCTTCGAAACGCCGTATACCAGCGGCAGGCTTTCTGATAGGCTTCCCGCCCTTCTGGAACGTCGAGGACGGGAGCAAGGTCGAGTTGGTCGTTAAAGAGAATTTCCAACCATAATACCCGGAGGCTTCGCGGATCACAAAGAGCCTCATGCAGCGTGGACACGCGGGTGTACGCAGGAAGAACCTTGAGGCGCTGTTGCCGGGAAGCGGCCTGTTGACTCATAATGCTGCAAATTGTAACAGAACTGAGGGAAAAGGGAAGTCCATCGAATCCCTGAGCCAATACGAAAGCGAGCCGCAGAAGTCACACGAATTCTGCGCGCCGTATACACAGTCGCTGAGGGAGATTGAGATCAAGAGCGGGCGATAACAATGATTCGCGTGTGAACTTGCCAGGAATTCACGAATTACAGTAGAGACCTCACTAGGGGTCATGTATAATGACCGCGTAGATCTTCTCAACACATATCGACGTCATCTTTTCGGTCCGGTGGGGGGCTAGCTCAGTTGGGAGAGCGCGTCGTTCGCAACGACGAGGTCGGGGGTTCGATCCCCCTGCCCTCCACCAAAACCAACTTCCGGTTGGTTTTGGTGATCAAATTGTAAAAAGAGAACCCCCGACCTGGGGGTGATGAAGGGGGTGGGCCCCCTTCATGGGGAGCCTACGAGGGGGCCGGCCCCCTCTGTAAGAGCCGGTGAGGCGGCTTCACGGCCGAACCGGCGAGGGAGGGTGGTTCGATCCCCCTGCCCTCCACCAAACCGATCCTCGTTAATTCACTGAATCCGTAGCGCCCCATTCGATCAGCGCCCGCTCGGTGAGAATCCGCAGGAACCGCGGGCGGATCACCAGTTCGAAGACCTCCTCCTTCCCCGGACAGAGCGTGAGGATTTCCCCGCGGGCATGCTCGATGATGGACAGCGCCTCTTCGTGGGTGAACGATCCCTGCCCCAGCCAATAGACGGTCACATCCGCTACCCGTCGCACCCGTCCCATCCGGAGTTGCTCGTCAACAACATCCTGGTGAATGTTCATGACGCACCGCTCACGCGCACGATGCGGCTGTCCACTTTGAGTCGTCCTTCGGCATAGAGCTGCACAGCCTTGGGATAAATTTTATGCTCCTCGACCAGAATGCGTGCGGCCAGCGCCTCCGGCGTGTCTCCCTCCAGAATCGGCACGGCGGCCTGGATGATGATCGGCCCCTCGTCCACGCCTTCGGTCACGAAATGCACCGTGCAACCGGACAACTTCACGCCGTGAGCGAGCGCCCTTTTCTGGGCGTCTAGGCCGGGGAAGGACGGCAGCAATGAGGGATGAATGTTCATCATGCGGTTCTCATAGGCCTTCACCAGCACGGGCGTGACGATCTTCATGTAGCCGGCGAGGAGCACCAGCTCGACGTCATGCTTCCGCAACACATCCAGCACCGCGCGGTCGTATGCTTCGCGGCTGTCCGGTTGGCCGGCAAAGGGCTTGGGATCGAGAAACACCTCGGTGAGGCCGTGCTTGCGCGCCCGTTCCAGCGCCACGGCATCTTTTTTGTTGCTGAGGACGAGGACGATCGTGGCATCCAGCCTGCCCGCCTCGATCGCATCAATGACGGCTTGAAGGTTGGACCCGCGCCCGGAGGCCAGCACGCCTACACGCAACCGCTTGCCTCGTGCCTCGTGCCTCGTGCCAGTTTTGTCAGACATACTCCACGCCCGGCTCGCCGGAGACCATCTCGCCGATCTTGTAGCCCGCGTCCCCCAACGCGGCCGCTTTCGCGATCACGGCATCGGCATCCCCGGCCGACACGATGAGCACAAGCCCGATGCCCATGTTGAACACGCGGTACATTTCGGCTTCGTCCACGCGGCCGATCTTCTTGATCAACGGGAAGATCTGCGGCACCGGCCACGAACCCCGGCGGAGCCGCGCCTTGCAGTTCTTCGGAAACACGAGCGGCAGGTTTTCCGTGAGCCCCCCGCCGGTGATGTGCGCGATGCCTTTTACGTGGAACTCGGCAGCCAGCGCCAGCACCTGCTTCGCGTAAATCCTGGTCGGCGTCAGCAGCACCTCGCCCAGCGGCCGGTCGAGGTCCGTCAGCTTGCTCCGGACATCCAGCCCCCCGTCTTCGAACAGCGCGCGGCGCGCCAGCGAAAAGCCGTTGCTGTGAAGGCCGGTTGAGGCCAGCCCCACCAGCACGTCCCCCGGTTTGATCGTGGCGCCATCGATGATTTTCGGCTTGTCCACGACGCCGACGGCAAATCCGGCCAGATCGTACTCGCCTTCGGGATAAAACGACGGCATTTCCGCCGTCTCGCCGCCGATCAGGGCGCAGCCGGCCTGCTTGCAGCCTTCGGCGATGCCGCGGACGACCGCCTCGCCTTTGGACACAGCCAGCTTTCCCGTCGCAAAGTAATCCAGAAAAAACAGCGGCTCGGCTCCGCTCACAATGATGTCGTTCACGCACATGGCCACGAGATCGATGCCGACCGTGTCGTGCTTGTCCATTAAGAAGGCGATTTTGAGCTTGGTGCCGACGCCGTCGGTGCCGGAGACGAGCACCGGTTCCTTGTAGCGGTCGGCCTGGAGCTTGAAGAGGCCGCCGAAACCGCCGAGATCGGTCAGGACTTCCGGACGGAAGGTGGAGCGGACGAACGGTTTGATCCGGCGGACAAACTCGTTGCCGGCATCAATGTCCACTCCTGACTGCTTGTATGTGGTCATCTTAGGACGTGACGAGTGATGCGTGATGAGTAATGAGTCATGGTGCGATGATACCGGAGGGCGATTCAGGGGTCAACGCGCACTTCGATTTAACTTTCTTCAGGCTGCTCAAAAAGGTCTTCCAATAAGGCCGCAGCGAGCGAACAGCCGAGGCGTACTGCTTCTAGGTACGTCGAGGATGGAAGCGACACGAGAACGCAGTTGGAGGCCTTTTTCAGCAGCCGCTATTGCGCATCTCGACGAGAGTCTCGAGATGCGCAGTCTGCGGGAACATGTCGAAGGCCTGAAGACGGGCGATTCGATATCCGCCTGCGGAAAGCTTGCCGAGATCGCGTGCCAGCGTGGCGGGATCGTAGGAGACATAGAACAGCCGCGGCACATTGAGCGCCAGCAGCCCGCGCAGAGACTCCGGGCTCAAGCCGGTGCGCGGCGGACCCATGAGCACAGCGTCATACTCACCGGACTCCGACGCATCCAGGCACTCGTCCGCCTGGAGATGCCGGAATCGGCAGCGGCCGATATGGTTGGTTTTTGCGACATGGCGCGCATCGGCCAGCGCCCAACGATTGGCTTCCACTTCCGTCACCAGCGCGCCGCGCCGGGCCAGCGGAAGACCCAGCACGCCGATACCGGAGTACAATTCCAGCACACGGAGTCCGGATGACGGTGTGGTCCATTCGGCAAGCGTGCGCGCGAGCGTCTCGGTCAGGGACCAATTGGCCTGCACGAACGTGCCGTCCGTGATCCGGAAGAGCAGATCGTCCAGCCGGTCGGCGATCCAATCCTGCCCCAGTACCCACCGCTGGCTCCGCCCGCCGCTGCCTTCACCGCTGGCGGTGACCACCTGCCCGACCACATTCGGAACATCCTGAAACAACGCGAACAGCTTCTCCGCCTGCGAACGCATCGCCGGGCCGGTCCGCCACGACAGGAGCGTCGAGCCGAAGGCCACCGACCGCCGGACTTCCAGCGATTCGGCCTGCGCCGGCAGCTTGCCGTACCGCGCCAGCCGCCCCTGCACATCCGCGATCACCTTCCGCATCGCCTCCGGCACGAGCAGGCAGCCGGCCGCGGGTACAGGCGCATGCGATCCTTCCTCGTGAAATCCGAGCGTGAAGCCCGATTTGTTCCGGAACACCACGAAGCGGACCGAGCTCCGGTACCCGTAGGGATTGGGAGAGGCGACGATCGCAGGAACATCGATCTGCAATTTACCGACACGGGTCAGCGTCTCGGCCAGGATCTCCCGCTTGAACCGGAGCTGCGCGTCATACTGAATGTGCTGCAACTGGCAGCCGCCGCAAATCTCATAGACGGGACAGGGCGCGGCAACACGATCGGGCGAGGGCTTCAGAACCTCCTGAACCGTACCTTCCTGGACACCCTTGCGCTTCGCGCCGCCCAGGAACGAAACCGTCTCGCCCGGGATGACCCCGCGCACGAGCAGCACCTGCCCCTCCTGCCGCGCCAAACCGCGCCCTCCCTGGACAAGCTTTTCAATTGTGATGGTGGACATTAGACGTAAATGACGTGATGCGATTGAACATTCAGTTGGGACGATAGAGCGGCCGCTAGTTTTCGGGCCGCAACTCGACGTTCAGCAATTTTATTTTTCTATGCAGATGGCTGCGTTCGATCTGCAGGTCTTCCGCCGTGCGGGAGACGTTCCAGTTGTGCTCGCGGAGCTTGCGGCTGATGTATTCACGCTCGAAGGCGTTCCGCGCGTCCTTGAGCGAATCGAAGTTCTTCATCGCCAGCGGACTGGGCGCCGTCGCGGTGCCGCCTGCGGCCGTGGAATGCGACTGCAACAGCAGGCCGATGTGGGAAGGATCGATGGTCTCGCTCGGTACCATGATCATCAGCCGCTCGATCAGGTTGCGCAATTCGCGGATGTTGCCCGGCCAGTCGTACTGCTCCAGGGCCACCATCGCCTCCGCCGTGATTTCTTTCGGCTTGACCTTCTGCTCTTCCGCGTGGGTCTTGAGGAAATGCTTCACCAGCAGCGGGATGTCCTGCTTCCGCTGGCGCAACGGCGGCACCTCGATCGGCACCACGTTGAGCCGGTAATACAGGTCCTCCCGGAAATTTCCCTTCTTGATTTCAGCCTGCAAGTCCTTGTTGGACGCGGCGATCACCCGCACGTCCACCTTGATGACCTTGGTCCCGCCCACGCGCATGAATTGCTGCTCCTGCAGCACGCGCAGGACCTTCGCCTGCGTGCTCAGGCTCATGTCGCCGATCTCGTCCAGGAACAGCGTCCCGCCGTCCGCCTGCTCGAACTGGCCCCGCTTCTGCGCCGTGGCGCCGGTAAACGACCCCTTCTCATGCCCGAGCAGTTCGCTTTCGATCAGCGTTTCTGGAATCGCCGCGCAGTTGACGGCGACAAACGGCTTGTCGGAGCGTGGGCTGTGCTGGTGGATCGCGCGGGCAACCAGCTCCTTGCCTGTCCCGTTCTCGCCGCCGATCAGCACGCGGGCGTTGGCCGGGCCGGCGGTCTTGATCAGCGTGCGCAGCTTCTGCATGACCGGCGAGGTGCCGATCAGCTCGAACTGCCGGTCCACCTTGCTGCGCAGGGTCTTGTTCTCCTCCTGAAGCCGCCGCTGGTCCAGCGCATGGCGCACGCGCAGCGTGACGTTTTCCAGCGACAGCGGCTTTTCGATGAAATCGTAGGCGCCGAGCTTGATGGCCTTCACGGCCGTCTCGATATTGCCGTGCCCCGACATCATGACGACCTGCACCTGGGGCGCCTGCTCGCGCGCGCGCTTCAGCGTCTCGATGCCGTCCAGTTCGGGCATCCAGATGTCGAGCATCATGAGATCCGGCGGATCGGCCCCCAGCATCTTCAACGCCTCCTGGCCGCTCTTGGCCATGGCGATCTGGTAGCCCTCGTCCTCGAGGATTTTGCTCAGCGATGTCAGGATCGCCGGTTCGTCGTCAACGATCAGAATCGATTCGGCCATTCATGTCTCCATTACGTCGGAAGCTCAAAGGTAAACACCGCGCCCTTCGGTTCGTTCCGTCCGGCGCGAATCTGGCCTTCGTGGTCCGTGATGATGCGCTGCACGATCGCCAATCCCAGGCCCGTGCCGGTCCGTTTTCTGGTGAAATAGGGAATGAACAATTTGTCCTGGTCCTCGGGATTCACCCCCGGCCCGTCGTCCGCCACCGTGACCACCGCGCGCCGCCGCTTGGCATCGTGCCTGGTCGTGATCCACACATGTCCGCGCTGCTCCATCGCCTGCACCGCGTTGTCGAGCAGGTTGACGAAGACGCGGTTGATCTGCTCGCGGTCGAAGTTCAGGTACGGCAGTGTCTCGTCCATCTCCGCGGTGAATTGCACGTCGCGATGGGCGCCCCGATAGAGCGCGACGACGTCGCGCACGACGTCGTGCAGCGATTGCCGCGCCATCTGCGGCGCCGGCATCCGCGCGTACTTGGAGAATTCGTCCACCATGCGCTTGAGGCTGTTGACCTCGCTGATGATCACGTTCGTGGATTCTTCGAACACGCTGTTGAAATCAGGAGCTTTCTCGTCGAACTTCTTCCGGAGCCGCTGGGCCGACAACTGGATGGGCGTGAGCGGATTTTTGATCTCGTGCGCGATGCGCTGCGCCACTTCCTTCCAGGTTGCGACCTTCTGGGCCTTGATCAGCTCGGTCAGGTCTTCGAACACGAGCACGAAGCCCAGGTCCCTGCCCGCCTCGTCCCGCATGCGCGAGAGGTTCAGCACGGTGGTCATGGGCTTCCCCTGCACCTCCATCACGCCTTCCAGCGACAGCGTGTCCAGCGCGTCCGCGTGAATGCGGTCATACGCATTCTGGAACAGATCGAGCTTCAGCTCCTTGAACACTTCGTTGACGGGACGGCTCCGCAACCGGTCGCCCCACACGCCCAGGATGCGCTCCGCCGACGGATTCACGGTCGTGATCGTGCCGGTCCGGTCGATGGACAGCACGCCCGCCGCCACCGTCGCCAGCACCGCTTCGATGTAGGCACGGCGGCGGTCGAGCGAGATGTTGGCCTCTTCGATCTTCGTTTTGCTGCTGCGCAAGTCGTCGGTCATGCGGTTGAAGGACTCCACCAGCGTGCCGATCTCGTCCGTCGCCTTGACCTTGATCTTGACGTCGAGATTGCCGTGCGCGATGGATTCCGTCGCTTCGGCCAGCCGCTGGATCGGGACGGTGATGCCCCGCGCCACATAGAAGCCGAACCAGGTCGCGCCGAACAGGATCATCACCGTGATCACGGCGACGAACAGATAGGCCGCCACCTTGATCGGTTTCTGCATGGCCTTGATCTGGCGATACTCCGTGTACTGCCTGGCAATCCCCTCCATCTTCGCCAGCAGCGATTCCGGCACATAGGCCGCCACGACCACGACGCCGTCCATCTCGCCCTGCCTGGCGTTCGACGCGATCGGCACGCCGGCCCGGATCAGACGCCCGCTTTGCGCCTCCTGCACCGACGTCATCTCCTGCTTGCCCTCCAGGACCTGCAGCACCAGTTGCCCGATCGGCAGTTCCACGACGGATGCCGACACCGCCGGATCCACGGCTTTCGTGAGCAGTTCTAGCTTGGGCGAATAGATCTCGACGCTCGCCAGATTGTGCTCCGCCCGTTTGCGCGCCATGCCGGCCGACAGGAGATCGCGCAGGTCGCGCTTCATCCACTCCTCACGGTAGATTTCCAGGCTGATGGCCCGCGCGTTGTTGATCGCCAGCGTCACGTGGCCTTCGTGGTGCATCCGCGCCACGTCCTGGGAGTCCTTCAGCACCTGCTCGATCTGGTCGTTGAACCAGACATCCATCGCCTTCGTCACCAGCCCGCTCGCCACGATCGCCAGCAGCACCGTCGGGATCAGCGAAAACCCGATGAAGGCGGCCACGAGTTTGGCGCGGAAGCCCGAGCCGACCAGCCGGTGCCGCCGTTCGAAGTAGGCCTTGATCAGACTGCGGGAAAGCAGCAGCGTCAGCACGACGAGCCCGATCAGGTCCAGATTGACCAGCAGCAGCACGAAGGCATAGCTGGCATCCGGCAGGAGCGCGTCAGGATTGGTCGCACCGCTCAGAATGTCCTGCGAGTAATAGTAGGTCAGCACGAGGCAGGGCACGAGCAACAGGAGGACGGTCCACACCGGCGTCCAGTGCGGCCGGCGCTCAGCGGTGTATTCGCCGGATCGCAGCTCGGACCCGGACGCGGGGGCAGCCGTGCGGCGAAACCCCTCCGAGGATTTCTTTATCTCGACCGGCGGATCGAACAGGCCCGGCATTATTCCCTCGTTACTCGTTAAACGTGAAACGTTAAACGTCCGAGCCGACTCTGGCGATTAACGAATGACGTTTAACGTCCGTTCACACTGCGCACAACCGCCCAGGACGAATCAAAGTCACTGTATCGTTCATGGAACAGCGTTTCAAACGCGTCCCCAAAATCCGGCGTGACCGTCAGGGACTCCAGCAGCCGGCGGACCAACGCCGTGCCCCGCCGCTGCAGCAACGCGCGGGTGGCGCCGTAACTTTCCGCGTAGGCCAGTGACGCATCGCCGGCCGGCAGTTCGAGGAAGCTCCGGTGCAGCGCCGCCAGCGGTGGCCGCTCGCCCGCTTGAATCCGGCGCGTTTCGCGCTCCCATGACCCGGCGGCATCCGGACCCCGCTCCATATAGAGCGCGAGCCCCTCGTTCAGCCAGGCCGGCGCCTGCCCGCCGCTCAGCCGGTGCACGACGGCATGCATGTACTCGTGCCGCAACACGGCATCGGCCGAAGCCGGATCGCCGGACATGCGCTCCACCGGCAGATGGATGCGGCCGTCGAACAGCCCCTGCGCCCAATCCGGACCAGACGCCGCTCCCTGAAATTGCCCGCGGGGATAGAGCACGACGACGACACGGGAAGCCGGGAAATACAACCATTGGGCGCCGATCGTCCGATAGACCGCCTCCAGCCTGTCGGCCACGGCGTTGGCCACGGCGCGATCCGTGGAGCGGTGGAACTTGACGACAAAATGCGCGCTGAACAGCCGGTCCAGGCCGGCTTCGGCTTCGACGGCGCGGCGCGCGGCCAGCACGCGGCCTTTAATGCCTGCTTCGTTGGGATCCAGCCGGGCGGCGTGCTCGTAATGGCGCAGCGCCGTTTTAATCTCACCCCGTTGATCGTAAATGTCGCCCAGGAACTTGTGGGCCTGGGTCGCGCCGGAATCGAGCGCCAGCGCTTTCTGGAACGTCACAGCCGCCTGCTCGTCCCTGACCAGCAGATGCTGGCTCACGCCGAGACCGATCAGCAGCGAGGCATCCGAGGGCGCCAGTGCCGAGGCCTCGGCAAAAGTCGTGGAGGCCCGGTGATACTCACCGCCCTTGATCAGCTTCCAGCCGGTCTCGGCCAGCGAAGCCGCGCGAACAGTCGCAGCCTGCTGCGGTTTCTCCGCCCACGCCGGTCCGACTGCGCAGACCACACAGGCTAGCCCGATTAGTAGCCGCTCCATTATGCAGGCTGAGATATGCATTGAACTTCGACCGCTCGAGAATTTTCTTTCAGAATGCTCAAAAAGGTCTTCGTTGCACCCGACCCACCCCACGCGCGCCAAGACGCGCGTCTTTCCCGTGGCAAAGCCGCAGCGAGCAATGCGAGAACGAAGCTAGCCCGGATTGTTCATGGCGATTCGTCGCGAAATCACGTAGACGCGTCGCGAGAGGGGCGCGTGGAGCCGCAAAGGAAGGAGGCGCCCCTCAGCAGGACGTTGACTGACTGAGCGGCGAGCCCGCCCGTCGCAGCAGCGTATCCGTGATTGCAGCAGAAGCGTTCATGAACATTCCGGGCGAAGGCCTTTTTCAACATCCGCTAGGAGGCAGACGGTGGTTTTTTCCCGGACGCCAGGTCCACATATTTCATCCGCAGAGCATAGAGCATGTCCGTGAGCATCTGCTGTTCTTCTGTATCCAGGTTGCCCTTCGTTTTGGCCTCCAGCACGGACAGGATGTCGATGATTTCCTTGGCCTGCGGCAGGTTGACGGGAATCTTGCCTTGCCGTGGATCCAACTGTTCGCCCATGAGCATCAGCGCGGAGGTGCTGAGCGAGAACACGAACGACGGAAACGTCACGGGCAGATGCGGCTCGTGGCCATGGGCTGCCTCCTGCCCCGGCTCGGACGCCGGCGCGGGTGCTGCCGCAGCCGGACGGCTGGACTCGGACGCCGCCGGTTCGTCGCCCCGGCCCCGCTTGTCTCGAATCACAAAACCCTGTTCTTCTTCCTTGGCCATGGCCCTTCCTAACCATATGAAATACTATGCGTACGCTATCACAGGGCCTAGTGTTGCGCAAGCGACACAGTAAGATGAGCGTGGCGGTTCGGTCTGCCTTCCGTGCTCGCAGAACGCGCACGCCTCGGAAGGGTGCTCGTCCGATGCGCGCAGTCGAAGGCAACCCGAACCGCCGCTAGGGAAAGGGGAGAAAGCGCTTCGCTCACCCGTCATATTCTTCCCCACACCACACGCATATACATCCGGCTATCCAGGGACCTGACGAATTCATGGCTGCATCCATCCTGGACATTTCTATGCGGCGATTCAAACAGGTATAATGCCCCTCGATTGAAGGAGCTATTGCGGTGGCGGATCGGTTCGACGAACTCATACAATTGATGGCAAAACTGCGGGCGCCGGACGGCTGCCCCTGGGACCGCAAGCAGACGCACGACTCGCTGAAACCCTACCTGCTGGAAGAGACCTACGAAGTCCTGGAAACGATCGACAAACAGGATGACGGCAAGCTGCGCGAGGAGCTCGGCGATCTCCTGCTGCAGATTCTCTTTCATGCCCAGATCGCGGCCGAGCGGCAGGCCTTCTCTATCGAGGATGTGATGCAACTGCTTGCGGACAAACTGGTCCGCCGGCATCCCCATGTCTTCGGGCCGAAGGGCGGCGGCGCGCTCACGCCCGACCAGGTCTATACCAACTGGGAACAGATCAAAAAGTCAGAACGGCAGCAGACCGGACGCTCCGAATCTGTGCTGGACGGCGTGCCCAAGACCCTGCCCGCCCTCCTGCGGGCGTTTCAGATCCAGGCCCGCGCTTCGCGCGTAGGCTTCGACTGGCCGCAGAACGGCGAGGGCGTCCATCAGGTCATGGGCAAGGTCAAGGAAGAGATCGAAGAACTGACCGAAGCCTATGTCGCGCGGAACGACCAGGCGGGCGATGCCGAACGCAGTGCCGCGCAACGGCATCTGGAAGATGAGATGGGCGACGTGCTGTTCTCGCTGGTGAACCTGGCGCGATTCCTCAAGTTCAACCCGGAGGACGCCCTGCGGCGGGCAACCGACCGTTTCGCCGACCGGTTCCACTTCATTGAAGCGGAGGCCGCGCGCACGGGCCGGACGCTGGACTCCATGACACTGGACGAAATGGATGCCCTATGGAAGAAGGCCAAGGCAAGGGAAGTATGATTTGGCGATATGGTGATTGGACGAAGTGAATTTCGCTAAATTACGAAATCACCAGATCACCAAATAACTTATGGAACCCGATCAAAAGCCCGAGGCGGAACAGGCAGAAGCCCCTTACCAAGAGGGCAAGCGCGCCGGTGCACACCCGCTGGTCGTCGTCCTCTCCGTCATACTCGGCCTGTGGTTCGCGATCTGGCTGGCCACGCCAAAGGGCAAGCAGACCCAGCCGCCGGTCAATCCCGAGCTGGCCTCGAAAACCCTTGTTGAAGAAGAAGCCGACGCGGCGCCGATCATCTTTCGCGTCAAGACCACCATCAAGGAATTCAACGCGATCGGTGTGCTGGTCCCGGAGCAGGCCACCGACAGCCAGATTGCCGGCCTGCTCAAACGTTTCCGACAGGCCCGGCTGTCCAATGCGCTGGCGACCCTTCTCCCGCCCACCACGCCGAAGCATAAACTCGGCGAATATGCTGTAGCGGATATTTTTATCTTTTCTGACGGAAAATATGCGAAAGACGACGCCATCAAAGTGTTGTCGCACGGTGCTCACGCTCCCGGCGAGCTCTATCCAAGCGCCATTCCGTTCGAAACCGCCATGGAACACGTGCGCGGACATTACCGGATCGACTTAAACGACACCGGACATCCCGATAAAGGGTCCATCGGCTTCGCTGACGAGTCCGGCATCCATTCCAAACATTATCGCGAACTCTTCTAAGACTTTTGTAAAGAAATTTTCTTCATATTGCCAATGTCTTCCCTCGCTTTGCATGTATCGAATTTCTCGCATGGTTTTTGCCTCTACAGTACACAGCCTATACTCAGCCCCTGCCAATTTCAGGCCGCTTTAATACAAATGTACAAAAAATCACTATATCTTGTGGTAACTTATTGAAGAACCACAATGACTAAAAGGTAGGCAAGTCGTTAAGGGTGGCTTCAGATGCTGAAATCATGTGCTTTAAAGACTGCTATCAACAGAGTTATCCACAGATTCTGTGGAATAATACCGAGTAGTCAAAGTTTCACTTTTTCGTGAATTTCCTGTCGTAACGCGGCCTTTGATTCGTTCATTCGCGCCTCCAACTTTGAAAACAGATGCGCAAGCGCTCCAGTGAACGGCGCAATCATGACATCCAGGCGTTCGTTGAGCATATTTTCTTCATTCGCGATCTGCAGCTTATGATCCGCGATGCGTTGCGTGAGTATTTGCGAGATCCTCAACTGCTGGCCGGGACTGCCGCCCTGGATTTCAAGGACTTTGGCCTTGAAATAGTCCAACTCTTCGGCCACAGCGACCTTGACACGCACACCGCATGGAGTCGGCCAGGTGACCCGCTGGATCGAATAGTCGTACGAGAACACCGCTTCGCGGGGTTCCCGGTACGGACCGCTGACGTTCAGGATGGTAAACGGACTGGCCATAACTCGGATGTTGTGCCCGTTGAGTCAGTTGAGCCTGTTCAGCCCGTTCAGCCGGTTGAGCCTGTTTCATCCGTTAACGGACCTAACCGGCTAAACAGGCCTAACGGGTCTAACAAACGTTCCTCACTATATTGAGTCCCATGTGAGTCACGCAACATGGATAATCATGCGCGGGTTCCCATCAAGAATCGGATCACGGACGCGGCTGCGTCGCTTCCATCCTTGATGCAGTCCGGAATGCCGATGCCCCGATACGCCGCCCCGGCCAGCACGAGGCTGGGATACCGATCGAGCGACCGCTGGATGGCTTCCAAACGATCCAAGTGCCCGAGCGTGTATTGCGGCATGCCGCGCTCCCACCGGTTCACCTCGGCATAGGCCGGCTCGCCGGTCACGCCGGCGATGTATTTCAATTCGTCGCGTACGCGCCGGACGAGCGCGCGGTCGTCCTCCTGCAGAACGGCTTCTCGCCCGATCCCGCCGAGGTAGCAGCGCACGAGCGTTTGCGAGGCCGGCGCGCGGTGCGGCCACTTCAAGGACGTCCACGTCGCCGCCAGCAGGTCGCGCCGCTCCACCCGCGGCACCACGAATCCGAAACCGTCGACTTCGGCGCCGAGCGTCCCGGCCGCATAGGCCAGCGACACCGTGGCCGTGGACGCATAGGGAATCGCGCCGAGCAATTCCGACGCAATCGGGCTCAACGGCCGGACCAGATCGGCGGATACGAAGGCCGGCGTCGCCAGCACCACCGCATCGGCGGAAATCACCGGACCGTTCTCCAGCGTCAGGTCGTAGGTCCATCCGATCGGATGGGTCGTGCCGGTTTGACGCACCCGGATCGCCGCCACCGATTGCTGCGTCATGAGCTTCGCGCCTGCGGTCGCGAGCCGCGTCAGCAACGCCTGAACCAATTCCGCCAACCCGTCCCGGAGCGTCACGAACATGGTGCGGCCCCCCAGCGCGCTGGCCGGCCGGGCTGATGCCGCCTGGACGGCCGACCGGCTGGCCAGCATCCCGCGGATCAGGCTGCCGTGTTTCTGTTCCAGGTCGAGAAAGCGCGGGAAGGTTGCGCGGAGGCTGATCTGCGTGGCATCGCCCGCGTAGATTCCAGCCATCAACGGCTCGACGACCCGTTCGAAGGCTTCGCGCCCGAGCCGTCGCGAGAAAAAAGACGCCAGCGACTCGTCGCCGCCCGCGCGCCGGGCCGGCAACACCAGGTCCATCCCCATCCGCATGATGCCGGGCCAGGAAACCAGTCCGCTGCTCAAAAACGGCCCCAGCTTGGTCGGCACGATGACGACCAGCCCTTCCGGCAGTTCGCGCAGGCGTCCGCGCGAATAGATGAAGGTTTTTTTCTGATGCTCGTTCGTATTGATGAGCCGGCCGGAGAGCCCCAGCTTGTTGCAGAGTTCGAGACCCCAGGGTTTTTGCGAGAGAAACGAATCGGGACCGGCTTCGATCGTCAGATCGCCCACGTGATGCGTAAGGATCTTGCCACCCCAATCACGGCCTGCCTCGATCAGCGTGCAGGTCAGCGGCAGGCCCGCGCTTGCCGCCTGCTCATAGAGGCTGCAGGCCGCCGCCAGACCGGCGATGCCGCCGCCGACGATGGCGACGTGTCTGGCTGGTTGTGTGGGTTGTGCTGCCACCGAGAACTTTACCGAACCAACGAGGTCTCGTGTTGCTCAATCACCGACGCGAGGATTTCGATCAAGGGCGGTGTGGCATTCAACATGGCGATCCGCTCCAACTGCATCCCCTGTTTGGCTGCGCGCTGTTTCAATTCAATGTCGATATCGTAGAGCACCTCCAGATGGTCGGAGATGAACCCGATCGGCGCCATCAGCACGTGCTTGTGGCCGTCCGCGCACAAGGCATCGAGCGCTTCCTCGACGGTCGGCCCCAGCCACTTTTCACTCGACCGTCCCCGGCTCTGGTAGGCAAACCTCGCCGTCACCTCACCAAGCGTCCGGCACACGGCGTTCATGGTCGCCCGCACATGGTCCGGGTAGGGATCCTTCATCTGCAGAATGCGCTCCGGCAGGCTGTGCGCCGTAAACAGGATCGGCACGCGGCTGCGCACGTCCGCCGGAAATTTCTGCAGCGCGGCGGTGATGTTCTCGGCGATCGCCGCGATCAAACGCGGGTGCTCGTGCCAGCTTTGAACGTAACTGACGGGGAACTCGCCGCCGAGCGCCGCCCGCGCCTCTTCAACCTTCTTGATGTAGGCGCCGATGCTCATCGAGGAATATTGCGGCGCCATGCAGACACCGATGAGCTGCTCGGGCCGTTCGTCCATCAGCTCCGCGTAGGCGTCCTTGATATAGGGATGCCAGTGCCGGAATCCGATATAGGCGCGGTACCGCTCGCCGCCCGGCCCGTTGAGCCTCTGCTCCAGCTTTTTGACGATTTCACGCATGATGCCGAGCACCGGCGTTTTTCCACCGGTCACGCGGTACCGTTCCTTGATCTCTTCGACCAGTTCAGGCGGCGTCGGCCGCCCCCCGCGCACGTCGAGCAGGTAGGGCTCGACATTCTCCAACTTGTCCGGCCCTCCCACCGCCATCAATAGGATCGCCGTCAGTCTTTGCGGTCCTGGCATCTTCTCACCAAAGCGAATAGCCAATAGCTGATAGCAAATAGCTAATGGCGATATTATTGAGCCCTAATCTGGCTGCTAGCTGCCAGCTACTTGCTGCTCGCTAAAATTCAACGTTGACTCAGCTTATGTACCAACTCAGCGGTCGCCGCGACATTCTCGACAGGCGTATTGGGCAGGATCCCGTGTCCGAGATTGAAAATATGTCCCGGACGGCCGGCGGCGCGCCGCAGAATATCCTCCACCCGCCGTTCGATTTCGTGCAAAGGAGCGAACAGGACCACCGGGTCGAGGTTGCCCTGCACCGCGACGTCGTGGCCGACTCCGGCCCAGGCCTCGTCCATGTGCACGCGCCAGTCCACCCCGATCACCGTCCCGCCGGCTTTTTTCATGAGCGAGAGCAGACCGGATGTCCCGGTGCCGAAATGAATCGTCGGAACATTTTCACGCTTCAACCCTTCGAAAATCAGCTGCACGTGCGGCAGCACGTATTCGGCATAGTCGCCGGGCGAGAGGCAGCCGACCCAGCTGTCGAACAGCTGCACGGCCTGGGCGCCGGCGCGAATCTGGCGGCGCAGGTAGCCGGTCACCACGCGGGCCAGCTTGTCCATCAGCTTGTGCCAGGCTTCCGGTTCGCGGTACATGAATTGCTTCGTTGTAATGAAATTTCTCGAGCTGCCGCCCTCGATGGCATAGCTGGCCAGCGTGAACGGCGCACCGGCGAATCCGATCAGCGGGACTTTCCCGGTGAGCGCCTTGCGTGCCTGTATGATCGCTTCTTCGACGTAGCGCAGTTCGTCCCCATCGATGCTTTTCAAGCGCTCGACCGCGGCGCGGTCGCGGACAGGATTCTTGATGACGGGCCCCTCCCCCTCCGTAAACGTGAGCGACAGGCCCATCGGCTCCAGCGGCAGCAGAATGTCGGCAAAAATAATGGCGGCGTCGAGCGGAAAGCGATCAATGGGCTGGAGCGTGACCTGCGCGGCGAGTTCGGGCGTCTTGCAGACGTCGAGAATGGAATGCTTGGCGCGGATCGCCTGATATTCCTGCATGTAGCGGCCGGCCTGCCGCATGAACCACACCGGCGTGCAGTCCACCGGCTCGCGGCGGCAGGCTTTGAGAAAGCGATCATTCATTTAACCCACCTACCCCAGGCGTCGTTGCATCCGCCATCTCACCCGCCTAGCCCCAGGCGCGCCGAGACGCGCCTCTTACCCATGACCCAAGCCTGCGGACAGGCTTCTTTCCGCGTGGACGCGCCTTTTCCCGAGACGTCGCATTTTAGCGAGGTTGCCCACGAATATCCACCAGCGGGCCGGTGCATACCTTGACATAGCGGAGCGCGCTTCGGCAGTCTCCCGCCATGACCGCTTCTCCTCGCCTTCGCATCGGTATCAGCCAGTGTCTCTTGGGCGACCACGTCCGCTACGACGGTGGGCACAAGCGTGATGCCTTGCTCGCCGACACCCTGAGCCGGCACGTTGAATGGGTGCCCGTGTGCCCTGAGGTGGAAGCAGGGCTCGGCGTCCCGCGCGAGCCGATGCGGCTGGAAGGAACCGCCGTGTCGCCACGGATTGTGACCATCACAACCAGCGTGGATCACACAGCCGCCATGCAACAGTTCTCGGCGCGCCGGCTGCGCGAGCTTGAACGGTTGGATCTCTCCGGTTACGTGTTCAAGGCTCGATCGCCAAGTTGCGGCATCGGCAAGGTCCCTCTCGTAAATGCGCAGGGAGTCGAGACGCTTGAGGGAGTCGGCCTCTTCGCACGAGCCTTGATGGATCATTTTTTGCTGATTCCCGTTGAGGATGAAGACCGGCTGCACGATCCGCAGATATTGAAGGACTTTTTGAAACGAGCGTCCGACTATCGCAGGTCGCGCAATCATGTCTGACCAGGCGGAGCCGACATCGTTCCATTCGCTGGTCATCCTTGGCACCGGCTACACCGGCCGCGAGCTGTTCCGGCAGGCCAGGGCCGAAGGCCGTATCGTCTTCGCCGCCAGCCGCGCGCCGGAGACGAATCTAAAGGGTATTCCACCCGAGCAGCGCCTGCTGTTCGATCTCGACCGTGCGGACACGTGGGAGGCGATCCCGGCACAGGCCGACGCGGTCTGGACCTTTCCGGCCGTGCCGCCGGACACCGTCTGCGCGTTCGGTGAACAGGTCGTCCCGCGCCTGCGGCGGCTGGTCGTGCTGGGCGCGACCTCGGCCTATGACGGCTCGCCCCAGGCCGTGCGCGGCGAGCCGGTGGATGAAACCGCTCCCGTCGACCGCTCGATCGCCCGCGTCCACGGCGAGGAGTTGCTGCGCGAACGGTTCGGCGCGATCGTGCTGCGGGTGGCCGGCATTTACGGGCCGGGCCGCAACCCGCTCGAGTGGATTCGCCAGGGCCGCGTCGGTTATTCCCACCGCTACGTCAACCTGATCCACGTCGAGGATCTGGCCGCGATTATTTTACGGGCCCTGGAGGACGGCACGCCGGGCGACACCTATAATGTGAGCGATGGAACACCTCGCCGCTGGTCCGAAATCATGGACGCAGCCGCCGCGCGCTGGGGCACCGCCAAGCCGCTGCCGGCCGATCCCACGGCGGGCAAGCGGATCAGCAACCGGAAACTGCTGGCTGAACTGGGTTACACTCTGCGCCGTCCGGATCTGTTCGCGGCGCTGGAAGAATTGGAGCGGAAAAAATGAGGCGGGCCATCGTGCTGGTGGGGCACGGCGGGGTGCCGAAAGACTGCCCGCATGAACTTGTCCGGAAACTCAAGCAACTGGAAGCGCAGCGCCGCGCGGCAGGCAAGCCCATGTCATAGGAAGAACTGGAATTAGATCAGAAGATTCGTCGCTGGCCGCGCACGCCGCAGAACGATCCCTATAAAGGAGGGCTGGAGGCCCTTGCCGACCAGTTGTGTCCTCTGCTGAACGGCGACCGGCTGGCGATCGCCTACAACGAATTCTGCGCGCCGACGCTGGAAGAGGCTGTGGAAGAACTCATCAAGGAGGGCACAGGGGACATCACGGTGGTCTCGTCCATGTTCACCGCCGGCGGCTCGCACGCCGAGATCGAAATTCCTGAAACGGTGGAGCATCTCAAGCGAACCCACCCGGGCATCGCCATCCGCTACGCCTGGCCCTTCGACAAATCCCTCGTCGCCGGCATGCTGGCCACGCACCTCGCGCAGTTCCAGCAGCGAAAAGTCTGACGGGTTTTACACCCAATCCGAGTCTTCCCGGTCCCGCGTCGAGCGGACCTGCGAACTCAGCTTGTCCCGGAGCGCCTGGCTGTCCCGATCCAGCGCCTGCGCCTCGCCATCGGACAGAATCCTGGCGTCCTGCGGCTGCAGCTCGATGCGGTAATGGTTCTTCTGGATGGAAAACCATTCAATATAGGGATGCGGAGCGAGGTTCGGATGCGGATCGAATGAGATGAGATTGACTTCGCCGATTTGGGGATTCTCCATGTCGCCGATGACATGCCCGGCCATGTCATCGTCTTCGAACCCGGGATTATTGAACCGGATGGCCTTGCCGGCGATCTCGCCGCGAAAGTTTCCCTTTAAATAGAGATCCACCGCTCCGATCACTGCGAAGGTGATGCGCCCAACGACGCAGCCGCCGACACGGTTATCCAGCCATCCCTCCTTGACCCAGCGGCTGTTGCCGAATTTCTGCGCCACTCTCCTCCTGCCCCTCTACCCCTCTACCCCTCTACCCCGTTACCCCTCTCGCCCGGCGCCAGTCCGCCGATGATGACTCCCGCCAGGATCAACGCGCTGCCGATCCAGCCCTGCGCGCTCATCTGCTCGCCGAGAAAATACCAGGACAGCCACGCGGCAAAAGCCGGCTCCAGGGAGAAGATCAGCGCCACCTGCTGCGCCGGCAGGACCCGCTGCACCCAGACCTGCACCGCAAAGGCGCCGGTGGCCAGCCCGCCGGTCACCCCCAACCCGACCAATAAAATGCCGGTCGGCGCCACCTGCCCCCATGTCGGCCCCTCGATCAGCATGGCCGGTCCGAGCAGCAGGGTCACGAGTATCATCTGCCACAGAAAAAACAGCGCGGCTTCTCCCCGGCGCGAAAAGGACTCCATGCAGGCGATGTGCGCGGCGAAGGCGACGGCGCAGGCCAGCGTCCAGAGGTCGCCGACGTTCATCTCCAACGAGGGCGTGACCAGGAACCAGAGGCCCGTCAGCGCCAGCCCCGCCGAGAACCATGTGCGCCCCTGAAACCGCCGCAGAAAGACCGGCACGAAAATCACGTACAGCACCGTGATGAACGCCGAGTTGGATGCGGTGGTCGTCTGCAGGCCGATCGTCTGGGTGACATAGCCCAGAAAGAGAAAGATCGTCGCAATGCCGCTCATGCGCAGGAGTTCGCGGTCGACGCGCAGCCGGCCGCCGACGGCCAGATACACGCCGACGGCGAGGATCGCGCCGAGCAGAAACCGCAGGCACATGAACGAAAAGGGGGGAATCTGCGCGAGGGCGGCCTTGGTGGCTGGAAACGTCGCACCCCAGATCAGGGTGGTGAGAATGAGCGCAAGACGGGGCATATGAATCTGTTTGGCCTGTTCAGCCGGTTGAGCCCGTTAACTGGCACAACGGGCTAAACTGACAAACCGACGCAACGTCATTAGGGCTTACAGAGGGGGCACTTCCTGTGATCGTTGGTGCCGGACTGTTCCATGGCCGCCAGGGCCCGTTCCTTGTCCGGATATTCGAACCACCCGCCTTCCCAGAAATCCGTGGTTATATTGTGGGAAGGAACCGCCGGGCAGCGATCCTTGTGAAGCATTGTCCGATCGTTTTGGCGGGCGATGTGGAGCCAGTAGATCATGGTAAGAAGCAATTGCGTGATTTACCCATTTGCTGATTTGTCGATTGGAGCCCGGCAGACGGTCCGTCCATTCAATCAATGATCAAATCACCAAATGGGAAAATTGAGCCCGCTGCAGGCGGCTCACGGCAGGAGCTGCCATTCGTCTTTTTCGATAAAGACCTTGACGCCGGTCTCAAGTTTCTTGACGTCATCCTTTTCGAACAGCTTGAAATACCGCTCGATCCGGTCCGGATCGTCAATCCGCTCCTCTTGCATCATTCCGCTGGTCAACTTAAACCGACGAATCAACAACGGCATGTCCCTCTCCCTTTTCCAATACCACTGCATTCTGGCACGTGCGGCTAAGATACTCGACCGCACGCCGCGCGGTCAAGACCACGGAGCAAGTAAAAAGGCAAAAGTGAAAAGGAAAAAGTAAGGATCAGGAACCTGCAGGCCTGTTATTTTTTACTTTTACCTTTTTACTTTTTCCTTTGCGTCGCTTGTCGCATCCGTCCGGCAAATCGGCTATAATTTGCTCACACGTTGGGAGGATCTAAACCCCATGCCGATGTACGAATACCGGTGCGAGGGCTGCGGCGAAGGCTTTGAAATCGTCCAGCCGATGAATGCCCGCTCCGAGGACACCGTCTGCCCCCACTGCCAGGCCAAGAAAGCCGTGCGACTTCTGTCCGCCTTCGCCTCGAAAATCGTGGGCGACCACAAGCCCGGATTCGGCGAAATGAAGGCCTACGACATGCTGCACGAGCGGATGGACAAGTTCGGGAAACTCCCGCCGATCATCGGCAAGCGGAAGCCGCCCACGCCGCCCCCCTCATCCGACTCCGACTCGGGAGGCGACAAGCCGTCCTGACATGCGCTCGTCCACCGTCATCATTCTCTGCATAGGACTGCTCTTCGCCGGCGCGCCGCCCCTCACTGCCGGGGACACCGTGGGTCATATCGTCATCGCCGGCAACGGCCCGGAAGCCAACGCCATCGAGAAACTCGCGCGCGCGTTCGAAAAAACCAACCCGCGCGCTTACGTGGACATCCTGTGGAACGAAAACTCCAAACCAGTCGAGCTCGTTAAAAACGGCCAGGCGCAGATCGCCGTAACCGGCAGGGAGGACCCGGACCTCCGGGCCGCGCAGATCGGATGGGACGGGATCGTGATCATGGTGAATCTCGCGAACCACATGAAGGAGATCACCTCGCAGCAGGTCGCCGACATCTTCTCCGGCAAAGTCAAACTCTGGGCCGAGGTGGGGGGGCCGGACACCAGGATTCTGCTCCTGGACCGCCCCAGGAACCGGAACATCCGCGACACCTTCGAGCAGTTGCTCGGCATTACCGGTCAGATTCCCGAATCCGCAAAGGTCATCAAGACCGACGACAAGGTCATCAAAACCGTGGCCGGCACGCTCCCGCCCCTCTCGGCCGTGACGTATGTTTCCATGGGGCCGGCGCTGGAAGCCGTCAACTCGGGCGTCGCGGTCCGCCTCCTGCAAGTCGATAAGGTCGAGCCGGAGGAACCGACGGTGAAGGATGGACGCTACAAACTCCGCCGGCCGCTGCTCTTGCTGAGCAAAAAGGAGCCCAACCCGATGGTGGACGCACTGGTCGCCTTTGCGCATTCGCCGGCCGGGCAAAAGATCCTGGATATCGAAGGCTATACGCCGCTGGAACAGAAGAAGTGACGTCTTATCTCAAGGGGGCCCATATGACTCGATTTATTTCCCTGTTCATCGTCACGATGTTCATCGCCGTGCTGGCCGGTCCGCTCGCGGCCGAGGAGAAAAAGCCGGAAGGCCAGATCGAAGAAGGAACCGGCTTCACCATGTTCGGCACGGAGTCCATCAAGGGCTTCGACGAGTCCAAGGTGGAAAAGGACCCGGTGTGCGACCGGAACAAGCGGCCGAAGATCCACAAGGTCGAGCCGGACGAGGCGAAGCCCGGCACGAAAGTCGTCATCAAGGGCGAAAACTTCGGCACGAAGGAATGTTTCCACGGCGTGGCCTTCAGCGCCGCGGGCGCGTCCAAAGTGGAATACAAATTCATCAACGACACCACCATCGAGGCCGTCGTTCCCAACGTCAAAGCCGGCATGACGTTCATCGACATCGTCGCCGGAGGCGGCAACGCCCGATCCAAGGGGTTCCTGGTCCAAGCGAAATAACTCAACCGTCAGGGGTGAGGGGTCAGGCGTAGGGGTGCCCTGCTTCGTCTGACTCCTCACACCTCGCGTCTCACGCCTTACGTCTTCCCCACCCTTTCCCTCGACAGCCGTTGAGTCCCTATGCTAACTTACGCTGACTTTTCACGGGCATTTCGGGAAAGTCAGGCGAAACGGAACTCCACGATGTTTAAGAAGATTTTAGTCGCCAACCGGGGTGAAATCGCGATGCGCATCATTCGCGCCTGCCGCGAATTGAACATCGCCACCGCCGCCATTTATTCCGAAGCCGACCCCACCGGCATCTACGTCAAAAAAGCCGATGAGTCCCACCTCGTCGGCCCCGGTCCGGTGAAGGGCTTTCTGGACGGGCAGCAGATCGTCGACCTGGCCCTGCGCATCGGCGCGGACGCCATCCATCCCGGCTACGGGTTCCTGTCCGAGAATGCCGCTTTCGCCCACTTGTGCCAGGCTTCGGGCATCACCTTCATCGGGCCCTCCCCGCAGGCCATCCATTTGATGGGCGACAAGATCCAGGCGCGCACTCTGGCCAAGCAGGTCGGCGTGCCGATCGTGCCGGGCACGGAACAGGCCGTCACTAGCATGGACGATGCCCTGGCCTTCGCCAGAAGCGCCGGCTACCCGGTCATGATCAAGGCCAGCGCCGGCGGCGGCGGACGCGGGTTGCGCGTCGTCCGGTCCG
Source organism: Nitrospirae bacterium RIFCSPLOWO2_02_FULL_62_14 (assembly GCA_001805245.1). Taxonomy (GTDB): domain Bacteria; phylum Nitrospirota; class Nitrospiria; order Nitrospirales; family Nitrospiraceae; genus 2-02-FULL-62-14. The sequence continues at coordinate 4,327 of MHEU01000016.1, read as the reverse complement.
ACCAGGAGCTGCGCGTCAACATGGACACCGCTTCGCGTGAAGCGCAGGCCGCCTTCGGCGACGGCAGCGTCTTCATCGAGAAATACATCGAGCGGCCGCACCACATCGAATTCCAGATCCTCGCGGACCGCCACGGAAACAGCATCCACCTGGGCGAGCGCGACTGCTCCATCCAGCGCCGCCACCAGAAACTGATCGAGATCGCGCCGTCGCTGGTCCTGACGCCGGAGCTGCGCAGCGAGATGGGCGAGGCCGCCACGAAAATCTCCCGCGCGGTGGACTACGACAACGCCGGCACCGTGGAATTCCTGCTGGACCCGCAGGGCCGGTACTACTTCATCGAGATGAACCCGCGCATCCAGGTCGAGCACACGGTCACGGAGCAGATCACCGCCGTGGACATCGTGCGGGCGCAGATCACGATCGCCGCCGGCCGGCCGCTCGAGTTCAAGCAGAGCGACGTGACGCTGCAGGGCCACGCGATCCAGTGCCGCATCAACGCCGAGGACCCGCGGAACAATTTCAGGCCCGTGACCGGCAAGGTCACCGCCTATCTCTCGCCGGGCGGCATCGGCGTGCGCATCGACGGCGCCGTCTACAAGGATTACGACGTGCCGCCCTATTACGACGGGCTGCTCGCCAAGCTCACGGTCCGCGGCCGCACCTGGGAGGAAACCGTCAGCCGCATGCACCGCTCGCTGGAGGAATACGTCCTGCGCGGGCTCAAGACGACGATTCCCTTCATGGAAAAGATCATGGAGGAGCCGGACTTCCGGGCCGGAAAGTTCGACACCTCCTACCTGGAGACGCACCCGGACGTGTTCAACTACGACGAACACATCGAGCCGGAGGATCTGGTCCTGGCCATTTCCGCCTGCATCGCGGCGTATGAGGGACTTTGAGTTGCGAGACTCGCGCGACTCGGACGAAAGCGCGACTGGCATGAAGGATTCTTCCGAGTCTCGCATTTCTCGCGCGTCACGCGAGTCCCGCGTAGCAGTGCATCACGGATGATGAAAGCATATGGCAACGCGTAAACCCATGAAGAAGTCAGGCAAAGGGAAGCCGGGAATCGACGTCACGCCGGCGCCCGGCAAAAAGCTGCTGATCACGGACGTCGCCTTGCGCGACGGCCACCAGTCGCTGCTCGCCACGCGCATGCGCACGGAGGACATGCTGCCGATCGCGCAGAAGCTGGACGCCATCGGCTACTGGTCGCTCGAAGTCTGGGGCGGCGCGACGTTCGACACCTGCCTGCGCTTCCTCAAGGAGGACCCGTGGGAGCGGCTGCGCGCCCTGCGCGCCGCCATGCCGAACACCAAACTGCAGATGCTGCTGCGCGGGCAGAACGTCGTGGGCTACCGCCACTACGCGGACGACGTGGTGGAGCGGTTCATCGAACGCTCGTCGACCAACGGCATCGATGTGTTCCGCATCTTCGACGCGCTCAACGACATCCGCAACCTCGAGCACGCGGTCCGCTGCGTGAAGGACCAGGGCAAGCACGTCGAGGCCTCGTTCTGCTACACCGTGAGCCCCGTCCACACCCTGGACAGCTTCGTGGACCTGGCAAAACGCCTGGAGGACCTGGGCACCGACACGCTCTGCATCAAGGACATGGCCGGTCTGCTGGCGCCGATGGACGCCTACCAACTGGTCAGGAAACTCAAAGCCGCGGTGAAGGCGCCGATCCACCTGCATTCGCACTACACGTCGGGCATGGCCTCCATGTCGTCGCTGATGGCCGTGCTGGGCGGCCTGGACATCCTGGATACGTCCATGTCGCCGCTCGCCGGCGGCACGTCCCACCCGCCGACGGAAACGATGGTCGCGGCGCTGCGGGGCACACCCTACGACACAGGGCTGCAACTGCCGCGCTTCATCCCGATCGCCGAGCACTTCCGGACGGCGCGAAAGAAGTACCACCAGTTCGAGAGCGATTTCACGGGCGTGGACGCCGAAATCCTGACCTCGCAGATTCCCGGCGGCATGCTGTCCAACCTGGCCGCCCAGCTCGCGGAGCAAAGCGCGCTGGAGAAGATGCGGGACGTGCTCGAGGAAGTGCCGCGCGTACGGAAGGACATGGGCTACCCGCCGCTGGTCACGCCCAGCAGCCAGATCGTAGGCTCGCAGGCCACGCTCAACGTGCTGACCGGCGAGCGCTACAAGGTCATCACCACCGAGACGAAGAATTATTTCCTCGGGTACTACGGCAAACCGCCGGGCCCGGTGAACAAAGAGGTCGCCGCGCGCGCCACCGGCGATGAGCGGCCGGTCAAGGGCCGCCCGGCGGACCGGCTGGAACCCGAACTGCCCGCCGCCATCACGGAACTGGCCGGGAAATCCATGTCGCCTGAGGACGTGGTGTCGCTGGCGTTGTTCCCCGCCATCGCGCGGGAATTTTTCGACCAGCGGGAGAAGGGCGAGCTCAAGCCCGAGCCGCTGGCGCCGGCGCCGGAAGCGGGCCCCAAGGTCGCGCACGAGCTGCACCTGGCGCCGATCGACTTCAACGTCACGGTCCACGGCGAGACCTATCACATCCAGGTGTCGGGCTCCGGCCGGAAGGAAGAGGGCCGCAAACCCTACTACATCCGCATCAACGACAAGCTGGAAGAGGTCCAACTCGAGCCGATCCAGGAAGTGCTGGCCGGCGTGCCGGAAGCGCCGGAGACCGGCGACAAGGCCAAGCCGAAACGGCCCAAGCCGAGCAAGCCCGGCGACATCGCCTCGCCCATGCCCGGCCGCGTCGTCAAGGTGCTGGTCGCCAAGGGCGACAAGGTGAAGGCCGACGATCCGGTGCTGATCATCGAAGCCATGAAGATGGAGAACCGCTTGCCGTCCCCCGTCGCCGGCACCGTCGCCACGCTCTACGTGCACGAAGGCGACGACGTGAAGCCCGACGAAACACTCGTGCAGCTCGAATAAGCCGCCCGTATGTTCCCGCAGCGCTGGTGCGTTCTCCTGCTGCTCCCGATTCTCCTGGGCGCCTGTGCCGCTCCACCCGAGATTCCGCCCTGGTTCGACGGGCTCCAGCGCCAGCCGGTCCACACGGTGACCGTCAACGGCACCCGCATCGCCTATCTCGACGCCGGCGGCGGCCAGCCGGTCATCCTCGTGCACGGCTTCGGTGGTTCCATGTGGCAGTGGGAATACCAGCAGGCCGCCCTCGCATCGCACTATCGCGTCATCACCCTGGACCTGCCCGGCTCGGGCCTGTCCGACAAGCCGGACATCGCCTACACACCCGATGAAATGATCGCCTTCCTCCGCGGCTTCATGGACGCGCTGGGGATTCAGAAAACCGCGTTGATCGGCAATTCGATGGGTGCCGGCCTCGTCATCGGCATGACTCTCGCCCATCCTGACCGGGTGGACCGCCTCGTGCTGATCAGCGGCTTGCCCAAAGGCGTGCGCGAGAAACTCACGGGTCCGCTCATCAAGCGCGCGGTCGAGACCTCGGCTCCAGTCTGGCTGATCCGGCTCGGCAACTGGCTCGCCGGCCGCTGGGTCACGAAAGACGTGCTGCAGGAAATCGTGTACGACCACAGCCGGCTCACGCCGGCCGTCATCGAGCGTTCCTATCAGAACCGCCGGCGACCGGGACTGATCCCCGCCGCGATGACCTCCGTCAGAACTCTACCGCTCTGGGAACAGGGCTTCGCGCTCAAAATCGGTGAAATCAGCCGGCCGACACTCATCATCTGGGGCGAGCAGGACAAGGTCTTCCCGCCAGAGGTCGGGCACGAGCTGCAACGCTCCATTAAAGGCGCCTCCATCGCGCTGATCCCCGCGGCCGGACATATTCCGCAGTGGGAGCAGCCGGAAGCCGTGAACGCCCTGCTGATGACGTTTCTGAAGTCTTGACTACGCGAGGTAAAGAGCCGATAAATTAGCCGGGCCTACGTACCACTGAAAAGAGGTCACCGATGAAATACGCGGGCATCGTTGCGTTGGTTCTTGCCGTTCCGATGGGGCTGTCCGGCTGCGCCGGCATGGGCACCCAGGCCGACACCGGCTTCATGTACAAAAACCTTCCGGTCGCCACCGGCAGCGCCGAACCAGGCGAGGGTCATACCGTCACGTTCAAAGGCGCGCCGCTCGCGCTCGCCGGCCCCGGCATCAAGGTCGGCGATATGCTCCGCGACGTGAAGGTCGCCAAGGGCGACCTCTCGCTGGTGAACCTGGCCGACACCAAAGGCAGGGTCCGGATCATCAATGTCGTGCCCTCGCTGGATACGCCGGTCTGCGAGCAGCAGACGCATCATCTGAGCGAGAAGAACCACGGCCTCGACAAAATGATCGAGCTCATCACCATCAGCGTGGACAC
>MHEU01000015.1:57145-58509 GCA_001805245.1 Nitrospirae bacterium RIFCSPLOWO2_02_FULL_62_14 | reverse complement strand
GAAAATAATCTTCCCAAAATATAAAAATAGAAAGGCGACGAGTCGCTTACAGACCCGTCGCCTTTAACGCTTCGCCACGTTCCGTGGGATATGCCGGCAGTGATTGCCCTGCAAGCCTTGAATGTTCCCCGTTTCTCATTCCCATACTGTGCTTGCTCTGAGTGTGACAGAGGGCTAGATTATTGGCATGGCTCAAAGGCAGCCATCAATGAAGATTAGAAACGCAGTTCTGTTTCTGTTTAGCCTGACTATTATCTCCACGCTAGTCGGGTGTGGCCTAGCTTTTTCAAAGACTGGGTTCTTAGACGCTACGGCAGAAGGAAAGCTGAGATGGGGACAGTCAATAGAAGAGGTTAGGGAGATTGTCGGAAAGCCGGACAGTACTCGAAGCACTGCCATTAGCGGAACTCCGTATGAGATTTGGATTTATAAGCAGACCACGCCTGGCGACAAATCCGACTACATGGCATTGACGGCCTTAACAATCGGCCTATTTGGAATCGTGCCGGTTGGTGCCTCAGAACAGCACTACATCGTTTTTGAGAACGGCAAAGTTGTGTCTTGGGATAGTCTCCCAGGCCACTTGTCAAAGCAGTCCACGGGTCAGATAGACACGAGAACGCAGTCATTTAACATAATGAACAATATGACGGTTAGCCCAGTTCTCATGCCGCCACAAGTACCTTCTTCAGTTCAAAGACTGGCCGTTATCCCCCTATCGAAAACAACCGATAATGAGGTCCCAGCTTATGTTGATTTTGCCGTTAATTTGATCAGGCAACGCCAGGCCAAGTTGGTTCTTGTTGAGCGTGACACCATCGGGAAGCTGCTAGATGAGATGACCATCCAACATAGCGGTCAAGTTGATGATGAGTTGTCAGTTCGTCTTGGGAAAATGGTTGGTGCCACAACCCTTTTGACTTACAACGTTGAGCCGTTTGATAGGGTGAAAATTCTTCCGATTACGCTGAATGGAGGACTGGTCTCCTGTACGGTCGAGTTTCGACTCGTTGATGTTGAAAAAGGCGTCGCGTTGTTTCGGCAGGTGGTTACCGCCAGTGTTTCGTACCCATATCCAGCGTCGGGGGCTACCTGGACTGAAGAGGGCGTAACTCGTGCGTCCAAACTGACCATCGAGGTGGCGGGAGCGTACGGACTTGCCGCGCTTGTCGCGGCATTCGGGGAGAATCATGTAGGGATAGTTCCATCGCTGAATATCAAGGACAGTTTTATGGTGCTGGGAGTCCTGGAAGGAAGTCCCGTACAAATCGCTGGGGTAAGGAGGGGGGATAAAATTCTCTCGGTAAATGGACAGCCCATGCGGTCATGGGTAGACCCCATTCCCTTGCCAGCCACCTTAACAG
>MHEU01000015.1:53362-57128 GCA_001805245.1 Nitrospirae bacterium RIFCSPLOWO2_02_FULL_62_14 | reverse complement strand
CGGTCATGGGTAGACCCCATTCCCTTGCCAGCCACCTTAACAGTTGAAAGAGAGGGAAGAAAACTCCAACTTGAAGCGACGACGAGACACTAATTACAAATTGCCGCCCGCAGTCTTGACACCTACTCACGGTCGGCCTAGCCTTGAGGCCATCGATGAGGTTACTTAGACATTCCCTAGATAGAATGGGAATTTTAAGCTGACGGAGCTAACCCGATCGCATCGGATAAATCTTATACGTTTTCCGATCTCACCATAGGCGAGATTAAGACACTTGCTAAAGACTTCTGTGTCTATAGCCTTATCTGCTTACTTATCTTCGGGGTTCCTTACGTGTTAATCATCGGCCTTTTTTGGGGTGCGGAATCTGTTGTTCCGAAAGAGCAGTTCTCATGGCTATCGAGGGCAGCAGTTTTGGCTTTATGCGTATTTGTCGTGGCGATGCTCTTTAGGGATATACCGTACACACTCATGTACTTCGGAGATATGTTTCGAAATATGAGTGCATTAGTATCTGGCTTCTCCCGCAGAATACAAATATTGTGGATGATCTTCATTGTTGGCTACTTCTATTTGGCGATTAATCTTCCCGTAGTATGGTTTTGGTTCACAATTTTGGTGTTCACGCCAGCTGGCTTTACATACGATCGGTATAGAACAATGCTCGAACGAAAGGCCAATAAAGAAGGCAGCCAGAGCACCTCGCAATATACGGCCTAGCCTTCCGTCAATCAACTCGGCTCAAGTACTCTATACGGAGTTGCCAATACCATGAGTGATTGGGGGTGGGGATTTATAACGGCTTCGCTGATTGCTTTCATGATCTGGCACGCTTACAGGCGTTCTATTCAAGAACCAAAACTTGAGCCCGGGACGATTACGATTCACCCGGAGGTCGGCCGAGAGGAATTCTCGCGTCTGTTTGCCAGTGCTCTCCTCGATGAAAAAGGCCGGGAGGTATTTTTGGGATTGATGCGGCTAGTGGCCTTAACTTTTCTGCGCGCGAGGCCGCCATGCTAAAATTTACTCTCGGTGAAGTGGACAGAGATTACCTAGTTAATGAAATCGAAAGACTTAAAGAGAGTAGTAGCGCCAGTGATGCGAAAGTTCTACTACAGCAAATCAAGTGCTTAAGTCGGTAATGGGGTCAGAGTAATGCGCTGCTGGTGCATATACGATCACGGCGACAAAATGGCCACCGAGGTCGAGTGGTGGCGTGTTTGTACCCTATGGGAGACGTGGGTCTAGTACCTGTTCAGGGATACGCTCATGAAGTTGCTAGGTCGAAATATCTGGAGTAGGAAAAGTTAGTGGCATTATAATCCCTTGAAGGTAACGTGCTCTGGGGTTGCTTCTAATGTGAACGTTCTGTAGCTTGGACCGCCGATGCTGGCAATAGCTTTTAATGTCAAAGCGTAAGTGCTTCCTCCGACTAAACCAGTAGCTGCTGAAATATCGCGGTGTCCCTCTAAAGCGTAACAGACTTCGATCTCTACCTTCTCTGAGTACTGGCGCACACGAATAACATCAATGTACTCAGTATCATCAGCATTTAATGTAAATGATTGCTTGTGGGGGATATTTAGAACATCACTAGGGTTATCGGTCCACGATTTGAGATTTCTTATAATGAACCGTTCCCCGTGTGGAGAAACCGTTTCTAGTTTAACAACGCAATCTCGCACTTGTTCATACCACTTGTTGCGTACTCCGATGCGGAAAAGCCACATCTTAAGGCTCGGATTACTCTTTTCTAAGCATTCGTATGGCCACCCATGTTCCTCAAAAACAAATTCTAGTTTTGGCGCCGCCCGATCTTCATAGATATGGAGTTTTTCACTCAACGTAGTGATTTGAGACTGAACATCTTTCGCAAGGCGAGCTGGGGCCAGTATCAGATTTCTAAAGAATAGAAGCAAAGTGACAAGCAGTGTGGCTATAAGAACAGAATAGGCTGAGGCCATTTGTCCGAGCGCCGCATCCATTCCTTTCCACATAAATAGTATAACCAACCCAGCAATAGAGCACAGCAATGTAAAAGTAAGCTTATGCAGTCCCTCGCCAAAATAGTCTAGGGTGTCGTCAAGTGCTCGACGGAAAACAGTTCCCCAATATGACATGAGTGCAGGATAGACATACCGCTACCTTGCGTCAAGGTGATGACTGAGGGCGCTGTGGATTGGGATCAGAGAACAATTTCCGAGGTAAGAAACAAGGACGTTCAAGTTTCATAGGGCAATCACTGTTGGCGTAGCCTGCTAAATGTGGCGAAGCGTTAAAGGCGACAGGCTTTCAAGCGGCCTGTCGCCTTTCTATTTTTATAAGCGGCTGGAAGGGATGAACTCGGAGGCGGTCGGCATGGCGGGGCCAGGACGCCGGGGGCTGGTGGGTGCCGCGAGCCGTTCCGGTGGTCCGATGAGGCGAGCGGCCAACCGTACGACGTGAACGGCCGTGAGGGGTCAACGCATCATGCCGACGCCGGAGCAGTTCGCCCTTCGTCAGCCGCTCTTTCCGGGGCGTTGGAGCGACAGGGCATGCCACCCCGCTGCTTATTCTTGCTTCGCCAGGATCATGTCCGCGCAGCGGGTGCCGCTCACGATGGCGCTCTCCAGTGTGGCCGGCAGGCCCGTGTCGGTCCAATCGCCTCCGATGAACAGATTCTGGAAGGGACTTTGGGGGAGGGGGCGATGGACCCTGGCGCCGGGGCTCATGGTGAGAAAGGCGCGGGGTTCCCGGACCACCCGCCAGTCGAGGATTTTGATCGCACCCGGTCCGGGGTAGGCATAGGACAGCTCGTCGAGCGCCAGCGAGAGGAGTTCCTGATCTGTCCGCTTAAGAAGTTCCGGTTTGCCGGTCGCGACAATGGAGATCACGGTTCCGCTTCGGCGCTGTCCGGGCCGGCTCACCAGCCAGTGAAAGGTTCGTCGCGCGAACAGCACGACGCGCGGCGCCTGGAGGGCCGTGTCGACCCGAAGGTGCACGGTGAGCGCCGGCGAATCCGAGAGCTGCGTGAGCTGCTGAAAATAGGAATAATGCGTGAGCACCCGTTCCGGCAGGATCGCTGTCAGATGTTTATGGGGCAGCGCCATGACGTACCGGTCGGCAGTGAGCGTCGTGCCGTCGCGCAGCCGCACGCCGGTCACTCTGTCGCGCTCGATCTGGAGCAGCACGGCCGCGGCATTGAGGCGGATCGCCGTGCCTGCCTGGGCCAGTCTGGCTGCCAGCGGCGCGAGCAACAGGTTCTGTAACGTATCTGCCGGCACCGCGAGGCGTGCATCATGGCGGCGGGTGGCCAGGAAACAGCGCGTGAGGGCGCCGACAAGGGCCGCTGCCGAGACGGTCGTGGCATCATCTCCGATCAGGAACCGGGCGAGCGGCGTCCAGATTTCGGCCCGCGCGCGCTCGGATTGCTTGCGCTCGGCCAGCCAGTCCTCTGCCGTGCGTTGATCGAGATTCGGCGGGAGAGCGGGATCGCCTTCCCAGCTTCGTTCGATCACATCCAACAGACGCCAGCGGTCTGCGAGCGGCAGCCCGCCGAACAGCAGCAGGCCGGCGATCGTATGGACAGGAGCGGGCAGCCACGGTTGCATCAGCGGGACGAGATGTCCTCCGGGCAGCAGGAATTCGAGCCGGAGGCCCCTGGACAGCGCGGAGGAGTCAGCCGTCCCGAGTTCTTTCAGAAGGGTCAGCGTTGCTGTGTGATGTCCCATGAGTACCGGCGGGATGGTGTCGAACTGAGCGCCGGCGCCACCGTCCAGTAAACGCC
>MHEU01000015.1:45299-53340 GCA_001805245.1 Nitrospirae bacterium RIFCSPLOWO2_02_FULL_62_14 | reverse complement strand
GATGAGGGTGACGGCGTGGCCTTTCGAAGAAAGCCGAAAGGCCGCAGCCAGCCCGGCCGGGCCACCACCGATGATGAGCGTTGAGCGAGGCATGGTTATGCGAGCCGGTTGCGCAGCCACACGCCTGCGGCGACGGCCAGGCGGGACACGGGCGGCAGGCTGATGCGCGAGTCAAACACGCGGTAGCCGGCCTGTTCGATACGGACGAGAATGCGCTCGTAGACCCCGCGCATGATTTCGGCCGGCGTGAGGGCGTTCCGGTCAGCGCGGGGCAGGCTCTCCAAAATCGTATGGGCCTTGTCGTAAAACTCATGCGCACGCGTGCATTGAAACGCCATCAGGTCGTTGAAACGGGGCGAGTAGCGGCGTTGAAGCAACAGCTCCTCGGTATAGCCGAACCGCGTCAGGTCATTCAGGGGAAGATAAATGCGGCCGCGGTCCGCGTCCGTTCCCAGATCGCGCAGGATGTTGGTCAGCTGGAAGGCCATGCCGAGATTGACGGCGTAGTCCTTTGCGCGCGGGTCGCGGGTGCCGAAGATGTGCAGGCAGATGAGCCCGACCACGCAGGCGACTCGATAACAGTAACGGGAGAGGTCCTCGAACGTGGCGTAATGCATCGTCGCGAGGTCCATCTCGACGCCGTTGATCAGTTCGTCGAAATATTCCCGGGGAATGCCCAGCTGCCGGACATGGCCCGCCAGGCTGATGGCGACGGGATGCGTGGGGATGCCGCCGTAGACGGCGGCGACTTCGGCGCGCCACCGGCTGATCGCTTCTTTCGGGTCGCTGCCGGCCGGCGCGTCGTCCACGGCGCTGTCGACCTCCTTGCAGAAGGCGTAGACGGTGTACATGGCGGCACGACGCGCGGCGGGCAGGAAGAAAAACGAATAGTAAAAATTGCTGCCGCTGTGCTTCGTCACGGCATTGCAGTAGGCCTGGGCTTCGGAGGGTGTCATGGCTGTACAGCCGAGTGCGTGCCGGTGGATGCCGGCGCGTCCTCTAGCCGTTGCGCGGCATCAGGACTGACGGCCAGCCGGAGCGAGGGGTGGAAGCAGGCGGCCAGGATCTCGATGCCGTCGATCAATCGGGGCCCCGGGCGATTGAAATAGGCAGCCGCATCCACAAGAAAGACGGCGCCGTTTCTGACGGCCGGCAGGTCTTTCCATCCCGCCTGCGTCGTCAGACGGTGCAGCTCCTGCCTCGTGCGCGTAATTGAAAATCCACAGGGCATGATGACCAGCACGTCCGGCCGGGTTTCCCGAACCTGCTCCCAGGTGATCTGCGCGGACGGGGAGCCCGGCGTGCCCAGGACGTCCACGCCTCCGGCGAAGGCCACCATTTCCGGAACCCAATGTCCGGCGGCAAACAGCGGATCGAGCCATTCGATGCAGGCCACGCGCGGATGTTTCTCCGCATGCGCGACCTGGAGCAGGACGGCTTCCAGTCTGGCCCGCAGTTGTTCGACCAGGGTCGAGGCTTCCTGCGACCGTCCGATCGCCTCGCCGATCCGTTCGATGTCGGCGAGCACGTTGTCCAGCGTCGAGGGACCCAACGACAGCACGCGCGGAGGGGAGGACAGCGCGCGGAGGGCACGCGTGAGCTGGGACGGGGTGATGGCGCACACCTGGCAGAGCGTCTGCGCGATGACGAGATCGGGCCGCACGCGGACGAGCAGCGTTTCGTCCAATTCATAGAGCGGCCGGCCGGCCTGCAGGGTCGTGCGTACGCGGCGGTCAATGTCGGAGCTGGAGAGCCCGGCATCCACCGTCGCGCGAACCAGCACCGGCTTGGCCCGGATCTCCGGAGGATAATCGCATTCGTGGCTGATGCCGACCAGGTGCCGGGTGCGCCCCAGCATCGCCACCACTTCGGTTGCGCCCGGAAGCAACGAGCAGATTCTCATGGCCGGCTGCTCCGTGCGGGGTCCGCCGGCCAAAGCCTGGATTCCAGTTCCGGCAGTTTCACATCGGTCAGGGAATGCGTCAGCGCATCGGCTTCGTGCAGATCCTGAACCGTGTGCGTGTTTGCCACGGCCAGGACTTTCATGCCGGCGGCATGCGCCGCCCGGATGCCGGGGATGGAGTCCTCGATGACCAGGCAGTCGCCAGGCGCCAACCGGTCCTGCCCGGATCGCGAGGCGCGATTCAACGAGGCCAGGGCATGCGCGAACGGTTCTGGGTCGGGTTTGCCGCAGCGGACATCCTCGGCGCTCGTGATGTGTTCGAACTCCTTGCGGATGCCCGCGCATTCGAGCGCGTATTCGATCTCGTTGCGCAACGCGCCGGACGCGATGGCCAGCCGGTGACGGGAGGCGGCATCGCGCACCAGCTCGCGCACACCGGGAAAGATGACGAGATGCTGCTTGATGTGGTCGAGATAGGCCCGGGCCTTTCTGGCCACGAGTTCGCCGATCAGTTCGGTGGAAGGGGCCTGCCCGTGGGCGGTCAGGAAGGCGAGGAAGCAGCCCTTGTCGTCGTAGCCCAGATACTCGGCGTAATATTCCTCGGGGCTGAGAATGAACCCCAGCTCGCCCAGGACCCGCTGGAAGACAGCCAGATGGATGGGCTCGCTGTCCGCCACCACGCCGTCAAAATCGAAAATGATCGCACGCAGATGTGGCATGGTCGAGTCCAAAAGTTAAAAAGTCTTCAAGTCGTAAAGTCCCACACGCGTTCAGATTTCGACTTGATGACTTTAGGACTTTATGACGTTATGACGCAAGCGAAACGAAGCGGCATTATACACGGGGTTTCCCCCGCGCAGGCAAGGCAGGTTCTCGGAGACAGTGGAAGCGGTTACTTGGCGACGAGGTTCTTTTCCGCCACCCAGCCGGTCACGCCCTGTTCCGTGCGGACGGAGTAGATCCACGCAAAGTTTTGCAGATCGGCATCCAGCACGACCAGGGTCGCGCCGGGCGCGGCGGTCACCGTCCCCGGCTTCTTGCCTGCCGAATCGGCGGTCAGGGGGGTCGGTGCAGTTACGGAAACCTTTTCGCCTTCACCAAACCTGGGAGTCGGTATGCTCGGAACGGATGAAGCCGCCGCCGGTTTCGGAGCGCTCGCCACGGCGACCGGTGCAACTGGAGCAGGTGCCGGCGCCGGGACGCTTGCGACTGCCGCAGGGACTGGTGCCGGTGCGGGGGCCGCAGGCTTTGGTGCAGCCGGAACTGGTGCCGGCGTCGGAACGCTCGCGACTGCTGCAGGTGCAGGCGCAGCCGGCATGGGTGCAGCCGGTGCAACAGGAGCCGGCGCAGGGGCCGGGACAACTCCGGGCGCAGCCGGTTGAGCCGGTGCGGAGGCTTGTACCGGAGCAGGAGCCTGGGCTTTGGGCGGAGCAGCCGGCTTCGCGACTCTGGGCGTTTGTTGGGGAGGAGGCGTGTCGCCGGGCGCATCGCCGAGGAGGTTCATCAGAACATCCGGGTTGACGGCGAGATAGCCGCCGCCGACGACGATGATCAGGATCAACACCAGAAACAGGATCCGCTCTTTCATGCTCGTGGGCGTCGGGCCTTTTTTCCCGGGAGGGCCGAGGACGACAGTCTTGTCCATCTCGGTCTGGGCCGGGTCGCCTGCAGGTGCCGGTTCCTTGGCGAAGAACAGGTTCCAGTCCGGCAGTGTATTCACAGGATATGCAGAACTTGACGCGACACTCATCACGGATCCTCCTTAGCCTTTCGGCACTGCAATGGGTGTGTAATTATCACTATCCGCCTGTTCTGTCAAACATTCTGACAGGTTAGGAGAATGCTGCTGCGGGCGACCGGATCCATTAATAGTGAATCCGGCGTAGCCGACCACGCGTGCCCGATCTTCGTTGCGGTCGCCCGAAGTGGCATAGCGGACGAGTGTGGCTCCGGTTGCGCCCAGTGCGCGGGCGGCATGGAGGACGGCGAGGGTCGGAGCGATCCCGCACATGGAAATGCGGCGGGTGGTCACGACGGCGTCGAGCCGGTCCGGATCCAGCCGTTCGATGGCTTCAATGGCGTGGCGGTCCTTTTCTCTCGTGATCGTATCCGATTCATAGTGGTTCATGTCGGTGCTGGCGACCAGGAGCGGCTGTCCGCCGGCTGTGCCGGCGCTTTGCGCGATGACGGCCGCCAGGCAGTCTCCGATCGCCCGGCACAGGGCAGGGTCTCTCATTCCAAGCACGATGGGGACGATCCGGACCTGCCGCCGTCTGTTTTGGAGAAAGGGCAGCTGGACTTCCAGGCAATGCTCCCGTTGATGCGCGGACGTGTCGGCTTCGGCGTGCGGGCAGAGCGCAAGAATCTTTTCCGCGAGTTCCCGGTTGATGGTGACGGCGCCGCCCGGCATCTGCCAGGCTCCCTCCGGATACACGGACACGGCCGGGCCAAAGCCGGTGTGGTTGGGGCCGACAAGGATCACGGTTTCCGGCAGGGCGATCCGGCTATAGACCGATCCGGCGACCGGGCCGGAGTACATCAGTCCGGCATGGGGACAGATGGCGGCGATCATCGGCCGGGGTTGCGCCGAGCCGTCCAGGCAGCGGGCGACCTCGTCTTCAAGGGCGGCAGCGGTCGCGCTGTAAAATGGACCGGCAACGGCGGGTGTTCGTAGCATGGTCTGAACCGCAGTGTCAGGCTGTCCTAACAATACTGGACGTTCGTGCAGGTCAACACTTGATGGGCGCGGCTGCCGGTCCGAAAGACCGTCAGCCCCTTGCAGCCGAGTTGATAGGCCAGCGTGAAGGCCGCGGCCACATCGGCCTTGGTGGCCCTGGCCGGCAGGTTGATCGTTTTCGAGACCCCGCTGTCGCTGTGGCGTTGAAAGGCCGCCTGCATCCGGACGTGGTGGTCCGGCGCAACGTCGTGCGCGGTGATGAAGAGCCGCCGCAAGTCGGACGGGATCTCCGTCAGATCCTGGATCGATTCGTTCGCGGCGACCTTGGCGGCCAGATTCGGCGAGTAGATGCCGGCCAGCCGCGCCCGGCGGACGAATTCCGGATGGATCGACGTCAGTCGCACGTCGTCCATGACCGTGCGGGCGTAGCTGACGCCGTAGAGCGGTTCGATGCCGGGCGAGCAGTCGGCGATGATGCTGATCGTGCCGGTGGGGGCGACCGTGGTCACGGTCGCGTTGCGCAGGCGGCGCCCTTCGGATTCCAGGCGGCTTCCCTTGAAGTTCCTGAACACGCCGCGTTCGGTGGCGAGGCCGGCGGATGTCTCGTGGCCCTGCTCCCGGATGAACTGCATGACCTGTTCGCCGACCGCCAGCGCCTCTTCCGTGTCATAGGGAATGCCCAGCTTGATCAGCAGATCGGCAAAACCCATGACCCCGAGACCGATCTTGCGGTTGGCTTTGGTGATGGCGGCGATCGCAGGCAGCGGGTAATGATTCATATCCAGGACATCATCCAGGAAACGCACGGCGTGGTTGGTGACGTCCGCGAGCCGTTTAAAATCGATCGCCGGTTTGTGGGGCGCGCCCGTGACGAATTTCGCCAGATTAACCGATCCCAGCGTGCAGGACTCATAGGCCAGCAGCGGCTGCTCACCGCATTGGTGGACCACGATGCCGTTGCAGATCATGGAGTGCGAGAACGGCTCGGTCAGGTCGAATACTTCTTGATCGCCAGAAGACTCCTTAGTCAAAAGCAGATCGGTGAACTCGGCTGGTTTGGCATGCGGGAACCGAACTTTGGCGAGTCTGTCCTGCTTGGCATCAAGGAATCCAATTTCTTGCTGGAAGCGGATACGGTTTTCACCATGGACGAAGAGTTCATAGAGGATGCCGTCGCTCCGGTAGGTCTTAACGGTGCCCTGTTTGTCGGTATATGAGAAGACATGCTCACGTGCAGGGCGGCTCCGATCGAGAATCCGCGAATGGATTCCCAGGTTGAGAAGCAGGGCTTGGACGCCTTGAAGCAGCGTTTTGCTCTTAGAAGTGAGCACGACGGAAGAACTGTTGGAACGGATGTGGTCGCGCACAGTTCCGTCGGCAGTGAACAGAGCTTGCAGAAACCCGATGACCGCTTCCTTAGTGGCCTGGAATAACGTGACCGGAACCATCTTTTCATCGGCGTCGAGAGCTAGGACACCGAGTTTTGAGAAGAAGTCCACGAACGGCCTGGCATGATAAGAGAGGTGAACGGTGCCGCCGCGCCGGTGTACTGTCTTGATCGTGTGCCCATACCAGCGATCCAGAATCGGCTTCAGGAGGTGGAGCATCTCGAAATCATTCTTGGAGAATGTGAAACCAACACGACAGTCCTTCCCGACTGTGCGGACCCAGCCGTCTCCGATGAGCCAGCCGAGCACCCATCCAAGTTCTCGGGACCATTCGGTAGGGAGGCTCAGGGTCGTGGTCTTCCCGTTACGCCCGACGTAGGTGTTTTGCAAGTTGATCGGAAGGTCGAGGTGCTTCGCAAAGTAGCCGGGTCCGGACTGTATCAAGATGCGGTGGTGGCCCGGTACAAGTTCTTCGACTGTCTTCCAGCCGTTTGTGGTTAGCACCTTGTGATCGGCCGTGGCAGTCAGCTGGTAGCCTGAGGCGGTAGTTAACTTCCACGTGGGCTTGATGCCCGAAGACCATGCGCCGGAGATGGACCCCAGTCGGGTTCCTGCCACGGATTGGTTGCTGGAGAAGACCAAGAGGTTTCCGGAGCAGTCAAGCGCCTGTGCCGGGACGCGGCAGTCAGTTGTGATGGCTAGGCCCCTCTGAGAGTACCGTTTGGCAATCTCGCTGATTGGAAGGAGGCCGTGCTCAGTGGCGACGAGTGTGTCGCCCGTTACGCACGGGTTCGTGGATTCGATGCGGCCGATGTGCGGCGTCGGGTTGTGGGCATTGATGGTGTCGAGAAAGATCACGCCCGGCTCGCCGGTGCTCCAGGCGGCTTCCACGATGCGGTCGAACACCGAGGCGGCGTTGAGGCGCCCGACGCTCCGGCCGGTCCGCGGATTGATCAGCGCATAGTCCTGGCCGCGTTCCAGCGCGCGCATGAAGGCGTCCGTGATGCCGACGGAGATGTTGAAGTTCATCAGCTCGGCCGGGTTTTGCTTGGCGGCGATGAATTCAAGGATATCCGGATGGTCCACGCGCAGGATGCCCATGTTGGCGCCACGGCGGGCGCCGCCCTGCTTGATGACTTCCGTCGCCATGTTGAAGACGCGCATGAAGGAGATCGGTCCGGACGCCACGCCGCTGGTCGAGGCCACGCGATCGTTCTTGGGCCGCAGGTGGCTGAACGAAAAACCGGTCCCGCCGCCTGATTGGTGGATGAGCGCCTGGTGTTTGACCGAATCGAAAATGGATTCCAGCGAGTCCTCCACCGGCAGCACAAAGCAGGCCGACAGTTGCTGAAGATCCCGGCCGGCATTCATGAGGGTTGGGGAATTGGGGAGGAATTCCAATCGCGCCATCATGCCGTAGAACAGGTCGCTGGTCCTTGCGACGGTCCGCCGCGTGCCGCCGTAGAGCCGTTCTGCCTGGGCCACGTTGTCGGCCACGCGCCGGAAGAGCTGCGCGGGGGTTTCAACCGGTTTGCCGTCGGCGTTCTTCTCCAGATAGCGCCGACGCAGGACGGTCAGGGCATTGGGAGAGAGGCGGGGCGTGTGTGAGGATGTGCGTGCCATGGAATTTCTGACCTCCTGCCGGATTCGTATTATATGGTAAACTTGCGGCCAGACCAAATGAAGCGGGAGTTCCGAGCGAGCATGAAAACCTACCGCGAAGAACTGTGGTTCGAGACGAGCACACGCCGGGCCTACCTCAATATCACGCCGCAGGTGGAGGCGGCGGTGCACACGAGCGGCGTCCAGGAGGGGCTCGTGCTGGTGAATGCGATGCATATCACGGCAAGCGTCTACATCAATGACGATGAGCCGGGCCTGTTGAACGACTACGATCGGTTTCTGGAACGGCTGGCTCCGCACGAGGCCGACTACCGGCACAATCTGACCGGCGAGGACAACGGCGATGCGCACATCAAGCGGCAGCCAGCCCGCATTATCCATGACGGCTTCTACTGCAACCGCCGATACGCCGCTACGACAAGCCTGGCCGCCAGGGTTGGCACGTAAGCC
>MHEU01000015.1:36119-45284 GCA_001805245.1 Nitrospirae bacterium RIFCSPLOWO2_02_FULL_62_14 | reverse complement strand
CGGCTCAAGCGAAGCTTGGTATGGCGGGCGGGCTCGCCGCTCGGTCCGTCAACAGCCTGGTCGGGGACTGGCTCCGTCGTCCTCGACGGTGCCTGTCCCGGTTCGGACGGGGACAGACACCACGCGCAGACGCAGGAAGGGTGTCAGTCCCCAGGCTTCACACGCCAGTCTCGCAAGGCGTCTCAGCGGTCTCGTCGCGAACCCTCATGAATAACGCGGGCTCATGGGGCGTGAGGTGGTCGTGGCGGTCACAAAAGGCAGATTGGACTTCGGCCCGTGGGAGCAGATTTTCTATGGCGAGTTCGACGGCCGGAGCAAGAAGCGCGTGCTGGTGAAAGTGATCGGAGAATAGGCGCCGAGGCGGTGCAAGTTCGAAACAGACAGTATAAAGTCGGAAGTCGGAAACTGAAGCGGCGAACGGTCGTCTCCTCAAAACTTCTTACGTCATATTTTTTACTTCATACTTGCGGACGGCTCTTGCTTCACGGTTTAAACTTTGGCAACATAGGCTCATCCGGCTGGCCGGGAGAGGGCTCCCTCCGCCGATCTGTTCCGAGGAGTGCCCATGTCTAGCTGGTATCGTCCCGATCCATTGACCCGCGATCTCATTCATCTCATCAATGCCCGCCGGCATGATCATGGCGATGCCGATGCGGCGATCGACACGCTTCAAGCGCTGCTGGAACAGGATCGTGAACAGGACGTGCTCACGATTTTGGCGGCGCTGGACGAGGAAATGGCCGAATG
This sequence comes from Nitrospirae bacterium RIFCSPLOWO2_02_FULL_62_14, assembly GCA_001805245.1. Classification (GTDB taxonomy): domain Bacteria; phylum Nitrospirota; class Nitrospiria; order Nitrospirales; family Nitrospiraceae; genus 2-02-FULL-62-14. Next base: position 44,537 of record MHEU01000015.1, on the reverse strand, counting down.
GCTGTTCGATCTGCTGGCGGAGGCGGCCTGCTCAATCTCAATGGTCGACGGGGGCGACGACAAGCCGCGCTACGCGATTTTGGGCGCGCTCGAGCTGCCCCTTCAGACGGACCTGCGCACCCCCCTGCATTTGAAGATTGATCCCCTGGCCACGGCCGAACTGTTGCGGGAACATCTGCACCTGCCGGCCGGCACGGTCGTCATGGTCGAGCCGCGGCTGCTCACCGATTCGACGATTGAACGGCTGACCTTGCACGGCCTCCATCAGCATCTGGCGGGCATGGCGGACGGGCAGCGCCGTCAGCCGCTTGCCGCCCGGCTGCATCCGCCCGTGGAGTCCACCGCCTTTTTGTTGTTCGAGCTGCTGGGTTCGCCAGAACCGGGGCTGCCCGATTCGATCGAAGAGCAGAGCCGGCAGGCGCTCCTTGAGGGACTGGTGGCCCAGTGCCACGAGCTCGCGCCGGCGCCCCACATGCTGGAAGCCCCGGTCTTTTCCAGCTACGCGATGTTCGATGCGCAGAACGCCGTGCGGCTGCATCGGCTGGCCGACGAAACGGTGGATGTCTGGCGGGATCTCGAACCGGCCGTGCGGAGCCGGACGATCGTGCATCTGCACACGCAATGCGGCAACGGCGTCTACATGCCGGTCTGGACCGACCTGTTCGATCCCGAATTGCCGGACGATCATGGCCCGGTGTGGACGTCCCAGGATGTCTGGGTGTTTACGGCCGATCTGCCGATCGAATGGCCGGGAGAGATGCTGACCAACCGGCTGCTGGCCGAGGGCTGCACCCGGTTCGAAAACCATATCGTGGAAACGCCGGACAACTGAACGAGACTGACATCACGATGGCGCAAGATCCTCTGAAGGTCCGGTTCTGGGGAACGCGCGGATCGGTGCCCACGCCGGGACCGCAGACCGCGAAATACGGCGGCAATACGTCGTGCGTCGAGGTGCGCGCCCAGGACGGAACCATCATCGTGCTCGATTGCGGCACCGGCGCACGGTTGCTGGGACTGGATCTGCTAAAGACGGCTTCCCGCCCCCTGCGGATCAATCTGTTCATCGGCCATACCCATTGGGACCACATCCAGGGCTTTCCATTTTTTTCCCCGGTGTTTCTGCCTGATACGGAACTCAACGTGTTTGCGCCGGCCGGTCTGCAGCGGACCGTCGAAGACGCGCTGGCCGGGCAGATGCAGTATTCGTATTTCCCCGTGACGCTTCGGGACCTGCGCAGCCGCATTCATTTTACCGAGGTGGAGGAAGGATTTTTCCGGCTGGGCGACGTGATGATTGAAACGCAGTTCCTGAACCATACCGCTCCGACGATTTCGTTCCGCATCTCCAGCGGCGGTGCCACGGTGGCCTATGTGACTGATCATGAGCCGTTCTGGAACCCGTCCGGGTCGCACTTCAAGCATCCCGGCGATCAGCGGCACATTGCGTTTCTGAACGGGGCGGATCTCGTCATTCATGACGCGCAGTTCAGTCTGGAGGAATATCCCGGCAAGATCGGGTGGGGGCACAGCACGGTCGATTACGCGACGGAAGTTTCGATGGCGGCCGGCGTCAAGCAATTGGCGCTGTTTCATCATGATCCGTTGCACGATGACGGCGAGATCGCACGCCTGGAGGGGATCGGCAGGCGTCTGGCGAAGGAACGCGGCGTCGCCATGGACGTGCTCGCGGCCGCGGAGGGGGTCACGCTGGACGTGCAGGGCACTCGCCTGGCCCAGCCTCCCGATGAGGCGTCGGCGTTACGGCGGCGTTCGATCGTCGGTGAGCGCGTCCTGGTGGTCGGAGCGACGGACGCCGAGATGGCGTCGATCGGGCAGGTGCTGGCCGAGGACGGGCTGGTATTCCTTGCGGCTCCCGATTCACAAACGGCGCTGATTCAGGCCGGCGAAGTGCCTCCCAGCCTGATGATCGTGGACAAGCAGTTGCCGAAGGGCGACGGGGTGGGGCTGATCAAGCAAGTCCGGGCCAAGCTGAACCGGCCCAATCTTCCGGCGATCATGCTGACCGATGGATCGGATGCTCCCAGCGGACGGACGCTGGTCGGGCCCGCCGACGATTATCTGGCGCGCCCCGTTGTGTCACCGATGCTGCGCGCGCGCGTGCGGGCCTGGCTGACGCGTGCGCTCACGGCGTCCGATGGAGAGCGGGTCGGCGAGGGCGCCCACACGGAGGCGCTGATCGAGCCTGCCGACAATTTTCAGCCCGTCGGCAAGGCGCTGGCAGGAGCCTATACCGGTCTCCTCGCCTCTGCGCCGCTCTTCCAGTCGTTGTCGCAGGAGCAACTGTCGAAACTGGTTTCCAAGGCGGTCGAGCGGGTGTATTTGCCGGGACAGGCGGTCTTCCGGCAGGGCGAATCCGGTTCGCATGTCTACGTGATTCTTGGTGGGCAGGTCCGCATTGTCGAAGCGACCCCGGAGGTGCCGCTGGTGGACCGGTTTGTCGGCGAATTGGGGCAGGGCGAGATCGTCGGCGAGATGGGCCTGCTGCTCGACCATTCGCGGACCGCCACGGTCATGGCCGTAGAACGGACGCGGTGCCTGATGATTCCCCAGGACGATTTCACGCAGGCGCTGGAGCAGTCTCCTCCGCTGGCGATGGGGCTCCTGCGCATGATGGCGGCGCGCTTACAGAGCGTCAACCGCCTCTTGTCCAGGACCGCCCCCGATCCGCTCACCGTCCTGGCCGGCCGGCGGATGTTCCATGACCAGTACCGGCGCCTGGCGGCCGGGGCCCGGCGCCGGTGCAGCAGTGTCATTTTGTTGAGCCTGGATGTGCACCATCTGAAAGACATCAACGATCACTTCGGGTACTCGATGGGCGACGAAGTGTTGCGCGCCGTGGCGGATGCGCTGGTGGAATCGACCCGCACGACGGATCTCGTCGCGCGGTACGGATCCGACGAATTCGCCGTGCTGCTCGTTGACGCCGGACACGATCAGGTGGAGGTCATCATCGATCGCGTCACGCAGAAACTGGCTGACCTGGGGCAGCGGCGCGCGTTGCCCCGCAAGGTGGAATGCAGCATCGGGATCGTGGTCAGCTCGGTTCCGCCGGAGTCCGCCGAGGAACTGCTGCGCGAAGCCGATCTGGACATGAACCGCCGGAAGATTTAGGCGACGCGTCGCCTGCGCGGCAAGGCCGACCTCCTCAGCCATCGACTGTTCGGACCGGGGCCTGCGCGTGCCACGCCGAACCTGCCAATTGTATATCCTCGCTGCATAGGGTACACTGCAGTACCGTAGAGCCATGGTGACAGTCCCCGTCCCTCGCGCTCCCGTCTTGCTGATCCCGTTTCCCGCGCGATTGATACTCCAGCCACGCTGCTCGTACGGAAGATCTCTGAATCCACCGGTCCATCCGTGGATATGAGGCGGGGGTATGCGTCAGTCCGTGACGTGCGCCTCCGGTGGGGCGAAGGCAGGAAAATGGGCAGACTCAATGCGGATCCGATTGCCACCTTTCCAGATGGCTGGCAGTTGCTGGTGAGCACGGCCTATTGCGGGGAGGGACAGTTTGTCTGCGAACTGTACATGGCCGGCGTGGAGCAGAAGGAGCGGAGAGACCTGCGGGTCGTCTCAAGCCTGCCCGAGGCGCCGACCTGCCTCCAAGCCCAGACCAGCGCCTATACCCAAGCGAGACATCTCTATCCGGGCATGGCGGAGGGCATGAAGCAGCCCCCGTATCTCATCTGGTCGGGGCCCTCGGTGCCGTCGTTTGAGCCGGAGGAACGGTCGCGAAACGGTCACCGGCGCCGCGGGTAGACACACCTCAGCGAAGAGAAAAAAGGAGACGGCTATGGCCTGGCGCATCGTCAAAAAAGGATTCAAAGCCAAGCGCATGAAACGGCAACCCAGGATCAGGTGGGAACGGCTGGGGCTGGACATGCAGATGCCGGAAAAACTTCCCACACCCATCGAAGAAATCCGGCGCGAGGTGTTGAAGCTGGCCAGCCGGGGGATGAAGCCGAGCATGCGATCCCAGCCCGCCGTCCTCCGTGCCGAAAAACCGATCCGCCGCAGGCGGCGCGGGGCCACCGAGTAGACACGCCATCATTTCCAGCGAGGCGGCACGCCTCAGGAGGATCCCATCGCCAGGCCAAGCAAACCGACCATTAAAAAACGCGACCGCGAGCGGGCCAAGCAGGTTCAACAGAAAGAGAAAGAGGCGCGCCGCGAACAGCGAAAGGCGGATAAAATCACCCGCCCTGCCGCGACAACCGGCGGGGAAGATCCGGATCTGGCTGGATTGGTCTGGGGTCCGCAAGCCCCCTTGTACTAGCGACGGATGTTGAAAAAGGCCGCCAACATACCAACCTTCGGTTGAGCTGTCGGCTCTTCAGCGGTGTTTAGCAATTGGTGCCGACGGAGAGAACCCGCCAGCGCAGTCCTCTTATCGTCCGAAACGTCCTGCTCCACCACCGCTTCCAAACCTATTGAACGTTCCCGTGCTTGGTGTCGACGGCGAGAACGGCACAACCGGCGCCATTTGCTCGCGCGGCATGATCGGGCCTCTCGGCGTGAAGGGAAGAACCGGCGCAGGCGTGAGGCCGGCCGGCGGCGGATTGTCGTGCAAGCGGGGAGCAGGCAGGGTCAGGATCGTGCCGGACTGCAGACCCCCGTGCGGCGATGAGTACTGATACGTTTGAAACCCGCCTCCCAGGTCCAGGATCGTTCCCGTGTTTCCGTGCGAGTCCGAATAACTGCGAAGCCCTCCGCCGAGATCCATGATCGTGCCGCTTGTCCCGTCGCTGCCTTGAATAATGCTGATGCCCTGCGCCGCCACGTCACCTCCGGACAGCAGCGCACTGAGGGTCAGGATTTTCAGCAGGATGTGCATGATCGGCCTTTTTGCAGGCGTTCGATCTTTTAAAATTATTCTAACAGGGAAAATGCGAAATGGGGAGTGGGGTGAAACCTAGGCTGCCGCAGCCCGTTTCAACGGCTCAAGCAGTGTGACGGGAACGATGAGCTCCCCGCGACCGACGCCGACTTCGATATCCGGTTTGGTCACGCCGTGGAAATCGCTGCCACCGGTCACCAGCAGGTCGAGCCGTTTGGCGATATCGAGCAATTCGGCGGTCTGTTTGGGATTGTGCGTGCTGTAGTGGACTTCGATCCCGCCCAACCCCTCCGCTTTCAGTTGCTCGCACAACTTGTAGAGGCTCTCGCCATTCTGCCTGGCCCAGAGGGGATGGGCCAGAACGGCGACGCCTTTGGCGGCCCGGATCCAGGCAATGGCATCGGCCGGTTCCGGCAGTTCGCGCGGCACGTAGGCCGGTTTGCCGTGCGCGAGGAAACGGTCGAAGGCCTCCTTGGCGGATTTGACGTAGCCTTTCTCCATCAGGACCCGCGCGATATGTGGGCGCCCCACCGATTCGGTCCCGGCCAGCTTCCTGACTTCGTCATAGGTGATGTCGCAACCCAGCGCGCGCAGCCGTTCGATGATCAGGGGGTTGCGGCTGTGGCGGCTGGCGCGGAGCGTGCCCAGCCTGGCATTCAGGGTCGGATCCTGCCAGTCCAGAAAGTACCCGAGAATGTGGAGCTCGTTGTCGCCGAACCGGGAGCTGATTTCCACGCCGGGGATGATTTCGATGCTGAGGCGTGCGCCGGCTTCCATGGCTTCGGGGATGGCGGTGGTGATGTCGTGATCCGTGATGGCGAGCGCGGTCACACCGGCCTTGTGCGCCAGCTCCAGCACCGCCGCGGGAGGGAGGCTTCCGTCCGAGTGGGTCGTGTGGAGATGCAGGTCGAGGCGGTCAGCGCGGCGATTCATATCAGGCGCCGGAGGAGGCGAGCAGCCGGGCCGTGAAGGCGGGGGCGTCTCCGCGGCCGTCGCGACGCTCGCCTTCGTCATAATGAAGGACACGCAGGCCGCGGGTCAGTTCCAGAAGCTCATTGTGTTCGAGACAGAACTCCCTCCGCCGTGGATGCTGGTAGCGGAGGTGGTTGTCGATGAGAAAGGTTTCGTAGATCAGGACGCCGCCCGGTTTGAGCGCGCGAAGCAATGCCGGGAAGAGCGGCCGGTGGAGATAGAAAAATCCGAGAATGACATCGTAGCGGGCTTCCTGGATTTCAGGCGGCCGGGCGGCATCTTCAAGTTCCATGACGCGAATTGTGACCGAAGTCAGGCCCTGCTGCGCGGCGGCGGCCTTCAGATCCGCCAGCGCCGGTTCATCCCGATCGACCGCTTCGACGCTGAATCCCTGCGAAGCCAGGTAGAGCGTGTTGCGGCCTCTCCCGCAGGCAATATCCAGGGCATGCCCACGGGCGAGCCGCGGCAGGGAGTCTTTCAGGAATTGCGCGGGGGCTGGATCGAGAGCCATTGCCGGCCGCGCGCGCTCGAGTTTGACGCCGACGGACCCCTGCACGCCGTCGACCGGCGGAACGATTTTTCGAATCCACAGTATTGCGCGGGAGACTGGAAACTCGCGAAACAGCATGGCCATCATCGCTTCGCCCAATGTCTCCAACAGGATATAGGGCTGTTTGCGGCCGACCTCCAGCACCCGCGCGGACACGGCGGCATAATCGACGGCATTGGCAATGTCGCTTGAGGCTGCGGCGAGGGTGAAGGCGTCAGGCGGGTACTCGAGTTCCAGATCAATCGCGATGGGCTGCGGCGCCTGGCGCTCGGCAGCGGTCACACCGCAATGCCCTTGGAATTCAAGGCGTTCAATGATCAGATGGTCGGCCATGGGGCATTGTCCTTGATGAGACGGTGCCCCGTCAAGGAAGCAGCCCTTGCTTGACTACGATTCCAAGCGACTCCTATAATCCAGCAACCATGCGGCGGCCGCGGCAAACGCTGCAATTTTTCGAGGAAAATGGGCGACCTGACGCACTTCAATAAGTCCGGACGGGCGCAGATGGTCGATGTCTCGCAGAAGGCTTCGACCGAACGTGTGGCCGTGGCTCAAGCCCGTGTCTTCATGCTGCCCGATACCCTGGCCCGTATTCAGAAGGGCAAGATTGCCAAGGGCGATGTGCTGGCGGTCGCCCAGGTGGCCGGAGTCATGGGCGCCAAGCGGACTCCAGACCTCATCCCCATGTGCCATCCCCTCCTGCTCAGCAGCGTGGACCTGGCGTTCCAGGAGGAGTCGCAACCGGATCGGGACGGGCAGTGCGCCATCACCGTCACGGCGACAGTCAAGACGACGGGCCCGACCGGCGTCGAGATGGAAGCCATGACGGCAGTGTCGGTGGCGGCGCTCACGATCTACGACATGTGCAAGGCGGTGGATAAGGGGATCAGTTTCGGCGACATCCACCTGCTCTCGAAATCCGGCGGGAAATCGGGGACCTACACCAGGCCATGATTACCATCAAGCTGTTCGGTCTGATCAAGACCCTCGCGAACAACCAGGCCGAGCTGGCGGTGGCGCTGAACGGCGGGCACCGCGTGCAGGATCTGGTTGCGACGCTGGATGCGCAGTACCCAAAAATCGGCGAGTTGATTCATCAGAAGCGGGTGCTGATCTCCGTCAACCAGGACATCGCCCACGGCGAGACCGAGATTCGCGACGGCGATGAGGTGGCGCTGCTGCCGCCGTTTGCCGGCGGGTCGGTTGCGAGCGGGACGGACGGATCGGATGACGCGATGCTGGTGCGCGTGCAGCAGCAGAATTTCTCCGTGGACGCCGAACTCGACCGGGTGCGCCGGCGGTCCACGCGCATCGGCGGGATCTCGATGTTCCTGGGGACGGCGCGGGACCATTCCAAAGGCCATGATGTCAGCTCCATTACCTTTGAGCATTACGAAGGGATGGCGCAAAAGAAGCTGCGCGAAATCCGCGAGCGGGCGTTGAAGCAGTTCGACGTGCTCGAAGTGTTGATTCTGCACCGGTACGGGGAGATCGGCGTCGGCGAAAACATCGTGCTCATCATCGTCGGCGCGGAACACCGGGCGGACGCGTTCAAGGCCTGCCGGTGGTGCATCGACGAATTGAAACAGATCACTCCCATTTGGAAGCTGGAGCATACGCCGTCTGGCGAAGTCTGGGTGGAGGAGCATCCATAGGATATTGAAAAAGGCTGCCAGCGGCGTTCTCGCTCCTGCGGCCGACCCGGGAAAACACGCGCCCCCGTGGAGAGGCGCCTGTCGCGACAGGCGCGTTCGAACATCCTGAGCAGAAAAAGATGGCGGCCAAGGTTAAATCAAAGTGCATCTTGGAGCATCTGTGAGTCACAACCCCCCCGATATTGCGGATACCTTCGGGCGGCCGCTCAAGAGCCTGCGCCTGTCCGTGACGGACCGGTGCAATCTTCGCTGCAAGTACTGCATGCCGGAAGAGGAGTATGCCTGGCTGCCGCGCGACAACGTGCTCACGTTCGAGGAAATGGCGGCGGTGACGGGGTATTTCACCGACCTCGGCGTGGACAGGGTTCGGTTGACCGGCG
>MHEU01000015.1:33940-36043 GCA_001805245.1 Nitrospirae bacterium RIFCSPLOWO2_02_FULL_62_14 | reverse complement strand
CCTGACGACCAACGGCATTCTGCTCGGCGACCAGGCGCAGGATTTGTACGATGCCGGCGTGCATCGCATTACCGTCAGCCTGGACACCCTGCGTCCGGACCGGTTCCGCGCCCTGACGCGCCGCGATGAGCATGCCCGTGTGCTCGAGGGCATCCAGACGGTGCTGCGGGTCGGGTTTACCGGGCTGAAGCTGGACACCGTCGCCATCCGCGGATTCAACGACGACGAGCTTGCCGACCTGATCGAATTCGGCCGGCGCATCCGGGCCGAGGTGCGGTTCATCGAATATATGGATGTCGGCGGGGCGACGGATTGGTCCATGGACCAGGTGCTGTCGCGCGCGGCGGTTCTGGACGCGCTGGGCCGCCGGTACGGAAAGATCGAGCCTGTCCATGAAGTCACGTCCGCGCCGGCCCAGCGCTTCCTGCTTCCCGATGGGACGAGTTTCGGCATCATTCCCTCGACCACCACGCCGTTTTGCTCCACCTGCGACCGGAGCCGGGTGACGGCGGACGGGATGTGGTATCTCTGCCTCTATGCCAAGGACGGGACGGATTTGCGCAAGCTGGTGCGATCCGGTGCCTCGCCTGATTCCATCCGGGCCAGGATTCGTTCTGTCTGGGAAGGACGCCGGGATCGCGGAGCGGAGGAGCGCAAGGCCTTGGAGCAGGATGGCCTCAGGGAACAGCGGCTGATCGAGATTCAGAAACTCCGGGATGATCCACACCTGGAAATGCACGCCCGCGGCGGATGAAACAGCGCGACACGCGGAAAAAGCGAGAGTCGCGCGAGGTCGGAGGCGGCTGGAACGTGAAAAATTTGAGTCGCGCCAGTCGCGCCTTTCCCGCTCGTCTCGCCGGATTCCGCTTCCAGTTTCCCACATTCCATGCCTGACGTTCATATGATGACCATTCTCGGCGTCGGCTTTCTGCTGGGGGTTCGCCATGCTCTCGATGCCGATCATGTCGTGGCGGTTTCCACGATGCTCGCGCAACGTCCGGACCTTCGCCGGTCCGGATTCATCGGATTGTGCTGGGGGTGCGGCCATACGGCCGTCCTGCTGGCCGTTGGACTGGCGGTGCTTGCCCTTAAAATCACGATTCCTGACGCCGTGGCCCAGGTTTTTGAGTCGGTCGTCGGCCTGATGCTGGTGGCCCTGGGGTGCACCGTGGCGGTGACGCTCTACCGCGAGCAGTGGCACCTGCATGCGCATGAGCACGACGGCGAACGCCATGTGCACCTGCACAGCCACTCTCTCGGCACGGACCACCGTCACCGGCACCGCTGGCGCGATTCGCTGCCGCCGGTGCTGGTCGGCATGGTGCATGGCCTGGCCGGGTCGGCCGCGCTCATGCTGATGGTGCTTTCCGCGGCGCGTACGTACTGGGAAGGCATCGCCTATATTCTGTTCTTCGGCGCGGGTTCGATCCTCGGCATGATGGTGCTGGGGATGCTGATCAGCCTGCCGTTCTTTTTCTCCTCGTCGCTGGGACGGTATGCCCAGGTGGCGGTGCGGGGGCTTGCCGGCGTGGGAAGCATCGGCTTCGGACTCGCTCTGCTGTTCCGGTAGGTTCTTCTGCTCACCGTTAACTGCTCGCACGCGGCCGCCTGGACATGTGAAAAGCTGAGCGTATTCAGCGGCTTCACCGGGAGGGGTAAAGACAATTCCACGTGCGGGCCGGGGAGACCTATGCTATTCTGTCCACCCATAAAATGTATCGCCGTCAGGTGGCGGCGGTGCCGGTCGTGAGTCGAGGGAGAAGCAGGTGAAAATTCGCGTGCTCGGATGCCATGGGTCCGAACAGCTGCTGGAGCGTGACGGCAAGGCCCGTCAATGCCGGACCTGCGGATTCCTGATCAACGGGACGGTAATGATCGATGCCGGGACGATCGGGGCGGCGCTTCGTCTCGAAGAGCAAAAGCAGATTCGGCAAATCCTGCTCTCGCATCTCCATTTCGATCACGTCCAGGGCCTCCCGACGCTGGCGGACAATCTGGTGGAGGAGGAAGCGGATGCCATCGAGCCGGTGGTGCTCGCCAGCATCGACTCGGTTCTGGACGGGTTGCACGCGCACCTGTTCAACAGCGACGTCTATCCTGATT
>MHEU01000015.1:29002-33927 GCA_001805245.1 Nitrospirae bacterium RIFCSPLOWO2_02_FULL_62_14 | reverse complement strand
ACGGCGCGTCCACGGTGCTCTACAGCGGCGACACGCACGAGACGGACGAGATTTGGAGGGTGGCGGCCAAGGAACCCACGCTGAAAGCGGCGTTCATCGAAACGTCGTTTCCGAACCGGCTGTTGGAGCTGGCCACGGTCAGCAAGCATCTGACCCCGGCCCTCTTTGCGCGCGAATTCAAGAAGCTCGGCCGGCCGGACATTCCCGTGTACATCTACCATGTGAAGCCACGCTTCCGTCAGGAGATCATCGGGGAATTGGCGCAGCTCAAGATTCGAAACCTGACGGTCCTGGAAGAAGGCCAGGAAGTTCAGATCTGAACACGATTCCCATGGCATGGTTCAAGAAAAACGAGTCGGCAGATTCCGAAGACAGCCGCAAGCGGCCGAAGGCGGCCGAAGGCCTCTGGCTGAAATGCAACCACTGCCGGGAAATCATTTACCGGAAAGAGGTGGATCGCAACAACAAGGTATGCCCCAAGTGCGATTATCACTTTCCGATTTCGGTGCAGGAGCGCGTCGCCCTGCTGGTGGATCTCGGGTCGTTCAAGGAGTGGGAGGCCGATCTGGCCCCGCAGGACCCGCTCGAGTTTTCCGACAGCCGCTCGTACCGCGAGCGCCTGACGTCGCAGCAGGACAAGACCGGACGCAAGGACGCCATGGTGATCGGCGAGGGGGCGATCAACGGGCGCCGGATCGCGCTCAGCGTGTTTGATTTCGGGTTCATGGGAGGCAGCATGGGGTCGGTGGTCGGGGAGAAGATCTGCCGGGCCGTGGACCGGTCGCTGGCGGCGCGGATACCGCTGGTGCTGGTGACGACGTCGGGAGGAGCCCGGATGCAGGAGGGCATTCTGTCGCTCATGCAGATGGCCAAAACGTCGGCGGCCGTCGCGCGCATGGGCGAGGCCAAGGTGCCGTTCATCGCCCTCCTGGCCGATCCGACGTTCGGTGGCGTGACGGCCAGCGTGGCGATGCTGGGCGACGTGATCATCTCCGAGCCGAAAGCCCTGATCGGTTTTGCCGGGCCCCGTGTCATCGAACAGACGATCAAGCAGCAGCTGCCGGAGGGGTTTCAGCGGGCGGAATTTCTATTGGAGCACGGCATGATCGATGCGATTGTCGAGCGAAAACATCTCAAGGAAACGTTGAGCACCCTCCTGTCCCACATGTAGAGCCCCGCCAGCCCTTCACCCGCATGCGCATGTCCTATCCCCAGGCGGTCGAATTTCTCCACGGCCTGCAGCGGCACGGGATCAAGCCCGGTCTTGAGAGGATCCAGGCGCTGCTGGCGGGCCTGGCACATCCCGAACGCCGCTACCTGTCGCTGCATATCGGCGGAACAAACGGCAAAGGTTCAACCGCGGCCATGGCGGCGTCCGTGCTGCAGGCGGCAGGGCATCGGGTGGGCCTGTACACGTCTCCGCATCTGGTGGAGTTTCGCGAGCGGATCCAGGTGAACGGGGAGATGATTCCCGAAGAACGGGTGGCCGTGTTGACCGACCGCCTGCGCGCCGTGCCGTGCGAGCCGACGTTCTTCGAGTTCACCACCGCGCTGGCGTTTCAGTATTTTTCGGAGGCGGGCGTCGAGGTGGCGGTGGTCGAGGTCGGCCTGGGCGGCCGCTACGATGCCACCAATGTTCTGGCGCCGCTGGCGGTCGGCATTACGAGTGTGGCGCTCGATCATCAGGAGTATTTGGGAGAGACGGTCGGCGCGATTGCCCATGAGAAAGCCGGGATCATCAAGCCCGGCGTGCCGGTGGTGCTCGGGCACGTCTCCGATGAGGCGGCCGTCGTGGTTGCGCGTGAGGCGGGAGCCTGTCGCGCGCCGCTGTACCGGCTGCATGACGAGTTTACGATTGACGGCGAGTCGCCGGCGCGGTTCCGGTACGCGGGGCGGAAGTGGTCGTACGACGGATTGTCCTGCCCGCTGGCCGGGCGGCATCAATTGATCAATGCGGCCTGCGCGCTGGCCCTGCTGGAAGCGGCAGCGGAGCCGACCCTTCCGGTTTCCGAAGCGGCTGTGCGCGAGGGGTTGCGGAGGGTCCGCTGGGGAGGGCGGCTCGAGACGGTCGATTCCCGCCCCCGGATCGTGCTGGACGGCGCGCATAACCCGGATGCCGCATCCGTCGTGGCCGCCTATGTGGCCGATCTCCGCAGGGAGCGCCCGGGATCCCGCGTCATCCTGGTGGTGGGAATAATGCGTGACAAGGACCGCCAGGGATTTCTTGACCGGCTGCTTCCGCACGTTGATGACGTGATCACGACGCAAGTCCGCCATCCCCGCGCGGCAACGGCGCATGAATTGGGCGCATCGCTGCACGCGCGAGGGGTGCCGGCGCACGTGGTTCCGGACCCGGCCGATGCGATCGCCCGCGCCCGGGGGATGGCCGCTTCTGACGATCTGATTCTGATCACCGGTTCGTTGATGCTGGTGGGCGAGGCCAAGGCCATTCTGCTCGGCTGCGGGCTGTCTCCGTTAAGGGGCTGACATGGCTGACCGCCTGCGGGCGATTGTCGTCGTGATGACAGGCGTGAGTGTCGTGTTGACGCTCGCGCTTGCCTCCGGCGCCTTATCGGCCGCGGCCGCCGAGCCGGCTCAGCAGACCGCCGTCGTGACCCCTTCCGCCTCGTCAGCGCAGATTGAAATCACCGCCGATCGGATCGAACATTTCCAGGTCACCGATGTCTATGAGGCGAACGGGTCCGTGGTGATCGTGCAGGGGCCTCTGCGGCTGACCTCCGATCACGCCACGCTCTTTACCCTGTCCGGGACGCTGATCGCCGAAGGGCATGTGCATGTCAAGGACCGGGTGTCGGACGTGGATGGCGATCGATTGGAGCTGAACGTGAACACGGAGGCCGGGGTGCTCACCAACGGCCAGCTCTTCATCAATAAGACGAATACCCTGTTCACCGGCCGCCTCATGCAGCGGTTTTCCGAGGATCATTACCGCGCGAAGGAAGGGGCGTTTACGAACTGCGACGCGCGCAAAGGGGAAATTCCAGCCTGGCGCCTGACGTTCAAGGACGCGGATCTGATCACGGGGGACCGCGTGCATCTCAAGGATACCTGGCTGTGCGTGAATGACGTGCCGCTGATACCGATCCCGGATTTTTCCTATCCGCTTGCCACGGCCAGGAAAAGCGGACTGCTGATTCCGACGCCGGGCTACGACACCCGGTTCGGCTGGACCTATCGCCAAAGCCTCTTCTGGGCGATCAGTCCAAGCCAGGACCTGACGATCTCGCCGCAGTACTGGGCGGACCTCGGATACGGGAGCGATTTCGAATACCGCTACGTGCTGGACCGCAAGTCGAAGGGGCAGTGGCTGGTCAGCGTGCTGAAGCAAGAAGAGTTGCCCGATGTCCAGAACGTCGATCCAAACAGCGATGCGAAACAGACGCGCGCGATGATCAGCGGCCAGCACCTCCAGCAGATCAATCCCGATTTGAAAATCATGGCGGCGGCCATGCTGGTCTCCGACCCGGAGTATCTGAGCCAGCTCAGCAATTCAGGCGCCCAGCGGGCCATGCCGAGCGGAGACAACGCACTGCTGGTCAACCAGCGCCTGGCCAACGGCAACCTGTACCTCCTCGGACAGTACCTTCAGCCTCTCACGGCCGGCGGCACCTCGACATTCCAGCGGCTGCCCGAGGTGGGCCACGGGTTCGCCAATTACGCGCCGTTCAGCGGGCCGGTCCAGCTGGGGATGGATTCGCGAGCGGGGCATTTTTATCGAGAACAGGGATTCCAGATGAGTCGCGCGGATCTGCTGCCGTCATTGTCGACGGAACAATTGCAGTTCGGGCATGTGGTCGGCTTAACGCCTCAGTTCAAGTTCCGCGAAACCTATTACACGCACAGCGTCGCCTCATCCAAATCCACGCACCGGGAAACGTTCTGGGCCAGTCTCGAGGCCGCGTCGAGCCTGGCCCGCCGGTTCGACAGGGACGGCGGCCAAAGCGTGCTGCATACCATCGAGCCCAAGATGGTCTATGAATATGTGCCGCCGACCGACCAGTCCGAGATCGTGCAGATCGACGACGTGGACAATCTTCAGAAAAAGAACCTGGTGACCTATTCGCTCCAAAGCCGGCTGCTGTCTCAAAATGTCAAGGGGGCGACGAAGAGCTGGCTCGACCTCATGCTCGCCCAAAGCTACCGCCCGGGCAGCGTGCAAACGGAAGCCAGGCAGTTTCCGTTTCCCGGCAGTCCGCTCTACGGCGCCGCCGCGCAACCGATCCAACCGCCGATGACCGCCATCTCCGGAAAAAAGTTTTCCGATCTCTGGATGAGGGCTGTGATCGGAGATCCGGCGCTGCCAGTCGTCATTCTTCCCGGGCAGCAGCAGCAGACGCGCAGCATTCTTCCGGTGATCAACAATACCCTCACCATGGACGCCTTTTTTGATCCGTACGAGGGAGGGCTCAGCCAATGGAACACGGATCTTCGTTTTCAGCAGGCGAGCAACTGGTATGTTGAAATCGGGCAGCGGTACACCCGCGGGGGCAATCGCGTGCAGCGCGGAGACATCTGGAATCCGATCTCCTTCAATTCGGTGTTTGCGCCGACGCCGGAGCTGAATTTTACCACGCTTACGGCAGCCACGAAGCTGCCGTTCGGCTGGACGGTCGGAACCAAACTCTACTACGACTTCAAGAACGGGCAAAGTCCCGAGCTGGATGTCGTCGGCCTGTATCAGAACCCCTGCAAGTGCTGGTCGGCCGGCATCTATTTTCTGCAGTTTCCGGACCGGCAGCAGTATAATTTCATGATTAACCTGACCGGCATCGGTTGGACGGAGAACTTCGGCACGGCCGTGTTGAAATCGATCCTGAGTCCTCTCCTGGTCGGCGAGCGGGGCCTGCCGTGGGCTGCCCCTGGCGGTCCGTATGGCAGGCTGCCTCCGTCCGCCGCAGAGACGA
>MHEU01000015.1:28587-28972 GCA_001805245.1 Nitrospirae bacterium RIFCSPLOWO2_02_FULL_62_14 | reverse complement strand
GGCAATAGGACGGCCGGCATGGGAATAATGCTGCAACGAGTGCGAACAATGCTCGGCGGAGCCATGTGTCTTGCGCTGCTCGCGGTCGCGTCGGGACCGCCGGCTGAAGCGGAGCAGGCCCGGAACAATCTCAGCCGGGCCAAGGTATTCCTTGCGGCAGGCGATTACCGGCATGCGATCGAAATGTGCCAGAAAGAGGTGGAAGCGGCGCCGTCGGTGGAGAGCTATGTCTATCTCACCTATGCCTACCATGCATTAAACGGCTATCTGGATCATCTGGCCAGGACAGACCAGTGGGTCAAGGTCGAGCAGCTCTACGTGAATCTTGCCTTTCACGACCTTGATGCGCTGACCAACCCGCCGGATATTCTGGCGAGAATGGCGA
>MHEU01000015.1:23953-28564 GCA_001805245.1 Nitrospirae bacterium RIFCSPLOWO2_02_FULL_62_14 | reverse complement strand
AGAGGCCGCACGATCAGAATGTGCTCCCTCGATGCGCGCAGTCGAAGGAAACCAGACCGCGCTCACAAGGAATGAGTGGAAAGAATGAGGGCAAAGAAGGCCCTCGCCGCGGGGAAAGGGCGCGTCCCCGCGGAACGAAGCCTGCCCTGCAGGTTTGGGGTGGGTGGGTGTGATGGCGCCCGGGGCGGGCGGGTGAGAAAGAGCGCGCAGTGGGGGATCAACCACGCCACCCTCTTTTTAGGGAGTGGGGCGGGGACAGACCGCTGGTAGGCCTGTCCCCGCTCGGAATGAACCCGCACGAGGATGAAGAAAGGGGTCGGGAGTCCTTATCCTGATTTATCGATGACAGATCGTCAAGAAAAGACTCCTGGACTTCCCAGGCTTTAACGGACACCTTGGGGGTGGTCGTTAGAACAAGGGGAGGACCAATGGGCAATCGGTGCAGATCGCAGGGTGTCCGAGTGAAGTACGCGTTCATCAAGGCCCATCGTCGTGAGTTTGATACGGCCGTCATGTGCCGTCTCCTCGACGTGTCGCGCAGCGGGTTCTATGATTGGTTGCGGAACCCCCTATCCGATCGAGCGTTGGAGGATCAGCGGTTGCTCGGCCTAATCCGCGCGGCCTATACGGCGAGCCACGGCGTCTACGGTGCCCCGCGTATCTTTCTCGATTTGCGAGAAGCGGGCGAGACCTGTAGCAAGCATCGTGTCGCTCGGATTATGCGGGCCAATAACATAAAAGCCCTACACGGCTACCGAGCCCCCCGGTACACTAGAGGCCACACGGCACTTCTTACGCCCAATACGCTGCAACGAGGTTTTACCGTCCAACGACCGAACACAGCCTGGGTCACCGACATTACGTACGTGCGCACATGGGAAGGCTGGCTCTATCTTGCCGTCGTGATTGACCTCTACTCACGCCGCATTGTCGGCTGGTCAACAAAACCCACGATGGCCCGAGAACTCGTGCTGGATGCGATCCTCATGGCCGTGCGGCGACGCAAGCCACGGCACGCCCTGATTCATTCCGATCAAGGATCGCAATTTGGCAGCGATGCGTGGCGGCGCTTCTGCCATGCGCATCATCTTGAGCCCAGTATGAGCCGGCGTGGCAACTGCTGGGATAACGCGGTGGCCGAATCGTTCTTTAGCAGCTTGAAGAAGGAGCGGATCAAGAAGCGCATCTACAAGACTCGTGAGATGGCCAATGCCGAGATTTACGATTACATCGAAATGTTCTACAATCGCACCCGTCGACACAGCCATCTGAGCGGTGTCAGTCCGGAGGCATTTGAAGCCGTGTCGACACGGGCTTAAAGGTGTCCGCAAAAGCCTGGGAAGTCCATCCCGACCCCTTTTCTTTCTTGATGTCCCTAAGTCAGGGGGTGGAACGCAGCGGGTCACGATAAGAGACGATTCAGCAGGCCATAGCTATGGAACTGGAGACCCTCAGAATAGAGGACCCCATTTCAATGGTCCTAATGGTGGTCACTACGATTACTAATTTATGGAAATAAAGAGATTCAGCACTCAAGACATTTTTCAGAAGAACGAATGTCTTAGATTTGATCTGGCAGAAGCTGCGTTTCGCGTCGAGGTTGTTCCGAAGATCGGAGCGGTCAGCATCATTTGTAGGGACGTAGATTCTAATAGAAGTTTGGAAGCGATGGATAATGCTTGCATCGAACATGCTAGAGCAATTTTATTCGATGAGGAACGTTTTAACTTGTTCTTATTTCTTGCCCATGCTCCGTGGCAATCCAAATCAGCAATGGTAAAACATAACAAATTGTGGAAGTCATTTCCTAAGACACAATTACTCGGCCAGTGCAATTTATCGCAGGAACTCATGATTGAATCGCGAGAAGGTCTACGATTTGCTGGTGTTGCTAAAATTGACTCGGATCATTTAGTGCCCGCCATGAACATCCTACGGCACGAAAACCATAGTGCTGCCATGATTCTAAGCTCAAGAGACGATATCAGTACACTTGAAGGAATAAGAGCCCTCTATGATGCCGCGTTTCCTACAATAGGGAACAAGGGCGCAACGCGACTTGATTTGCTCAACTTGGCTTTAAAGGTCTGCCCTCTCGGCGATGTTGTAGTCCGTATGGGAGGAACGTTAGATGACCGAGAAACTTCAATCGATTTATTGATGGAATCTTACTTAATTACCACGTTTGATCGTTAACGAAATGAGCAGGGGAAGAGGAAAAAAAAGGGGTCGGGAGTCTTAATTGAGCTGGAGTGAGCGACGGTGACGAAGCTGTTTCTGTAGATGAGATGTGAAAAATGAAAGAGAAACTCAGTATGCCCCGTTGACAGTCTGAAAGATCGTCGTGTACGATGCGCCTGTCGATGGCGGTGCGAAAAAAAACGTGCGAGTCCAAGGAGGCGGGTCTGTGGGAAATGCGCTGAAGGTGGACGAAGCCAGCTGGGATGTCCAGGTGATGAAGTCACCGGAGCTGGTGTTGGTGGATTTTTGGGCGGTCTGGTGCGGGCCCTGCCAGATGGTGGCGCCGATCATCGACGAACTGGCGACGGAATATGCCGGCAAGGTGAAGGTCACGAAGCTCAATACGGATGAAAATCCGGAGATCGCCGGCAAGTATCAGGTCATGAGCATTCCGACGATTCTCATCTTCAAGAACGGCCAGCCGGTCGAGCGGTTGGTCGGAGCCATGCCCAAACGGAAATTCAAGGAAGTCCTCGATTCCTTGCTTGCACACTCATCCAAGACGGCATAAGCCGTTTCTCCCCATAGCCGGCGTGTATGCTCACTGAGCTGCGCATCGCCAATTTTGCGATCATCGATCAGCTCAGTCTTGAATGCGCGCGCGGTTTTCACGTCCTCACCGGCGAAACCGGAGCCGGCAAATCCATCATCATTGACGCGATCGCCCTGCTGGTGGGCGGACGGGCGGACGAAAGCCTGATCCGCGCCGAGGCGGACGAAGCGGTGCTGGAGGCGGCGATTGTGCTGCCGCCTGCAAGCCCCCTGCTGGCCCGTCTGCGCGAAGACGGGCTGCTGGGCGACGGCGACACGGAGTTGATCATCCGGCGCGTGTTGTCGAGATCGGGGCGGCACAAGCTGTATGTCAACGGCAACCTCACACCCCTGCGGACCCTTCAGAGCCTCGCCGGGACCCTCATCGATATTCACGGGCAGCATGAACAGCAGTCGCTCCTGTCGGTCCAGTCCCAGATGGAAGCGCTGGATGCCTTCGGCCGCCTGAAGGAGATGCGTGAGAGCTATGTGCGCGCCTATGAGGGGTGGCGTGCCTGCAAACAGGAGCGTGAGGAATTGGCCGCGGGGCTCGCTCAGCGGGCCCAGCGCGAGGAGCTGCTGCGTTTTCAATTCAAGGAATTGCAGGAGACGGACGTCAAGGCCGGGGAAGAGGCGGCCTTGCAAGCCGAGCGTCATCGATTGGCCCACACGCACCGGTTGAGCGAACTGTCACAGGAAAGCTACGACGCCCTGTATGGCGGCGAGCCGTCGATCCTGGGCTTGCTGGGCACGGTGCGGGATCGCATCAAGGATCTGGCGGCCATCGATGCGCAGGGAAAGGAGTGGGAAGCGCTGTGCGACGGGGCGGCGGCGCAACTGCGGGAGCTGGCTCATCACCTGCGGATCTATCGCGACGGGCTGGATCAGGATCCTGCCCGGCTGGCGGACGTCGAGGAACGGCTGGATCGCATTCAACGACTGAAGAAGAAGTATGGCGGGACCGAGGAGGCCCTGCTGGCGAGGCGGGAGGAGCTGCAGAGCGAAATCGACGCACTGGATTCAGGAGAAACGCGTCTCGGCGAAATGGACCGCCGGCTCGGCGCCGCCAGGGAGCTGGCGGACAAGCTGGCCGAGCGTCTCACGCGCGAGCGGACCAAGGCGTCGAAGAAACTGGACGCCAGGGTCATGGAGGAGCTGGCCGCCCTGCGGATGGATCGGACGCGTTTCGAGGTGGCGGTCACCACGGACCGGACCGGCGACGGCCTGGGCCCTCATGGCCGTGATCAGGTCGAGTATCGATTTTCGGCCAACGAGGGGGAGCCGCTTCAGCCGCTGGCCCGCGTGGCCTCGGGCGGGGAGTTGTCGCGCGTGATGCTGGCGATGAAAACGGTGCTGGCCGAGGCGGATGGCGTGCCGATCGTGATTTTCGACGAAATCGATGCCGGCGTCGGAGGCGGGGCGGCGGCCGTGATGGGAAAGCGCCTCCACGCCCTGGCGAAACACCGCCAGGTGTTCTGCGTCACGCATCTGCCGCAGATCGCCTCCCAGGCCGATGTGCACTATGTGATTGAAAAGAGCGTCTCGAAAAAGCGAACCGTCACGCGGGCACGGAAACTCGTCCCGGGTGATCGTCAGGAAGAGATTGCCCGGATGCTCGGCGGGCTGGCCGTGACCAATGCGGCGCGCCGGACGGCGGCCGAACTGATGGGGGAAGCGGACGGCGGTTCCTAGACGTTTGCGGAGATTGTCCGCGCCGGGTGCAACTGTCCGACGTGCGCGAGGAATAATTCGACGAGGGCGGGATCCAGCGCGGTGCCGGACAGGGTCCCGAGCTGTTCGCAGGCTTCGGCAAACGGCACGGCAGGATGCCCGTGCTGG
>MHEU01000015.1:11551-23942 GCA_001805245.1 Nitrospirae bacterium RIFCSPLOWO2_02_FULL_62_14 | reverse complement strand
GTCGAACGTCTCGGCGATGCCGACAATTCTGGCGAGCAGGGGGATGCGATCGCCGGTGAGCCCGTCCGGATGTCCGGCGCCATCGTACCGCTCGTGGTGATGGGCGATGATGCCCAATACGGACTCCGGGATTTCAAGCGGCTTCAACATGTGCGCACCGAGTGCCGGGTGAAGATCATCGGCCCTGTCTGATTCCTCGCACGTGTCCTGCGGGGCGCCGTCCCAGCGATCCATCGCCACATAGCCGATATCGTGAAGAAACGAACCCAGCGTCAGGGCACGCCGGTCGTCGGGGCCTAAATTCAAGGGCGCGGCCAGCAACGAGGCGTAGTCGCGGACACGCCTGGCATGGGCGAGCAATGCGTGATCGGAGGCTTCCAGCAGGTCGGAGAATAATGTGAGATCGTCTGCCGCGCACTGGTCGGAAGTAACCGGAGCAGGGTGAGCCGGTGCCGGCGGGGAAAACCGGTTGCGCAGTTGCGTCCAAACGCCGGCCGCGGTGCGCGCATCCATCCACAGGCCCTGCGCGGAGCGAAGGAAGCCGCGGAGGTCGTCGAGGCGGCGCTTCCTCTCCAGGGTGTGGTTGATGAGCGCAATCAATTCCGCCACATTGAACGGCTTCAGGAGATATCCGGCGGCGCCGTGCCGCACGGCCTCCTGCGAGGACTTGAGGGTGCCGTAGCCGGTAATGACGACGATTTCAACGCCGCGACGGGCCCGCTTGATGGCATGGAACAGATCGAGGCCGTATCCGTCCGGCAGCTTGAGATCCAGCGTGACCAGATCGACGGGATGGGTCAGCAGTGCCTGCAGGGCTTCGTGCCGGTTGCTGGTAATGGCCAGCTCGTAAAACGGGCGGAGAATGATCTTGAGGGCGTTACGGGGGCCCTCTTCGTCCTCGACGATGAGAATGGTCGGTTTAGGATGGTCGAGCGCCATACGCATTCATTTGATACGCTGGGCGAGGTGAATAGTCAAGCACGGCTGGCATTCCCGCAGGTCCTATCAGGTCCTATTGCGTGAGCGAAGCCGCTTGCGGGGACACGGATCCCGGTTCGGACGACGGCCGTGCAATGCCCAGCATGTCCATCCGGTATTTCAGCATGCGCCGGCTGATGCCGAGCAACGTCGCCGCATGGGTCTGCACGTACCCGGTCCGCTGCAGCGCGTCGACGATCAGTTTCCGTTCAAACTCGAGCACGGATTTTTCCAACGACACCTGCCCGGGTGGCGCGTCGATGACGACGACTCCGGATCGCGAGGCGGCCTGAACCAGGCTTGCGGGAAGATGCGCCGGTTCGATGGGCTTCCCGTGCGACCAAATGAGCGCCTGTTCCACCACGTTCTCAAGCTCCCGCACGTTGCCGGGCCAGGCATATGCCGCCAGGATCTCAAGGGCTTCCTTCGTGAACTCCTGCTGAGGCCGGCCGCCGCCTTCGATTCGCTTGGCAAGGAGATGCTGCGCCAGGAGCGGGATGTCTTCGCGCCGGTCCCGAAGGGCGGGCAGGTGCAGGACCACGACATTGATTCGATAGTAGAGGTCTTCCCGGAACGCTTCCCGCTTCACGAGATCCGCCAGCTGCTTGTTCGTGGCGGTAATGATCCGCACGTCGACTTTGATGGGCTGGGCCCCTCCCACCCGCGTGAATTCACGCTCCTGCAGCACGCGCAGAAGTTTGGCCTGCGTGGCAGGGCTCAGATCGCCGATTTCGTCGAGAAACAACGAGCCGGTGTGGGCCAGCTCGAACTGGCCGATGCGCCGGGCCTGGGCATCCGTGAACGATCCCTTCTCGTGCCCGAAGAGTTCACTCTCGATCAGCGTTTCCGGCAGGGCGGCGGAATTGATGGCGATGAACGGCTTGTCCCTGCGCGCGCTGTTGTAGTGGAGCGCGCGGGCGACCAGTTCCTTGCCGGTTCCGCTTTCGCCGGTGATGAGGACGGTGGTTCTGGTATCGGCGAGCTGCTCGATCTTCGAGTAAATTTCCTGCATCGCCGGACTTTTCCCGATGAGATTGTGGAACGAGTAGCGCTTCGCCACCTGCGCGCGCAGTTGGAGGACTTCCTGCTCGAGTTCGCCGGTTTCGAGGGTCTTGGCGACGATGAGACGGAGTTCTTCGACGTCGAACGGCTTTGACAGGTAGTCCGCCGCGCCGAGTTTCATGGCTTCCACGGCGGTTTTGACGGTCTTGGTGCCGGTGAGCATGATCACCGGCACGCGGGCATTTTCCTCGCGGATCGTCTTCAGCAGCGTCAGTCCGTCCATGCCGGGCATGATCACGTCCAGCAGCACCAGATGCGGGGATTCGCGGCGGAACAGGTCCAGCCCCTCCTGCGCGGTGGACGCGCTGAGCGTTTCATAGGCCGGTTCCAGCACAACTTTCAGCGACGCGCGGATGCCCGCTTCGTCATCGACCAACAGAATCCGTTTTTTCATGTTCCATGCGCTCCCTGGCGAAGAGGTCTTCGGGCTGCCGGATGGGCAAATTGATGAAGAAGGTCGTGCCGCGACCGGGCTGGCTTTCGACCTCGATGTACCCGTGATGTTCCTGGACGATCTGATGGACGATCGTCAGGCCGAGGCCGGTTCCTTCCCGTTCTTCGCTGTGATGTTTGGTCGTATAGAAGGGATCGAAGATATGGTCCAGATCGGCCGGGGCGATGCCGGGTCCCGTGTCCTGCACTTCGATCTGAATCCAGAAATCCCCGTCCGGCTTGCTCAACCCCCGTGTCCGCACGGCCAGCCGCCCTCCGCGGTCGCCCATGGCCTCCATGGCGTTGATCAATAGATTGAGCAAGACCTGCTTGATCTGCTGACGGTCGAGCATGATGCTCGGCAGGGTGCGGATGAAGTCTTTTTCGACGGCGATGTTTTTGCTCTCGGCCTTCACTTCCACGAAGTAGAGGCACGAGATCACGATGTCGTTCAGGTTTTCCAAGGAGAACTTCGGTTCCATGTACCGGGCGTAATCCAGGATTTCCTGGATGAGGCGTTCGATGCGGAGCACATCCTCATGGACGATCTGGCTGAAGTGCTCGATGAACTCGTCGTCATGTTTGCGTTCCGGCGCCAGTTGGACGAATGTCTTGATGGAGGTGAGCGGGTTGCGAATCTCGTGCGCGAATCCGCCGGCAATGGTTTCCAGGGAGCGGAGCCGGTCCGTCCGGCGCATCAGCAGCCGGGACCGGCGGAGGTCTTCGTACAGCATGGCATTGTCCAGCGCTACCGCCGCGTTTTGTGCCAACGTGGTCAGCAGGGCGAGGTCGGCTTCGGAATACATGCTGCGGCTGGCGCGTTTCCCGAAATTGAAGAACCCGATCAGGCGGTCCTTGTTGACCAGCGGGATGCACAATTCGGCGTGCAGGACCTGCAGGGTGTCGATGACGGCCTGCTCAGAAGGGTCGTCCCGGTCCTGCCGTAATTCCTCCAGGAGGACGATCGATCGCGTGCGGGCAAGGTGCTGGGGGAGACGGGCGCTGGATGAAAATGTGACGGTTTTCATCTCGTCGAAATCCAATCCATGGGCGGCGGCCAGGGAGTATTGGTTCCGCTCTTTGTCGAGCAGAAACACTGAGATCTTTTCGATGCCGAGCACCCGCGCCAGCGTGTCCATGATGGTGCTGTTCAATGCGCTCAGGTCCAGAATGGTCACCATCGCTTTACTGAATTCAATCAGCGTCTCGTAGGCGTCGTAGCGCTGGCGGAAGAGCACCCGCTCGATGGTCTTCTCGATCCGTTTCTGCAGCCCGGCCAGCACACCGGCGAAGGCCAGGAACGTAGCCAGCAGAATGCCGGCCAGCAGATAGTGCATGGAACCGGTGAACAGGCGGATGAGCAGCAGAACCACGGCATAGAAGGGGACAAGACCAAGAGCCTGCAGGTAGGGGAGCATCTTGGGCGTGGCCGGCATGAGCGCGCCGCCCATGAGCTGAAATTTGACGATGGCGGAGGTCACGATCAGGACGAACACGCAGGTCAGCACATACCCGATCGGATAAAACTCGTGGCCGTAGCTTTGCACGAAATCGAGGGAGGCCAAGTAGCCGATCGCGAAGGCCCAGAAAACGTACTTCAGGCGGGCGGCCTCCGTCGGGCTGTGCACCTTGGTGACGTGATAGCCGTGATACAACTGGTACAGCGACAACCCTCCGATGGCGCCGAAATACAGGAGAAAAACAGGGTGCAGGATGCCCGTCGCTGGATAGTACCCCCAGAAGTAGTGGTATTGGTTGTTGACGAGGTAGGGGGTCGGGATCAGCAACAGAAACACTGTGCTGATCAGGTAGTTGCTGACGATCAGTCGTTTGTGGGTCCGCCGGTGCAGCAGGCTGGCGCAGAAGTGGTAGACGAGTGCCGGAAGATAGACGACACCAACATAGACGCATTTGCCCCAGAACCTGGCTTCGGTTTCATCGGTGGCGGAATAGGACAGGAAGAAACTAAAGAGCCAGATCGAGGCCGCCGAACAAGTCAGGCCGAACGTGACGTTGGTCAGCGCGCGCGGGTTCTTCAAAAAGACCCAGAGGCCGCAGGCGAACAGCAGTGTGCCAGCAAAGAGGGGCGGTGCCGAGTACAGGCTCACGCGCTGGCTGGCGGCGCTGGTCAGATAAACAGGGATGAAAATGGCTGCGAGGAGGAGCCCATAGGCGACACCTTTGTGGATGACGACGGTGATATCCATCAATCGGAAACGAATGATGGTGTAGGCGACCAGCGCCGTGTAGACCGAGACGAGAATCGTCCCGTCCGGTGGAACCGCAATGCCGTACCACAGGGGGAAGTTTGTGGCTCCACCGCCGTAGCCGATGAGAGACCCGATCAGCAGATACAGGTACTGGTTGCGTTGCAGGCCGGTGGCTCGGCGATATTCAGTGGTGATCAAATAGATGGCATACACGGCGTAACTGACGAACCACACGAGGAACAGGTGGAAGGCAGGACCCGGCTTCGGCCAATATTTGAAGGACAGCTCGGGCTGCAGATCGGCGATAAAATATGAAGTGCAATTGGTCAGCAGAAAGAAGCCGCTCAATGCGTAGCCGATCTTCAACAGCAGTCGGTGTTTGTCCAGTTGATCCAGTGAAACCAGGATATGGTGGAGATAGGTAATCGGGATCAGAATGGCGCCCGCCATCAACAGGCGCGTGAACAGAAAGGCAAATTCCCGTGAATCCGTGTAATGCCAGGCGAAGGAAGCGTAGCTCCACAGCGAGACGGTCAGGCAGAACATCCCGTACGTGAGATGTTTGGGGTTGCGGGTGGAACGGAAGTAAACAAGTATCCCCAGCGCAGTGGCGGACAGCCCGTTCACGAGACTGCTGAGGGCGTAGAAGTTCATTCGTCAATCACGCAGAAGAGTCTTTTTCGGAGACTCTAGGGTGGTACTTGCGCTCGGTTTTTCGGCAACCGCGATAAACGCTTGATTTGCGAATGTGGAATAGATGCGAGGATGGGAAACGCCGGCGGAGGTCAGCAATACGACCAGTTCTTGCTTGTCAAAGAACCGAAATATGCCGTTGCTTTCGCCCTGTTTGATCTTGCCGGAATTGTTCAGGGCTTGCCGCGCTTCCTCGATTTCCTCGGTCGAACGAGCCGCCGCCACGAAGTTGCGGTAGATTTGCGAGAGGTCTGCGTGGGGCTTCAGGTTGGTGATGATCAGGCGTCCTCCTGGCTTTAACGTCCGTAGCAATTCTCGGAGTGTGTAGAGGGGATCCTGAACGTAGCCGATGACCAGGTTGGAAATCACCCGGTCAAACTCGTTGTCACGGAACGGGAGAGGCAGATTGAGGTCGGCCAGACACAGGGAAGTCTTCAAGAGGGTGTGATGGTCGACCACGGCGAGTGGCGAGCCCTGGGAATCAGCGCGGACTTTTAAAAAATTGCGGCCCGCTTCGGTCAGCGCAGCCGGGACAAAATCCATTCCGATGTAATGCATGGGTCGGTTTCTGTTCTTGGACGAGGCGCGAGCGCCGTAGACCCTGTTGATGAGCAGGAATGCGCCAAGGTTGCCGTTTCCGCATCCGGCGTCCAGTATCTTTTCTTCATGATCGCAGGAGCCGATCAGGCTGTAGATCTGATCGAGGAGATGCCAGTAATCGGAAGAATTGACGATATAGTGAAAGTGCGCCAGGTAGTCCCGCCAGAATTCCAGGGTTTCACCTTTGGCCATGAGATGCTGGGTGCGCGACCGTTCTCGTTCCAGCCTGCCCTGAAGACGAATCTCCCGCAGCGATGGCTCGACGATGGTTCCCTGGGAAGTGAGGGGGTAAAACTCATCGAGGCAGCAGGAGAGCAACTGTCGGAATACGGCCGATGCCTTGGCCGGGTTCTCGTGCAGGCGGTGGAGGGCCTCGGGAATCAGATAGAGGTGTCTGAGGTTGGGACCCAATGCCGACTGGACCGTTTTGACGGACTCCAAGCGTACCCACGCGTCCTGCTCGGCTGTGAAGAGGATCACCGGTGTTCGGATATGCCCGGCATCGGCGAGGGTCGTTGGCAAGTCGGCATATCCGTTTTTGATGGCATCGTTCAAAAAGTTGTCAAGATTGCCGCTGAATCCCAGGACATTGACGACTCCCCGACGGACTCCGAGCCGGTAGGTGCCGATCAAGTCCTCGTTGTGGACAGCCTCCAGTGTCGCCTGGAGATCCACGACGCCGGCAAGCAGTAGCAGCAGTTTGATCCGCGAGTCTTCGGTTGCAGCCTTCAACGCGACCCGGGCGGCCAGACTGGTGGCAACGACTGCAATCGGGCTCGCAGGCCATCCGCGTTCTGCAAAGTTCAGCATCGCGATGAGGTCCTGGCACATATGAGTCAGCGTCCAATGGAGAATATCGCCTTCGCTCTCCCCGACATGGTTCGTATGGTCGTACCGCAGGACATGGCATCCATTGATGGCGAAGTGATGGGCCAAGGCCACATATTCCTTCTTCGTTTCTCCGTAACCGGGGGAGATGATGATGAGGGGCGAGCCTGGCGGGAGAGGGATGCGAAGGTGATCATGGTACAGGGCGATCCGTTGCCCGTGTGGGTTTCGGTGCTCCAGCAGCGCGCTGACGACTCGATCGGTGCCTCGTCGTTCCTCGACGCGGTGCGAGGAGACGAGGAGTTTTCCGACCAGTCGAGCGATCATGCGTTGACTTTCATCGTCCGGGTAGATGAAGCGGAGACCGAGACGGCAGGTGCGATCGGATGACTCGGCCGGCAGGCCGAAGGTTGCCGGCCGGTCCTGGATCATCCACATGATCTCGGCCTCTACGCGAATCTCGCGCAGCGGTTCACCGGCCATGACGTGTTCTGGTGATGTAAGCTTGAGTTCAACCTGACGTTCAAGGGGCTGATATTGCGTCACGAGACGAATGCTGGCGCCTCCGACACTGAAATTCGAGGTCTGCACCCGCTGCTCCAGGCCGGAAGGCGTGAATCGCAGCCACGCAGGGAGTGCCAAGTCCGCTCGTCCGGCTAATCGTCGATCGACGGGAAGGGCGTCGGTCCGGTGCGATTGGCCTGGATGGATTGGCGTTACGTCAACGGTGTCCGCACTCGCTGAGCTGATTTCGAGCAACAAGTCACCGGTTTCCAGGGGAACCAGGAACACGGTCAGTTTCAAGGCGGATGGATGTTCGCGAACCTCTTCCAGGAGTGAGGCGAGCCCTTTCTCCTCGACCGGATCCAAGGAGGGGTAGTGAATGGCGATGCCCAGCACCGGTGTGCTCACTCCGTTGCCTTGTTCCTGCGTGTCCTCACGAATCCCGCGGATCGTTCCACGGATGTCCAGGACGCCGATGTCGCTCGCGAATCCAAGTTGAACGGGCTGAAGTGCATTGACGGAAAGCGGCATGTCGAACGTGAGATAGAGGCCGGACAGGCTCACGTCATGAAGCGTAGCTTTGTGAAGCGTGTCGTTGAATTTGATATTCACCAGGGCCCGAACCGTGAGGCGGGGGGCCTTACGGCGTTCTGGATACAGAAAAGGAGTTTCACGAATGACCGGTTCGGCGGCGACGAATGACGGTTGAGCGGACTCGGTCCTGAGCGCAACAGCCTCCTGCGCGAGAGCGCTTTCACTGACGTGCATGGTGATGAGCGAGGCTTGCCTGGAGTGGTCGGATTCAGAGAGTTCCTTGAGCGCCGAGAGGACGATCGTTTGCTCCCAATCCCGCAGGCCCGCGAACCGGATGCCCATGGTGCATGTCTTGTCGGCGGATGACTCCAGGCAATAGGCCACTTGTGCCGCGGTGGTGAGATTGCACGTCTCGCCGAACTGGAGGGTCATGTTCAGCGCGGAGCCGGGCGCCAGAGCCTGAGCGTTCCGGCAGAGCAAGCGCAGACCGCCCGGCGTGAAATCCATGGTTTTGCCGTGTATCTGGTGAGCGCCTTGTTGAATGCAAACGGGGACAGAAAAAGTTCCGCGTTGATAGCGACGCGGCTGAATCGTGCGGGGCTGAATCGGTGTCGGCAAAGCCGCTGTAGCATTCTTGGGATCCGCAGGAAGAGCCTTTGAGGCCATGCCGGCGCTGTGCCGCATCAAATCCTCCTTGCAAGAGAAGGGAGTAAGCTCGACGACTATAGCAAGTCATGTCTGGTTTGGCAAAATTATTTGTCTTTTCAACAACCTGTGGCATTCACCTAACGAAAGAGATGCGCCGGCCAATTTTGTACAGTCTAACGGGCCGTGGAATATTTTTGATGTTCGACTGATCAGTGCGATTCGACGTTGCGGGATAAGGAAGGGAATATGGTCAGCTTCGCACAGCTGGGCTGGACGTGGAGTTCCTCAAGCAACGAGGAGAGAATCGGCTGTTCGATTGCTCCCAGGTCCGAATAGAGGATGGCGAGGCCGAGCCGTTGCTGCCCCTGTGGCGCCTCCGATTGCGCAGGCACATGCCGGATCTCGGCAATCTTTCCCATAACCTGCAGGATGGCTCCGTCCAGAAAGAAATCGAGCCGGACGGGTTGGTCTTGCGTCACGGGCGGAGCCACGTCAAGGACCACATAAACGTCCGTCAGGCTGATATCTTGAACGACTCCTGGAAATGCAGTATCGCGAAGGTGCAGGGAGGCCTCCATCTGAACGGAGACGCGCCCGGCGCGACGCCGGTCGGGATAGAACGCCCGTGGTTCTTTGACGGCGGGCGCGGGGAAGGGGGCAGGGTCGGCGCGCCGCCCATGATCGTGGGGACGTGTCAGAGCGGATGCCGTTGAACTGCCTTCGCCAGCCTGTTTGATGATGCCGATGGTGCCCAGGAATTGCCGCTGCAAGCCGTACAGGCCGGCTGTCTGGCAGGCGACCTTCACGACACCGCCATGCTTTCCAATGAGCCGCACGGCCTTGTCGCGCTGAGCCCGCGGGCCGGTCCGACGTTCGTGGAGATGGTGCCGGGCGAGTCGCCATTCATCCGGGTGAAGCAGCGACGAATAATGCGTGCCGGTCAATTCCTGGGAACTATAGCCGAGGAGCGCCGTGACGCCGGCGCCGATAGCCACGAATCGGCCGTCCGCATCCAGTTCATAGAGCAGTCCCGGGAAGTGCTCGACCAGGCAGGAGTGCCGTTCCCGGGCGGCGGCCAGTTCCTTCTGCAGGGCCCGCTGTTCCAGCACGCCCCGGGTGACGATCGGCAATTCCGTCAGAAACGCCGGCGATTTTTTGTAGAGGAAGAGATCCGCGCCCGCCCGGATGGCCTTGGCAGCCGTTTTTGCGTCGTGGTGGTCAGCCTGCACGATAATGACCGACGACGGAGCCTGGCGCCGCAGTTCGGGAAGCAGGTCGAGCGCATTACGGTGCGACAGTTGCTCGTCGAGCAAAATGACGCCCCACTCCTGTTTGGGACCCCATTCCAGGGCTTCCTCCGCAGAATACACCGCCTCAACGCGGCATCCGGGATACACCTGTCTCATGCAGATGGTGGTTTGTTTGATTTCCTCGGCCTGCTCGTGGATGAGCAGAAGGGTAAGCGATTTTGTATCGGAGAGTGCGATGCCTTGAGATGAATCGGCCGCCAGACTTGGCGAACCCATCGACGCATAGGGCTTTTTGAGACGAGGTGGATTCATCTATAGCGCAGGCTCGATTCTGGTCCAACGCGCTCCGATTGAACGTCATAGTCTATGCCACAACAAGATAATGTAGTCAAGCAGCTATTTTGCCACAATATATAGATATCGATATGAAATCGAAAAGATAAAAAAGCCCTGATTCCTCATCGGAACCAGGGCTTATCAACCCGGACAAGTGCGGGAGTGCGTTACTGCACGGAGGACGCCATATTGGCCGGGGAGCATTCGCCCGGCGTCATGTAGAGCAGGTAGTTCCCCATACCGTGCTGCACGTTGGGATTGTGGATTGGATGGTGGTGGACCATCGTCATTTCGTACTCATCCTTTGTATTGACGGAAAATCCCGCGGCATCCTTATAAACCTGATGCGGCTGAAACGTCATGAAGGTGCCGTCCATGCCGACATCGGGCACCGTCCGCAACAGCGTCTGCTTCGTCGTCTTGTTGTCCAGCGTAATCAGAAGCAGTTCGTCGTGTCCGTGGGGATAGGCGAACTTCACGCAGCCGTCCATCTTGAACTTCAGCGGCGCAGAGTGGATGGACACGCCGGGCTTGATCTCGATGCCTTCATCCGTTTGATCGGACCCTCGTTGGGAGAATTTGCTGTAGCAGACGATGTTCACGCCGACCTGGTACACGTCCATCTCTTTTACCGGCGTGCCTTTCTTGGTGGTGTACATCGTGAATCGTGCCATGACGTTCTTTGTCGGCGGCGCCTTATGATAGAAGGCGACGACCGACATAAGATGCCTGCCCTTTTCGAGCTTGACCCCATAACCGTCCGGGAACCTGGTTTCCAGCAATTCGAGGCCGGCGCCGGCGAAAAACAGCGGCTCTCCGTCGCAGGACACGCTCGGCTTGTCGTTGTTCATCATCAGGATGTGGTGGAGATAGTTCTGCGGCAGGGCCTTGCCGTCCTGAGTGAACACTTCGGACTTGTAGCCGGTCATATATCTGTCTTCAGGCAATTGAAAGATATGCCTGGGCAGGCTGGCGGCCAGATCCCCTTCGTGCGGGGAGGGTAGATCGATCGGACCGAACGTCAGTGTAACGGTATCTTCGGTGACCGAAATTCGTGTCGTCACCTGGTTCTTGAGCGTCGGCACGGCTGGTGCGGCACCGTGGTGATGGCCGCCGTCGGCCAGGACTGTTCCCGCCGGCAGGATCGTCAGCAGTATTGCAAGTAGCACGCGGTTCATAACTTCTCCTCCTGAGTGTGATCCGGCCTGGTCGTGTTTAGTGTGCTGGCGGCGGTGTCAGCCGCTTCCAGGTGTAGGTTCCCCCGTGCTCGCGCGGAGGAATGTTTTTGTGGTCGCCGACACGAGAGTACCACCAAATCCCCTTGGCTTCTTTCGCGTCTTCGGAGAGCAGCACCTCAAAGCCGCCTTCCCGGTCGTTCTCCGGTTGCTGCCAGGTGCCCTGCCAGAGACGGTTGGCGAAACCGGTGGTTTTCAGAATTCCGCCTTTATGGGTGTAGGTGCCGTTGCCGGCCTTATCCAACATCGCACGGTAGGATTTATCCTCTTCTTCGATCTCCCATTCGCCGCTGAAATCGGGTGTTTCGGACGAGGTGGAAATCTTTTGCGCGGACGCGGTGCCGCCCGGGTTGACGGCTTTGAGGGCCGGCCCGCGTTGAGATGATTCATGCCAGACATGCAGCATCCATCGTCCGTCCCGGCGCTCCAGCACTCCGGTCTCGCGCAGGGGGAGTGACATTCTCGACTGGCCTGCGCCGGTGCCGACATAGCGGATGTAGTCCAGTTCCATCGAGAACCAGGCGACGTCGCCCTTCTGCCACACTTTCAACTCCGTGATCGGAATCTCGAGCCTGGCGACGGCATCGAATTCATCCTTCATCACCCGTTCGAACGCCGGCCAGCCGACATACTTCCGCCCGCCGATAGTGTAGCCGACCACGTCCGTGTCGTGAACCATGTATCGCGAAAGGGTGGCGATGTCTTTCTCGGCGTTCGCGCGGACGAGGAGACGAATGACGTCTTCGGGCGTGTTGAGATCGGCGGCGCGGGACGGAGGAACCCCGCATGCGACCATCAGTGCGAGCAGCAGGATGCCGCCGATGAACGGGGATCGTCTGGTACGTGTGCAATGAAACGCGGGCATCTAAACTGTGAGGCTACCTGCCGGTCCGTCGAGTTGTCAATCTTTTTGGCAGAGCAGATTAAGGGCGTTTGTCATGGAAAGCGGCAGGACCATAGCGCAACACGAGCTCGCGATAGAGATGCTCCGCCAGCGGTTCGAGATTCCTTGTGTCGGCGGCGTTGTAAGTGACGAGCCGGGACAGGGCCTGCTCGTCGCCCGCCTGCCACTGGTACCAGA
>MHEU01000015.1:11383-11541 GCA_001805245.1 Nitrospirae bacterium RIFCSPLOWO2_02_FULL_62_14 | reverse complement strand
TTCCCAGCCGTCCATGCCCTGGACGGAGGCATGACGCGCGATGCCGAGCGTGGACTCGATCTGTTTCAGTCCGCCGTGATAGCCCAGCCGCCTGGCGGCGAAGCAGAGGTCGAAGTGCGGCTGGTCGAGTTGCAGGCGCGGGTACTTGGCTTTCAGGA
>MHEU01000015.1:1407-11359 GCA_001805245.1 Nitrospirae bacterium RIFCSPLOWO2_02_FULL_62_14 | reverse complement strand
AAAAAGTGACGATCAGGTCGTAGCCTTCCAGTTCGTCCGCCAACCGCGGGCCGGTGAGCGATTCATTTCGGATGAGGGTCGTCATGCGACCGGCGCTGTAGAGGCCGACCATCGTGACCTCGCCTCCGTCGGGCGCGGTGCCGGTGGTTTCGATGTCGAGAAACACCGTGCGGGGCCGGAAGGCGTCGTACAGCCGCCATTGGTCGCGCGGTTTGAGGCAGCGGGAAAAATGGCGCGCGTTGCGCCGGGCAAAATGCTCCCGCGCCGCCGCCACGTCCGCATCGTAGAGCGTTTTGCGCGCGTGCGAGATGCCGGGGAGCGCCGGGGCGGAGAGAAACGCGTCCCACGTCGCGACGCCCTCGTCCCAGAGCCGGCGCTCGGTGCATTCGCCGACGCCCTTCAGGAAAATGAAGGTGGATTCCAGCATGGAGGCGGCTCCCAGTCGAGTCGAGCCCGCATTGTTCATGACAGTTCGTCACGAAATCGCACAATCGCGTCGTGAGACGGGCGCCCGGAGTTGCGAGAACCCGAGGCGTACTTAAAACAGTACGTCGAGGGGGCGAGCGGCGAGGCCGCCCGCCTGGCCGCCGAACAAATGCGGCCAGGCTTGTCGCAACAGCGAGGGTGCGATTGTAGCAGAAGTGCTCATGAATAATGCGGGCCAGCCTTGATTTCACCTGGGAAACAAGTTAGCATCCCGCGAGTCAGCACGTCATTTTGTGATGATGCGCCGTCCACTTACCCCCTATGGCAGATCAAGCACCGCAACGCATTCGTATCATCGTCGGACCGGTCAAGCTGGAAGCCGAACTGAAGTCGAACAGGACGGCGAACGGCGTCTATGCCGCGTTACCGGTCGAGGCGCCCGTGAATATGTGGGGCGAGGAATTCTATTTTAACATTCCCGGAGTGAAGGATCACCGGGAAATGGCGACCACGCAGGTGAAGGTCGGCGATGTGGCGTTCTGGGGGGCCGGAGAGATGCTGGCCGTGTTCTTCGGACGGACGCCCATGAGCATGGGACCGGACCCGGTCCCGGCCGACCGGGTCAACGTCATCGGGCGCATCGTCGGCGACGCCACCGTGCTGCGGCAGGCGATGGGTTCCACGCGCATCAAGGTGGAGCGGGCATGAAGCTGTCCAGGGAACGGGTCGCGCACATCGCCGAGTCGCTCGCCCAACAGTTGACGCAGCAGAAGGTGGTGACGCTGGCCGGTTCCCACCAGGCGCTGGTGCAGACGCTGCATCATGCCATCACGGAGGAGCTGTCGGTTGAGGATAAGCTGAACGCCGAGGTACGGACGCTGATGAAGAAGTATGAATCCGAAATCGAAAAGGGGCAGGTGGACTACCAGAAGATGTTTGTGATGGTGAAAAAGCAGTTGACAAAAGATCGTGGAGTGATTCTGTGAAGCAGAGCTGTCAGCTATCAGCGCTCGGCTCTCAGTACATGCTGGTCGAGTTCCGAAGCTGACGGCTGATTGCTGAAAACTGACCGCGATGTTATTGAGCGAGGAAAAGATCAGTCATCTTTCGCACGTCATTCTTGGCGCGATCAAGAAGAGCATGACGGCGAAGCTCGCCGGCGACGACACGGCGGCGTTGCGCGAGATCAAGCGCGTGCTGGCAGCCGAACTCGCGCAGGAGGAGGCGGTCGATCGTGCCGTCCGGGCCCGGCTGGCCTCCTATTCGCGGCAGATCATCGAGGGCAGCCAGGAGTGGGATGTCCTGTATCGTAAAACGTTCGAAGAGGAAAGCCGAAAGAGGGTGCATTCATGAACACACAACGAATCAGTGCGATGACGCTGCTGGCTGTGCTGCTGGTCTGGGGCCTGTCGGCCTGTGCGAGCGAATCCAAGGTCAAGGGACGGGAGCCATTGCTGCTGGCGCCGAACGTGCCTCAAGCCGCGCAGCAATATGCGTCGCAAGGGACCGGCGCTTACAAAGCCGGGCAGTACGATGAGGCGAAGTCGTTGTTCGCGCAAGCGGTGTCGTCGGCGCCCAATTCCGGGGAAGCCCATTACAACCTCGGCCTGGTCTTGTTCAAGCTGGGCGATACCGGGGCTGCGAGGGAGCATTTTATGCAGGCCGCCAATCTGGCCCCGGGCAATAAGGTCATTTGGGATTCGCCTGCATTAAGCCCGTACGGTTCTCCCGATTCGAATATTCCCAAAAAAGAGCCGGACCCCTACCGCGGTGCCGCTCGTAGTCCTGGCGGTGGCGGACCGCGCTGACCCGAACGCCATCCGGCCCGGTTGCGCATGACAGGTGGAGCACTCCAGCATGGCTAAGCCCGTCGGTGCCGGCGACAAGGCACCAGACTTTTCATTGCCGGACCAGGAAGGTCGGATGGTCACGCTGAAGCACGTCACGGGGAGCCCGGTCGTGCTGTATTTTTATCCCAAGGACGACACGCCGGGATGCACAAAGGAATCCTGCGAATTTCGTGATGCGGAAACGGCGATCAGGAAGGCCGGCGCGTTCGTGCTCGGCGTGAGCCTGGACGACGAGGCCTCCCACCAGAAATTTATCGCCAAGTACAGTCTTCCGTTCTCGCTGCTGTGCGACGAGGAGGCCAAGGTGTCGACAGCTTATGGCGTGTACAAGGAAAAGAATATGTACGGCCGGAAATACTGGGGCATCGAACGCAGCACCTTTGTGATCGATGAAACCGGCGTGATCAGGGCCGCTTTCCGCAAGGTGAAGGTGGACGGTCATGCCAAGGACGTGCTGGCGGTCCTGAGGGCGCTGTAGGCGGATGGACGCCAGAGAGAAAACCTGGCACGGCCTTCGCGCTGCGTCGCTCTCGATTATCGCCGGACTCGGCCACCTCTACCTGGGCGAGAAGAGCGGCTACACCTTCCTCGCGTTCGGCCTCGCATTACTGGTCATTTCCCGCACCATCTGGCTACCTGCGGAACTGCTCTACCTGAGCTTCGCCATCTTTTCCGCCGCGGATGCCTTCTCCATCGTCAAGCGCGGCCACGGACTTGTGTGAACGCGTGAAGCGTCCCTCGACTGAACTCGGGACCCTGAGCTTGTCGAAGGGTGATTCGTCCCTCGATATGACTCGGGACCGTGAGCGTGTCGAACGGTGAAACGTGACGCATTGACAGGCGGCAGGTTGCTCCGCGTCCTTCGTATTGGCTGCGTTGTTTTGTTGCTCGCCGGTTCACACACCCATGCCGCTGAAAAAATCAACGGCCAACTATCCGTCCGGGATGTGCTGGTTCTGCCGGGGCAGCCGGCGCGAGTTGAGGCGGTGCTGACTAGAAGCGGACTGCTCGGAATGCTGCAGGGATTGGGCGGGGAACAGCTCGAACTGATTATCGAAGGCAAATCCGTCGCGAAAGCCATGACGGGCGGGGACGGACGCGCGTTTCTGGGCTATACGCCGAAAGTCCGCGGCAATCACGAAGTGACGGTCAAGCTGGCGCCGAATCCCAGGGCGACGAGTCCCGACGCCAGGGCCGTGCTGGGCGCCTGGGAGCGCCGGCGCCCGATTCTTCTCGTCGAGCTGGCTGCCGTATTGCAACCGGAGAAGCCATCCTTGTTGCCTGTGCCGTCGCTGCCCGTTCCCGCGGGCGGGCAGGGAGATCCTCTGCCTGCGCCGGACGCAGCCGATGAGTTGAAGCGGCTGACGCAGTTTTTTTATAACGTCATCTATCTGTCGTGGGCTCCCGGGGATGCAGGCGATCCGTTCGGCAGCGGGCGGGGGGATGCACGCGAGTGGCTTGCGCAGCACAAGTTCCCGCTCGGTCTCGTGATGGCGGTGCGGCCGGGCGAGCAGGCGCTGGGGGGGAAGATCGATCAGCTTCGGGCCGACGGCTGGACGAACGTGAAAGC
Organism: Nitrospirae bacterium RIFCSPLOWO2_02_FULL_62_14; assembly: GCA_001805245.1. Taxonomy (GTDB): domain Bacteria; phylum Nitrospirota; class Nitrospiria; order Nitrospirales; family Nitrospiraceae; genus 2-02-FULL-62-14. The sequence goes on along the minus strand of MHEU01000015.1, from coordinate 7,513 downwards.
CGGCATCGGCCGGAGCCGGGTGTTTGCCGACGTCCTGGTTGCGCACCGGATGGACGTCGTGATCGTGCCGGAGCCTGACAAGGGCGAGTTGCCGAAGAAGGCCAAGGCGGTGAAGGAGTGGAAGGACGTGAGGAAGAAGCTATAGGGGGAATCGCCGGCTGATGAAGAAAGAGCGAGCTGGCGGGTGCCCTCCTCCCTTGCTCGCCGAGCGCGCACACAAGATTTATTCGAATGTGTATCGAAGCGGGCGGTGCTCGCTCGATGCGCGCAGTCGGAGGAGGCCAACCCGCCGCTCGAAAGAAATTGAGCCTTCCGAAAAATATAAATAGAACGGTGACAGACCGCTTGAAAGTCTGTCACCGTTAACGCTTCACCAAGTCCAGCGGGCTGTCCCAGTAGTGATTACCCTTGGAAAGTGAATGTCCTATTTCCCTCCCAAGAATATTTACACAATTCTGAGGAAAGCGTAGCCTGCTCACATTGGAAATGACGAATGTCCCCGTTGTTTCCCTCGACGGCTGGCGACGGATCGGCGCTGGGGGGTGCGCCTCGCGGAGTTGTCTGATGTTAAAGTCAAGACCTGACCCCAACTCTTCTGCAAGGAAGGGAGGCCGACTGCCAGATCGTTTCCGCAGCCATGCCTTGTTCGCCCGCCGTATTTGATCCGCCTAAGGGATTCAGGTAGAAGACCGACAGAGGTCAGTAAAAGGTGTTGAGAACCGTATGAATAAGCAGAAACTGCTGGCAAAAGCCCTGGCGAGCTCGAAAAACCTGCGGTTCAGCGAGGCCGTGGCGTTGGCCAAGGCGTTTGGGTATCGTTTGTCAAGAATTAAAGGGAGCCATCACATCTTTGTTCATCCACGGATCAAGGAACTGATTAATCTTCAGGACGTCGGCGGGAAGGCCAAGCCGTATCAGGTCCGCCAGTTGCTTGATATCGTGGAACGGTATAATCTAACGCTTGAAACGGGAGATGAGCCATGAAGGACTATCACATCAATATCTTCTACAGCGACGCGGACAAGGGCTATATTGCCGATATCCCTGACCTCGAAGCGTGCTCCGCGTTCGGCAAAACCCCGGCAGAGGCTCTTAAGCAGGCGCAACTTGCCAAAAAGGCCTGGCTTGCTGCCGCCCGCGACGAAGGCAAGCCCATTCCCCGTCCACGCTATCGCCCTGCGATCTATCAGACGGTTTCATAATTGTTCAATACCAAAAAAGTAAAAGTTTGGAGGAAGAAACTGGGACGTACAAGGGTATAGGGCAGTCACTACTGGCATAGCCTCGTGAACGTGGCGAAGCGTTAACGGTGACAGACTTTCAAGCGGTCTGTCACCGTTTTGTTTTTTTATTTACCGGAGGATTGTCCGGTCCCCTGAGCGGCGGCCCGGTCTCACTTCAACTGCGCGCTCTCTTTCACCCGCCCACCCTGGGCGCGCCGAGACGCGCCCCTTGCCCATGGCGAGGACCTTCCTTGTGTTGTTTTCCATCCATTCCTTGTGAGTGCGGTTTGGTCTCCTTCGACTGCGCGCATCGAACGAGCACCTTCCGAGTGTGCGCGTTCTGCGAGCACGGGAGGAGGCCAAACCGCCAGCTCACCTTGCTCCAGCGCGCGTTGCGCGAGCACGGAAGGGAGGCCGACCGCCACGCTCGTTCCCCATCGCCTTTGAGTTTTGTCCGCGCTTGCTTTAGAATGGTGGCAGTCGTCCTTCCTTTAATATAGAGGCTCTGGCCAGTGAAGGCCAAAACCACGTTTCACTGCCAATCCTGCGGATATTCCTCGCCTCGGTGGGTCGGCCGCTGCCCGGACTGCGGCGGCTGGAACAGCATGAAAGAAGAGCGGCTTCCGGCTACCGGCAAAGGCCGGCCTCCTGCCATCGGCGGACCGATCTCCAAAGCCACTCCGCTCGATGACATCGAGATGGTCGGGGAGCATCGGACTGGCACCGGCATCGGCGAGTTCGACCGGGTGCTGGGCGGCGGGGTCGTCCCCGGTTCGGTCGTGCTCATCGGCGGCGATCCCGGCATCGGCAAGACCACCCTGCTGCTCCAGGTTCTTCCGCGCCTGGCCGCAAAGGACGACCATGTGCTGTATGTGTCGGGCGAGGAATCTCCCCGGCAGATCAAGATGCGGAGCCAGCGGCTTGGAATTGCAAGCACCGGGCTGCTGATTCTGGCCGAGACCTCGCTCCAGGAAATTCTCAAGGCGGTGCAGGAACTCACGCCGACCGCCATCGTGGTGGATTCGATCCAGACGGTCTATACGGATCAGCTCACGTCGGCGCCGGGCAGCATCAGCCAGGTGCAGGAAGTGGCCGGCCAGCTGATGTGGCTCGCGAAGCGAACGGGCGTGCCGGTCTTCATCATCGGCCATGTGACGAAGGAAGGCGCCATTGCCGGGCCCCGCCTGCTCGAGCATATCGTGGACACGGTGCTGTATTTTGAGGGGGACAAGGGCCACGCCTACCGGATTCTGCGCGCGGTGAAAAACCGGTTCGGCTCGACCAACGAGATCGGCGTCTTCGAGATGAAGGATTCCGGTCTGGAAGAAGTGGCGAATCCGTCCGAGCTGTTTCTAGCCGAGCGCCCGCAGAAGAGCACCGGCTCGGTCGTCGTGTCCAGCCTGGAAGGATCGCGGCCGATTCTGGTCGAGTTGCAGGCGCTGGTTTCGCCGACCAACTACGCGATGCCGAAGCGGATGGCGAACGGAGTCGAGCTGAATCGTGTTTCGCTCCTGCTCGCGGTGATGGAAAAGCGTCTCGGCATGCATCTGTCCGGGCAGGATGTCTATATTAATGTGGTGGGCGGGATGACGATCGACGAGCCGGCGATCGATCTGGGCATTGTGGCGGCGGTGACCTCCAGCCTGCGCGAGCGGCCGATCGATCGCCAGACGATCGTATTCGGGGAAGTGGGGCTGGGAGGGGAAGTTCGCGCGATCAGCCAGGCGGAATTGCGGCTGAAGGAAGCCGTCAAAATGGGGTTCCGCCGGTGCCTTCTGCCCGAGCGGAACCTGGCAAAGCTCGATCCCATGAAGGACGTTGAACTGGTCGGTATTCGTGAAGTAGGCGACGCCCTGGATGCCATATTCATTTAAAGCGAATTATGCGATGCTGAATTTGTTTCGTTCCGCACTTTCAATCCTGGTTTTTTCTGCGGCTGTTGCGAGCGTATCCGGTTGCGCGCTGTGGGAAGCCAAGCCCGAGGTCCCGCTGAAACAGGCGACCGTCGAGCAGTTGACGGGGCGGTTGCAGGCGCGCGGGATGGCCATTCAGACGATGAAGGGCCTGTTCAGGGCGCAGGTGACGGGCTCCGTGATGCCCATCGCGCAACGCGTCGAAGGCGCCGTGTATTACCGCCGCCCGGAATCGCTGCGGCTGCAGGGATTCAATCATCTGGGCGGCAAACTGTTCGAATTCATCCAGAACAGGACGCATTACCGGCTCGATCTTCCGGCTGAGGGGAAGCGGTATGCCGGACCGCTCGAGGAATTGAAGCAGGCCAAAATCGGCCGGTTGTTGCAATTGAGCCGGTGGGCGGTCGGCGGCGTGATCGGGGATGGATCGTCAGCAGGCCGCCTGCGGACGACGCTTTCGGAAGACGGCGACCGCTACCGGTTGGACGTGTTTCAAACGGCGCCGGAGGACCGGTTGCTCCGCCGTCTCTGGTTCGAGCGCCGGACGTTGCAGGTGGTGGAGGAGGAGCGGATGCGCGACGATGGCGAGGTGGAAGCCTCGATGACGTTCGAGGATTATCGCGTCGTGGCTTCGGCGCCTGCGATGGCTGCGCCGGCGGGACAGGAAGCCGGCCGCACGGAGCCGATGCCCTTCAAGATTACGGTCGTGGACCGGGTTTCGTCCGGCTCGATGGTGTTGACGTTTCACGAAATCGTCCTGAATCCGACGCTCAAACCGGAAGAGTTAGCCCACATCATTCCTGAACGGTTCTACTGCAACCGCCGAGACGCTGCTACGACAAGCCTGTTCGCGATTTCCACGCGGCCAGCGGGCAGGCTCGCCCCTCGCGACCTCGACGTACTGGTGGGGACTGGCACCCTTCTTCCTGGCGCCTGTCCCCCTTCCCGCCGCATCGAAGGGGACAGACACCTCGCGCAGATGCGGGGAAGGGTGTCAGTCCCCAGGCTTCGCGTGCCCGTCTCGCGACGCGTCTCGTCGGTTTCGTCACGAACCGTCATGAACAATGTAGGCTTGCCTGGCTGCGCGGTTGGAGAACCAGTCGCATGAGAATCCTGGCGGTTGAGACCGCGACTTCGTGGCAGAGCGTGGCCGTCATGGACGGCGACACGGTCGTTGCCCGTGTGGATGAAGATGCGGCCGGGTCGCATGCCAGGCTGCTGGTCCCGGCGATCGATCGGGTGCTGGCGTCGTGCGGGATGGCGCTGTCCGATTTGAACGGTCTGGCCGTCTCGATCGGGCCCGGCTCGTTCACCGGGCTGCGCGTCGGCCTGGCCACGATGATGGGATTCCGCCTGGTGACGGGGTTGCCGCTGGCGGCCGTGCCGACGCTTGAGGCGATGGCGTGGAATCTGCGCGGTTCGCCGGATCTGCTCTGTCCGGTCATCCGGTCACGGACCGGCGAGGTCTACTGGGCCCAGTACCGGTGGCTGCCTGACGGCGCGCTCAATCAGGTGCAGGAAGAACGTGCCGGGACGCTTGAGGCGATGGTGCAGTCGTTGTCGGGTTCCGTGACGTTGTTCGGCGAAGGCTGGCTGACATGCCAGAAGGAATTGCACAGGCTGTGCGAGGCGCAGGCGGTCGGGACGCGGGAAGCCCCGGCTGATGCCATGCGTCCGTCCGCGGTCAGCGTCGCTCGCGCAGGGATTGCACGGCTTCAGCGCGGTGACATTGCCGGGCAGGGACTGTCTCCGCGATACGTTCAGCGCGCGGAGGCCGAGGTCGTCTGGGAGCGGCGGGGAGCCGTTTCGCCGATGGCCAAAGCGCGCCGGCAACCGTCCCGGCGCAGGGTACGGGCATCGTGATGGCGGTGGAGACGTCGCAGGCCGGCGGCCTGTCCATGGTGCGCGCCACTGAGCAGGATCTCGACCGTATCCTTCGGATCGAGCAGGCCTCCTTTTCGGTGCCGTGGACGCGGAAGATGTTCGAGGTCGAACTTGGGCAGAACCCCTTCGGGCACCTGTATGTGGCCTGGCCGTCGGACGACGAGGGAGGGACGTCCGGGTTTATCGGCTATGTCTGTTTTTGGGTGGTCTTCGAGGAGTTCCGGCTGATGACGCTGGCCGTGGAGCCGTCGGCCCGCCGGAGTGGATTCGGGCGCGCATTGCTCCGGCACGCCATGGCGCTGGGGCGCGCGCAAGGCGTCACGCGCGCATTGCTGGAGGTGCGCGCGTCGAATGCGGCGGCGCTGCGGCTCTACGAGCAGGCAGGGTTCCGGCGAACGGCGGTCCGGACGCGCTATTATGCTCATCCGACCGAGGATGCCGTCCTGATGGAACTCGATCTGTCGTCAGGACGATGACGTGATGAGTCATGAATCGCGGGTTGCACGAGCGCGGGAGAAATCACGGCAATCTTTTTTTACAAAGGAGGGACCCCATGATGACAGATGAGCGGATTGCGGAACTGCTGCGTGCCTCCAACGTCGAATTTCGCAAGACTGAAGACGAGCACCATCGTCTGGATGCCGAGCTGGCCGGCATGCACAAACGGCACGTGCTGACGCCGCAGGAGGAAGTGCAGGTGAAGCAGATGCACAAGGAAAAACTGGCCATGAAAGACACGATTGCCAAGCTGATCCGCGCCTACCGGGATCAGCAGGCGCATTCCGCAACCCACTAGGGGCGCCGATGATCGACGTGAGGGCGATGCCATGGCCGTGATGCTCCCGCCGTTCGCCGGGCACATCAGCGCGATCAAGCGCCGGCTGATCATTATCGCCGTAACCATGGCCGCCGCGTTTGTGGTGACGTTCGCCTATTCCGCCGATCTGATCGAATGGTTCAAGCGGCCGTTCACCGACGATCTTATTTTTTACGGCCCCACCGAAGCGTTGTTCGCATCCATCAAAATCTCGCTGCTGGCTGGAATCGTACTGAGCCTTCCGGTCATCCTGTATCAGTTTTGGAAGT
>MHEU01000015.1:504-1381 GCA_001805245.1 Nitrospirae bacterium RIFCSPLOWO2_02_FULL_62_14 | reverse complement strand
GAGCAGCGCTGGGCCATTCCGTTGTTTATTCTGTCGGCGGCGTTTTTTGCCCTCGGCCTGACATTCTGCAACCTGGTCATCCTGCCGCTGGTGATCAAATTCTTCGTCAGTTTCGGCATGGATCGATCGCTGACGCCTCAAATGGCCGCGGGCATTTACGTGGATTTCAACGTCAAGTTTCTCCTGATCTTCGGATTCGCCTTCGAGTTGCCGCTCGCGCTGACCCTGCTGGCGAGGGTCGGGATCGTGTCGGCCGCGATGCTGAGCCGGTATCGGAGGCATGCCATCATGGGAGCGGTGATTCTGTCTGCGATCATCACGCCGGACGCCACGCTGTTCACGATGCTGCTCATGGCGGTGCCGCTGATCGTGCTCTATGAGATCGGGATCATCGGGGCGCGGGTGTTCGGCAGAAAGCCGTCGCCGGACGGGGTCGAGGCGGACGGCAGTCATCTCGAGGGGCTGGTTCCAACGGGGACGGCGGGACGGCGGATCAAGTAACAAGTGAAAAGTAAAAGGTAAAAGTGACGATGAACATCAGGAATGGGCCGGGCAAACATTTTCCGGCCTACACTGTTGCCTTTGCGCTTTTAACTTTTTCCCTGCCGGAGGCATGCCTGTCGGCAGCTCCACCGTCCGCAGAAAAGCACCCCGGCATGCCAGCCGGCCCGGAACTGCATGCGGCTCTTTGGAGCCGATCCGACATTGACCGTTCTGCTGCGGCGAACGATCCGAGACCATCTGCGTTGTACTCGGCCCGAAAAAATCCTCGATGTATTCCAGCGAATACACCTCCGGTTTTTTCGGACCTGCGGCCTTGCATCTGGCCCCGCCTCCTTCGCCTCGCGACGGACGGCAACGCCGGACAGGCTCCTAG
>MHEU01000015.1:0-407 GCA_001805245.1 Nitrospirae bacterium RIFCSPLOWO2_02_FULL_62_14 | reverse complement strand
CCGGTGAATACTGGCTTGCGTGACCGGTTCATCCTCTGTCTGGCCGTCGCGGACGACGGGTCCGTCTATGCTGGAACGCTGCACGGCGGCGTGTTCCGGACAAAGGACGGCGGCCGGAACTGGGAGGCGATCAATAACGGATTGTCCAGGGGGCAGGTCAAAACGCTGCTGATCGCGCGCGGCGTCGTGTACGCCGGCACGGGCGGCGGCGTCTATCGCCTTCCGAAGGGGAACGGCGTCTGGACGATGGTGACCAAAGGGCTCGACGAAACAGTTGTCCATGCGCTGGTACTGACGGATGACAACACGCTCTTTGCAGGAACGGCGGCGAAGGGCGTGCAGCGGTTCAAGGCCGACGGGGAGGAATGGTCCCGGATGTCCGCGCATGGGCTGAAGGATCATGAAGG
>MHEU01000014.1 GCA_001805245.1 Nitrospirae bacterium RIFCSPLOWO2_02_FULL_62_14 | reverse complement strand
GGGTGCAGTAGAAGCCGTCATGAATAATGCGGGCTAGGATTTGCGACCGCTCTTCCAGTAAGATGGGCGGCATGCTGGATAAGATCAAAACCAGAGAGGATCTGATGAAGATCCTCCCCATCCGGCGCGCGCAGGGCCGGCGGATCGTGTTCACGAACGGCTGCTTCGATCTGTTGCACATCGGCCACGTCCGTTATCTGCAGGCGGCCCACGACATGGGCGATATCATGATCGTCGCCGTGAACACCGACGCCTCCGTGCGGATGCTGAGCAAGGGCAACGGCCGCCCGATCGTGCCGCAGGCGCAGCGCGCCGAGGTGCTGGCGGCGCTGGCCTGCGTGGATTACGTCGTGCTGTTCGACGAAGCGGACCCCGGACAGCTCATCGTCGACCTGAAGCCGGACGTCCTAGTCAAGGGCGGCGACTGGAAGCCGGAGCAGATCGTCGGCCGCGAATCGGTCGAAGCGCGCGGCGGGATCGTGCGCACCATTCCGCTCGTGCCGGATGTCTCCACCACCACCCTCGTCGACAAAATCCGCGGGGGCGTGAAAAGCGGGACGTGACGGTCGATGAAAGGAGAGCACGCACTCCCTGCCTTTTTCAACGATTCGCCTCTCACGCTTCACGTCTGACGTTTCACCACAATTCCCATGCCTGCCGCCGATCAAACCGTTTCCCGTTGGGACGCCGTCCTCAAGCCGGCGCTGGATGCATTACAGGGCGCGCAGGGCCGGCCCTGCCTGACCGGCCTGCACGGCTCGGCGACGGCTTTCGCGCTGACCCTGCTGGCGCGCGCGCAGGACCGGTCCTGGCTGATTGTCAGCGCCTCCGACGAAGATGCAGAGCGCCTCTATGACGATCTGACGTTCTTCCATCAGCTGCGGGGACTGTCACTGGAGCCGCTCGCGCTCTTTCCAGAGTGGGAAACCCTGCCCTACGAATCGACGCCGCCGCATGTCGAACTGGTCGCGCGGCGGATGCGGACGCTGCATCGCCTGACAGCCGGACAGCGCACCCTGCTGGTCACGTCCGTCCCGGCCCTGCTCCATCGCGTGCTCCCGCGCACCGTGCTCACCGGAGCCTGCCTCCGGCTCGCGCCCGGCGGCACGATGGAGCGCGACGCGCTGATCGCGCGCCTGCTCCGGCTCGGCTACCGGCGTACATCGGTCGTGGAAATTCCCGGCGAGTTCAGCGTCCGCGGCGGCATCGTGGACATTTATTCGACCGCCTACGACGACCCGCTGCGCCTGGAATTATTGGGCGACACGGTCGAGTCGGTCCGCCTGTTCGATCAGGCCACGCAAAAATCCACCGCCGCGCGCGATCACGCCTGGGTGCTGCCCGCCCGCGAGCTGATTCATCCCGAAGGCCGGCCCGAGGGGTTGGAGCCGCTCCCGCCGGACGCCGAATGGCGCGGGCCGGACGTGTATGATGGGATGAACACGCTGCCGGAGTATTTTTCATCGCCGCCGGCGCTGGTGTTCGACAACCCTCCGGCCTTGTCAAAAAAAGCGGCCGAGTTCTGGGAGGAAATTGAAGACGCCTATGGGCGGCACAGCGGAAAGGACGACCGCCCCCACTACCCGAAGCCGGCGCGGATCTTTCTCGCATGGGAGGAGATTCAGGCCCTCACCTCGCCGTGGCCATGCCTGGCCACGGCGCCGTTTGCCTCGCTGGAAGCCTCGTGGAACCCCGCCGTCACCTTTCCCGTTCAATCCCCGGCGAGCGTCGGCCTGGCACAGCGCGGCACGCCGTTCAGCGAGACCCTGGCGATCCTGAACCGCCTGCGGAGCAATGGCCCGGTCGTGCTCGTGGCGCGCAGCCGCGGCCAAGTGGACCGTCTGCTGGCGCTGTTCGGCGAGCACGACCTGCCGGCGGCGCGCTGGACCCCGCAGCACTGGGCCGCAGCCGGTCCGCAGAAGCCGCCGTTTTATCTGATGCAGGGCGAGCTGTCGGCCGGCTTCGTCTCGCCGGATGGCCGGTTTGCCGTCATTACCGAGGAGGAACTCTTCGCCAAGGGCGCCCGCCACCGGCCGCCGCCCAAGAGCAAGACCGCCGCGTTTCTCTCGTCGCTGGAGGATTTGAGCGAGGGCGACTTCGTCGTGCACGTCCAGCACGGGATCGGCCGTTACCGCGGCCTGCGCCGCCTGACGGTTCAGGAATTCGAAAGCGATTTTCTGATCCTGGAATTCGGCGGGAGCGACACACTGTACGTGCCGCTCGACCGGCTCAATCAAATCCAGCGTTATTCCGGCTCCGAAGGCCATGTCCCGCGGCTGGACCGGCTGGGCGGCTCCAGCTGGGCGCGCACCACGGCCCGCGTGAAGAAGGACATCGAGGAGATGGCGCAGGAACTGGTCGAGCTCTATGCGAACCGCGAGGTGGTCAAGCGCGCCGGGTACGGAGGCGACAGCACGCTGACGCATGAATTCGAGGCGGCGTTCGAATACGAGGAAACGGAGGACCAGCATCGCGCGATCGAGGACATCAAGCGCGACATGGAATCGCCCAGGCCGATGGACCGCCTGGTCTGCGGGGACGTGGGCTACGGCAAGACGGAAGTCGCGATGCGCGCCGCCTTCAAGGCAGTCGAGGACAACCGGCAGGTGGCCGTGCTCGTGCCGACGACGATCCTGGCCCAGCAGCACTACGATAATTTCTCGCAGCGCTTCGCGCCGTTCCCGGCGCGGGTGGCCATGCTGTCGCGGTTCCAGACGGCGAAGGAGGCCCAGGCGATCCTGAAGGATCTCGCGGCCGGCTCGGTGGACGTCGTGATCGGCACGCACCGCCTGCTCCAGAAGAACGTGCAGTTCCGCAATCTCGGCCTGGTCGTCATCGACGAGGAGCAGTGGTTCGGCGTCCGCCACAAGGAGCGGCTCAAGCAGATGCGGACGCAGGTGGACGTGCTGACGCTCACGGCCACGCCGATCCCGCGCACCCTGCAGATGTCCATGTCCAGCCTGCGCGACCTCTCGATCATCGAGACGGCCCCGGCCGGGCGGCTGGCGATCAAGACGCAGGTGCTGCGCTACAACGAGACCGCCCTCCGGGAGGCGATCGTCCGCGAGCTGGGCCGCGGCGGCCAGGTCTTTTTTGTCTACAATCGCGTCCAGACGCTGGAGCGCATGGGCGCGAAGCTGCAGGCGCTGGTGCCCGAAGCCCGCATGGTCATGGCCCACGGGCAGATGGAGGAGCGTCTGCTGGAGTCGGTGATGCTCAAATTCCTGCGCCGCGAGGCGGACGTGCTGGTGACCTCCACCATCATCCAGTCGGGCCTGGACGTGCCTAATGCCAATACGATCCTGGTGCATCGCGCCGACACGTTCGGGCTGGCGCAGCTCTACCAGTTGCGCGGCCGCGTCGGCCGGTCCGGGCATCAGGCCTACGCCTATTTCCTGACGCCGGAAGAGGGCGAGATGACGCCCGACGCGCAGAAGCGGCTCGTGGCCATCCAGGAATTCACGGAACTGGGCTCAGGGTTCCGGATCGCCGCCGCCGACATGGAAATCCGTGGCGCCGGGAATTTATTGGGCAGGCAGCAATCGGGCCACATCGCAGCCATCGGATTGGACCTGTACCTCAAGATGGTCGAACAGGCGGTCCAGCAGATCAAGGGAACCGTGGTCGAAGAAGAACCGGAGCCGACGCTGCATCTGAACGTCTCGGCCTTCATCCCGGAGGAGTACGTCGGAGACTCCCATCAGCGCCTGTCGCTCTACAAGCGGCTGTCCTCCTGCCGCCAGGTGGGCGACCTGGCCCTGCTGCACGGAGAAATTCAGGACCGCTACGGACCGCTTCCCGATCCGGTGGAGCGGCTGTTCGAAGTCATGCAGGTCCGGATGCTGGCGCAAACGCTCCGGCTGGCGGCGGTGGACGTCAAGCCGGGGCCGCCGGCCACGGCCACGCTCACGTTCGATCCAAGGGCGGCCGTCCCGGAGGCGGGCATCCGGAAGGTCATGGACCGGTATCAGCGGCGATTCCGCCTGCGCTCGCCCCTCTCCTTCGAATTGCAGATGCCGCAGCCGGACTGGGCCTCGCTGTTCCCCGAACTGACCGCCGCCTTGCAAACGCTGGCTGTCTGTGATACCAAAAAGCCCGTTCCATCAGCCTAATCGGATACTGTGCACACACCACTCAGCACCCAATACTCGGCACCAAGCACGGCGCGTATCGTGCTGGTCTGCGCGCTGCTGGCCATGGCCGGATGCACGCCGGCGGCCTCCGACGAATCGCCCGTCCTCGCCGTCGTGAACGGCAAGCCCATCACGCAGAGCGAATTCGACGTCCGCTGGGCCGAACTGCCGGAGTCCCGCCAGGCCCGCTACCAGCGCGAAGGCGGCAAGAAGAAATTTCTGGAGGATATGATCGCGCGGGAGTTGCTGCTGCAGGAGGCGCGCCGGCTGGGCCTCGACCAGACGACGGCGGTGCGCGAAAAGGCGCAGCGGTTCCAGGAACAGCTCGCGCTGGACGAACTGGTTCGAGAGATGGCCAGGACCCACGTGCAGGTGACGCAGGACGAACTGGAAGATTACTACATGGCGCACTCCTCCGCCGTGCTGGCCACGGAACACATCCGCGCGGCGCAGATCATCGTCCCCACCGCCGTGCAGGCACTGGACGTGAAAAATCAGCTGGAAGCGGGCGCAGACTTCGCCAAGCTGGCGCAGAAGTTTTCGACCGACCAGGCGACGAAGTACCGGGGGGGCGACCTCGGCCCGTACCGGAAAGGCGCCGCGCCGCAGGAAATCGAGGCCGCCATTCTGACGCAAAACCCCGGCACGGTGAGCGAGCCGATCAAGGTTGCCGCGGGCTTCGCCCTGGTGAAAGTCACCAGCCGCGACCCGCTGGACGCCCGAAGCGCGCACGTCGCCCGCGAGCGGCTTCAGCAGGAGCTCTATGCTGAAAAGCGTCGCAAGCAATTCGAGGAATTTCTTTCGTCCCTCCGAAGCAAGGCCGCGATCCGCATGGCGGACGCGTCCCGCATCATTCCCGACGCTCCCGGCCAGGTCCCAGGCGTCTCCGCCCCGTAGCGGTCCCGGCCATGAGTCTCCCGCACCGCATGACCGCTGAGCGCCGCCTCCCGTCGCGCGCGGCCTGCCGGCTCCTCGCTTGCGCGCGGCTTGCCGGAATCGCCCTGGCCGCCCTCGCGATCCTGCTGCCGCTCCGGGCGGGAGCCACGGACGTGGCGGACCGGATCATCGCCGTCGTCAACAAGGAAGTCATCATGCTCTCCGAACTCCGGACGGAAATGGAGCCGGAACGCAAGCGCCTGAGCCAGCAATACCGCGGCGCCGATCTCCGGACGCGGTTGCAGCAGGCCGAGTACCGGACCCTCACCCGCATGATCGAGCGCCGGCTCCAGATGCAGCACGCGCAGACCAAGGGCGTGGAAGCCTCCGATGAAGACGTCCGGCGGACCGCCATGGACCTGCAACAGCGGGGCACGCCGGTGAACATCGACGACCCGAATGAAAAGAAAGCGCTCAAGGAACAACTGATCCTCATGACGCTTGAGAACCGGGAGGTCCGGACCGGCGTGATGGTGTCCGACGCCGACGTCCAGCGCTTCTACCAGCGGCACCTCTCGCTGTTCATGCTGCCCGAAGAATATCGGATCAGCCAGATTCTCATGATGTCCCGCAAGGGGGAATCGCGCGCAAAACTGCGGGCGCGGGCGCGGGAGGTCCACGACCAGCTCAAGAAGGGCGGAGAATTCGACGACCTGGCGCTGCGCTATTCCGATGCCGCCGACGCCACGCGGGGCAGCGAGCTGGGCTTCATCCGCCAGGGCGAGATGGATCCCCTCATCGAACGGGCGGTCGCGGCCCTTCAGCCGGGCCAAGTCAGCGATCTCGTGGAAACAGCCGACAGTATTCACATCATCCGCCTGGACGAAAAAAAGACGGCACAGTTCCGCCCGATCGAAGAAGTCAAAAATGAGATGCAGGGCCTCGTATTTCAGGAGAAGAGCGCGGACCGCTACCAGCAGTGGATGACGGACCTCAAGAGTAAAGCCTACATTGAAGTGAAATTATAGGCGGGATTCGCGCGACTGGCGCGACTCGCGTGAATGGCAGGATCTACGGGGTCACTTGGCGAGTCTCGCTTTTCGCGCCCCTCGCGCGTTTCTCGCACCGCTCGCCGCTAGCCTGTCGGAGCGGTGAGCATCGTCCTGATCGCCTGCCAGAGCGCATCCCGTCCTTCGTGCGTCACGGACGAATAGGCCACCACATCGACGTCCCCGGGAAGCTCGAAGACCTCGCGCATGGCCGGGAGGGTGGCGGCGCGTTCACTGCGCGTGAGCTTGTCCGACTTCGTCGCCACGAGCAGCACGGGCAGTTCCCTGCGGAGGAGCCAGTCGACGGCCTCCGCGTCCTGCCGTTCCGTCCCGCGCGAGTCGACCAGCAACAGCACGCCCCGCAGCCCTTCGCTTCCGGTCAGATACTGCTCGATCAGGGGCTGCCAGCGGGCACGGACGGTTTTGGACACCTTCGCATAGCCGTAGCCGGGCAGGTCCACGACGTAGAAGCGTCGCGCCTTCGGGTCGTCCGTCGTCACGAGAAAAAAATTGATCAGCTGCGTTTTGCCGGGCGTGCGGCTCACCCGCGCGATCCCCTTGCGATGCAGCAGCGAATTGATCAGTGAGGATTTGCCCACGTTGGACCGCCCGACGAAGGCGAGCGCGGGCAGCCGGTCCTGTGGAAACTGATCGGGCTGTTCGCAGCTCTTGATGAACTCAACGGAAAGTATTTTCATCCCGCTTCACGCCTGACATTTTACGTTTCAGGCCCATTTTGCTGTATCATCGGCCCATGGCGAAGTCAAATCTCCGCCGCATCTTTCTCCGCATCGTGCTAGGCCTCGCCCTCCTGATCGTCCTGCCGCCGGCCGGGCTCGCCCTCTACTGGTGGCTGACGTTTCCTGACGTGCAGCGTCTCGCGACGGCCAATCCGAAGACCACGGCGTTGATTGAAGCGCGGCTGGCCGAGGCGCGCGCGAAGGATCCGGATGCCAAACCGGACCGCGTGTGGGTGCCGCTGGCGGAGATCGCGCCCGCGCTGCAGCATGCCGTGATCGTCTCCGAGGACGCCTCCTTTTATTATCATGAGGGCTTCGATTGGGAGGGGATCAGGGAAGCGGCCCTGCGCGACCTTGCCGAAGGCAAGCTGGAGCGCGGCGGGAGCACCCTCACGCAGCAACTGGCCAAGAATCTCTATCTCTCGTCGCACAAAACGTTCTTCCGTAAGGCCAACGAAGCGCTGATCGCATACGCGCTCGAACGTTATCTGACCAAGAAGCGCATCCTGGAGCTGTATCTGAACGTCGTCGAATGGGGCAGGGGCGTCTATGGAGCCGAAGCCGCCGCGCGCCACCATTTCGGCAAGCATGCCGCCGACCTGACCCAGGAGGAAGCCGCGCTCCTGGCCGCCATGCTGCCGTCGCCACGGACTTACGACCCGCTCAGGGTTACGCGCTACCTGTCCGTACGCCAGCAGCAAATTCTCCGGTTGTTGGAGCAGCGCCAGGGCATGAAGTCGCTCACCGGCAACAAGGAAGGCACGCGGATTTCCACGCTCCCGCCGAAAGTGAACGGGAAACCGTCCGCCGCCCGCCAGTCCCGCGAACCGAAGTGAGACGCGCGCCGCCGGGGCCTTTGTCGCTCGTCGTCCTGCTGGCCGGCGTGATCGTCTCACCCGCCCTTGCCGGCGCAGCCGAATCCGATGACGATGTCTCCGGCCTTCGCGACGTCATCGTCACCGCCACGCGGACGCCCGAACCCCTGGCGAGGGTTCCGGCCTCAGCGACGGTGCTGACACGCGAGCAGATCGAGCGCACGCCGTTTCGCGAGGGACATCAGGCGGACGACCTGTTGCGCTACGTGCCGGACGTGCAGCCCAGCAACCTGAGCAGCCGCTACAACCATCCCACCGCCCAGGCCGTATCGCTGCGCGGGCTGGGCAGCCGGCGGGCGCTCGTGCTGCTGGACGGCGTGCCGCTCAACGACGGATTCGGCGGCTGGATCAACTGGGGCATGGTCCCGAACACGGTCGAACGGATCGAGGTCGTGCCGGGAGGCGGCTCCAACCTCTACGGCACCTGGGCGATGGGCGGCGTGATCCATCTCGTCACGGAAAAGCCCGGAACCGGCACGGGCATCCGTGCGGAGAGCAGCGCCGGCAACCTGAGCACCTACAGCAATTCGCTCTCCGCCCGGTACGGCACCGACAGGCTGGGCGTGAACGTCGGCGCCCGGTGGTTTCATACCAACGGCTTCATCACGGTGCCCGAATATCAGCGCGGCCCCGTGGACCGCACCGACGACTCGCGGCACCTGAATCTCCACGGAACCGTGACCGCCGCGATCAATGCGCGCACCACGCTCGCGGTGTCGGGCAATCTCTTTCGGGAGGACCGGACCTTCGGCACGACGCTCGATGTGGCGACGCGCACCATCGGACGGGTCACGGCCGGCCTGGACGGAAGCGGCGCGCGCGGCGACCGATGGTCT
>MHEU01000013.1:30604-38825 GCA_001805245.1 Nitrospirae bacterium RIFCSPLOWO2_02_FULL_62_14 | reverse complement strand
GGAGGGGACGAATCCCCCCTTGGTGGCATAGAGCAAGGGGGTCCGTCGCATCGCCCCGCTCGTGGTAGTGCTTTGGATATGTCCCAGCCCTGCAGCGGCCTCGATCAGCCCGGGCAGGGGGAGGATCAATTCGCCGACGCCGGGAATATCGCCAAACCCCTCCACTTCGGCGTGAACCAGGTGCCGCGACGCTTTTAGGAAGAACTCTTCCGTGCCGGGTCCATCGGTTTCGGTGAAGACGACAGGAAAGATGACGTTGCCGGCACGGCGCGTGGCCTCGATCATGGCCTTGTCTTCAGCGGGATCCTTAACGGGATAGTCGAAGACGATATCGACCAGGACCGACCGTGCGCCGGCCTGTTTCAGCATGTCGAACACCTGGGCATGGACGCGACGGTCCCAGGGCCAGCGGCCGAGTCCGAGTTCGCCCGCTGCCTTGGAATCGTAGTCGAGGGCGACGATCGCGTTCGAGACGGTTTGTGCGGAGCCATCGGGGGAGGGGACCGGTTCGAGGACGGCTGCAAGCGGCCGTCGCTTGAAGCGCATGTCGACAGCCTTGAATTCGATCGGTTCAAGCAGTTCAGGCCAATAGGACTCGATCACAATCGGGATCAGAAGCGCGACGACACCGCACGCCACCAGTGCGACAAGATGCGGCCAATGCCATGTCTGTTTCTTGAACAGCATGAACCCTCAGAAAGCCCTGAACCGCCTGATGGGCTGATTAACCGCCTGATCCACCGATCGCAGCGGGCTTGGACGGAAGCGGGATGGGAGAAAGGAAGACGTCCTCTGTCGGAGGTTTCGATTCGGTATGAGGCTTTGGTGATTTTTTCGATTTTTTATCAGAAGCCGCGCGTGATTTTTTCTCTTTTTTGGGCTGGTCTGCCTCAACCAGTGCCTTGTCATGCTCGGTCTTTTTCATCTCCGGTTCCGGCTGCTTGGCCACGCCTGCCGCCGGTGCGGCTTGAGGCGTCGGCTTCTGCGAGGGTGCCTGCTGGGGCTGCTCTGCCGCAGCGCTGGATGGATGCGACACATCGGCCTTCTTCGTTGTTGCGGCTGGTTTCGAGACGGGTTTGGTCGCTTGAACCGGGCGATTTTCACGCGCAGGAGCGACAGGCGCAGGCTCTACGGCTTGTGCCGGCGGGGAAGACTCGCCGGTATTCGCCTGTTTTCCCATTAACTGATCGAGTTGTGCGCAGCCGGGAAGGAGAAACAGGAAGGAGATTCCCAGAAAGCCAGCGACCCCTTGGTGGGGTGATCGATATTGCCACACAGTAGAACTGGCTCCCTGTCTTGGCCTATCCATTGACTGCGCTCCTGAACTACAGCGTTGATGATACTCCCCGGGTAGGCTGACGTCCAGTGCTTTGTTATTTCAACGTGTTACAGCCTTCCGTGCATCTGTTTCGTCATCTCCTCGATCAGCCCCCTGCACCGCCAAACGTGGGCGGTTTGAGAGGGGGCGGAGGGGCGAACGTATCCGTTTTAGGTTCCTCCGGTTTCTTGATGGGATTTTTTTCAATCACCACAGGTGATTTTTTTTCTTTCTGAGCGGGCGGCTTCTTTTCGACAGACTTTGTCTTGTCCGATTGTTCCATGCGAGACGGCTGCCCTGTATCAGGTGTGGCATGCTTCTCCACGCCCGGCGATTTCGAAGGTGTGGACGTGTGTTCCGCAGTCTGATGGATGCATCCGACTGCTTGCATCATGAAGCAGGTCGTTGCAAAAATACGAAGGTTTGAGAGGTACCACTGGCGGAGAGGGATACGGGGAGATTCCTGGGGCGGATGCAGGTGCTGGTGCATGGCCGCGTTGTTCACAATAAAATTATCATACTCTCCGAGAGGAGGGGCGTCTAGCCAAATGACTCTAGCCGGAATGGACTGCGATGATTGGCGCGCCCGACAGGACTTGAACCTGTAGCCCCCAGATCCGTAGTCTGGTGCTCTATCCATTGAGCTACGGGCGCGTAGGCGTGAATGATACCAAAACTAAAAACACTTGTGGGTTTTCTCCGCCGGCTCAATCACGAGACATCCTGAATAGCCGGCGGCTCACACGAAGCGTGGTATAGCGGATCCGTCATTTTGCATTGCAAGATGGCGTGATCTCGCCACAATTTGCCACGCAAATTATGGCGGAGAGGGCGGGCATTTGAAGTCGCACTCGCAACGAGCGCTCCCACTGAGGGGGCCAGCCCCCTCGTGTCTCCCCACGCGGGGGCGCCTCTCCCCCGCGACCCCCCTCGTTCAAATCCCGCCCTCCTTTGCGTGGTCGTTCGTGGCCAAACCGTTCCACGGAATTCCAAACGGACACATGGTGTTTTGGCGGAGAGGGCGGGATTTGAACCCGCGACAAGGCTTTTGGCCCTGTGACGGTTTAGCAAACCGTTGCCTTCGGCCACTCGGCCACCTCTCCGCAGAGCGTGCTTGGCGGGCATGTTCGATTTATATGCCCGCAAAAACCTCCAGTGATCGTCAGTTTCAGTGGACGCACGTTGTTTACATAGCGTGCCCGCAAAGCCTCCGGTTATCTGTTGCCGCCGCTTTCATTGCAGGTGCAGGTATTCAATGCCATATCTGCCTTTCAACCTGCAATGACTTCTTGCATCTCACAGGCAGGCGTGTTTCAATCTGCCATCCGTCACACCGCAATACCGACGACCTTATTCCGCCTTCAGGAGGGGTGGCTGAGCGGCCGAAAGCGCTGGTCTTGAAAACCAGAGTTCGGGTAACCGGACCGTGGGTTCAAATCCCACCCCCTCCGCCACAATTTGCCATGCA
The DNA here is from genome assembly GCA_001805245.1 of Nitrospirae bacterium RIFCSPLOWO2_02_FULL_62_14. Classification (GTDB taxonomy): domain Bacteria; phylum Nitrospirota; class Nitrospiria; order Nitrospirales; family Nitrospiraceae; genus 2-02-FULL-62-14. Next base: position 36,039 of record MHEU01000013.1, on the reverse strand, counting down.
AATTATGGCGAGATCGCGTCATTTCGCAACGCGAAATGACGGATCCGCCATGCCGGCCTTCGGCTGAGCTGGCGGCTCTTGTGCGATTTATCGTAACTGACACCCTCGGAGAAAATCCTTAATCTGACTTCATCAGCTTTTCGCAATCCGTTCTGCTCCACCCATATACGGCCGCAGTACCGGAGGGATTGTAACAGAGCCGTCCGGCTGTTGGTAATTTTCAAGAATGGCGACCAGTGTCCTGCCGACTGCCAGGCCTGAGCCATTCAGCGTGTGCAGGAAGTCCGTTTTCCCGTCCTTCCGTCTGTACCGGATGCCGGCCCGGCGTGCCTGGAATGCCTCGAAGTTGCTGCAGGATGAAATTTCCCTGAACGTGTTCTGCGATGGCAGCCAGACCTCTATATCGTATGTCTTGGCGGCCGAAAATCCCATGTCGCCGGTACACAGCGTGACCACGCGATAGGGCAGCGCCAGTTCCTGCAGCACCGCTTCTGCGTGGCCGGTGAGACGTTCGAGTTCCTGATAGGAATCCTCCGGTCGGGAAAAGACAACCAGCTCCACCTTGTTGAACTGGTGTTGCCGGATCAACCCGCGCGTATCCTTGCCGTAGGAGCCGGCTTCGCGGCGGAAGCACGGCGTGTAGGCGGCATACCGGATCGGAATCCGGTCATCCGGGACAATTTCCTCCCGCAGCAGATTGGTCACCGGCACCTCGGCGGTCGGAATCAGGAAGTAATCGTCATCGCGGAGCTTAAAGAGATCGTCCTCGAATTTCGGCAACTGGCCGGTGCCCGTCATGGCGGCGCGGTTGACCATGAAGGGAGGGAGGACCTCCCGATAGCCGTGCCGGGTCGTGTGCAGATCGAGCATGAAGTTGATGAGCGCACGCTCCAGTCTGGCGCCGAGTCCTGTGAGCACGGCAAACCTGGCGCCGGCAATCTTCGCGGCCCGCTCAAAATCGAGAATGCCGAGCGCTTCGCCGAGGTCCCAATGCGCTTGTGGTGTAAAAGTGAAAGCATGCGCGCTGCCCCATTGCCGCACTTCCTGATTGTCGGCCGGATCCTTCCCGGCCGGCACGGAACCATGCGGCAGGTTGGGGATGCGGAGCGCCATATCCTGGGCCCGCTCTTCGGTGGATCGGAGGGTGTCTTCCGCGACTTGAATCCGGTCGCCCAGCGCTTTCATCTGCGCCATCGCGGCATCGGCCGGCTGCTTCTCGCGTTTGAGTCTTGCGACGTCCTCCGAGCCCTTTTTCAGTTCGTGCCGGAGTCCGTCCACCATGACCGTCAGCGAACGGCGCGCCTCGATCAGCGCTCGCAGGTCGTCCCAGGCCACGTCCCTGCCGCGGGAACCGAGTTGGTCTTTAATGGCATCCAAATTGTCGCGGAGTGAACGTAGATCGTACATGGTTGTGTGCAAACGGCTGGCAATCTAGCATCTGACATGTGGCGAGTCAATGAAGACACCTGCCGGCGGGAAATAAGAAATAGCTGATCGCAGAGGGAAATTCGGCAGTTAAATGCAAACGGGCTAGAGCCGGTATCGGCTCCAGCCCGTTGCAGTGAATACAGTCGATGTTTACTTTGCGTCCTTCGCGCAGCGGATGCCGATATACACGCGCCGTTCCGTGGGAACGTGCTTATTGCGATTCGATGCATGCAGCATGTCGGCCGTATTCCGCCAGGATCCGCCGCGGATGACCCGGCCTTCTCCCTTTTCTGGTCCTTTCGGATTTTTCGCAGGGCTGCTCTTGTAGTAATTTTCATCGTACCAGTCCTGCACCCACTCCCAGACGTTCCCAGCCATCTCGAGGGCGCCGTAAGGGCTCGTGCCGAATTCATATTGATTCCTCTTGGCGAGGGAGGCGGGACCTTCCCACATGGACACAGGGTCAAAACTGTAGTTCGCCCGGTTTCCGGAGGGGGGGTCGTTGCCCCAGGGGTAGATCCGGCCGTCCGTACCGCGGGCAGCCTTTTCCCATTCCGCTTCGGTCGGCAGCCGGGCGCCGCCCCATCTGCAGAAGGCGGTGGCGTCGTCCCAGCTGACATTGATGACCGGCAGTTTTTCCACGTCGGGCGGCAGGAGGTCGCCTTTCCAGATGTTGTACCTGGGATCGCAGCAGTTTTCAGGCAACCGGTGTCCCGTTGCTTTGACGAAAGCATGATACTGCGCGTTGGTAACTTCATATGTCCCGATCAGAAACGCGTCCAGCCATACTTTGTGTTTAGGCCCTTCGTCGGTGGTTGAATGACCGCCTTCACCGCCCATTTCGAACTCGCCTTCCGGGACGGGTACCCACTCCAGCGGGCTTTCCCTGGCGGCCTGTGTTTTGGCGAGCTGCGCCAGCATTTTGCCGCGCTCCGGGTGAGTTTGCGGTGCGAGCTTGAGCCACTTCATGACGGTTTCCTTGCCCTCGGGACGTCCCAACTCCGTCTCGCAGATTCCCTTGATCCGGACGAGCATCTCGTCGTCATGCAGTTCCTTCATGGCTTCCGCAACTTCGACCATGGCGTTGCGGCATTGGCCTTGGTTGGCCATGTTGGCGGCCAGGACGGCACGGTCTTTCGCCGATAGCCCGGCAATCGGCGTATAGTCGTCGGCCTGCGCGGACGCTGCGCCCAACAGGGCCAGGCCGATCACGATTACGAGCGGAGTTGAGCGGGGAGAAGTCACCATCGGTCTCATGCAGCCTCCTCGAACAGCGGACATTATTTGTTGAGTTTGTCGAATTCCTTGATGACCTGCTCCGTCAGATCGATGGTCTCTTTGTTGTAGATCACGATTCTGATGGTGGCATCGCTGCCCTTGTCCACCACGAGCGACACGCCACCTTTGTCCGCGACGGCTTTGGTGGCAACCTGGATTTTCTTCATGTACTCGTCCACCAGTTCCTTTTGCTTGACGGCCAGTTCCTGATTAAAGTCCTGGACGCGCTTCTGGTAGTCCTGAATTTTCGTGCGGAACTGGGCCTGCTTTTCACGCTTTTTGGATTCGCTCATCCCGGCTTCCTGATCCTTGAGCTGACTTTCAAGCTTCTTGAGTTCTTCTTCGTCTTTCGCCAGCTGTTTTTGTCTGGACGTCGCATGCTCCTTGAGCCCGTCCAAAGCACGGCGGCCGGCCTTGGATTTTTCCAGGACGGCCTGGGGATCAACGACGCCCATTTTAAAGGCTTCCGCAGCCCAGCCGGTTTCAGCGAGCGCGGCGCCTATTCCGCAGGTGACCAGTGCGGCAAGGGCCAGGACGGTCATCCGCGTGCGTGTATAGAGCATTGCCAGGTTCTCCTTTCTCACTGTGGGGCGCCGGAGTCTCTCCGGCTGTTGTAAAGTCGGGCGAGAATAGCGGTTGTGACTGCGTGTGTCAAGGTTCTTGCCGCTGCGGCTTCGCCTTGACATTCCACAAGCCCCACCGCTATATCCCGCCCATTGGTCGTGGTGCGGTGCCGGAGGGCCTGTGCGTCGGTTTTGTGTTTTCCTCGTGCAATTGATCGGGGGATGCATGCTCTGGGCGGGCATGGCGTCTGCTTATGCCGGGGAAGTCGCACCTGCCGCGGCTGAGGCGAAGGATGCGAGCGACTGGCATTACGGCGGCTTCGTGGATTCCGCCTACCTCGTCGATTTCAACTTTCCCGACAATCATAACTTCCGCAGCCGGTCGACAACCCGGAAGGTCAATCAGTTCGCCCTCAACATGGCACAGGCCTATGTGCGCAAGGACCTCTCGGAACAGTCTCCGTGGGGCATGGAATTCGGCGTGCAGGCCGGCTACGACGCCAATGAATTTGCGTTTCTGCAGGGCGAGCAGAAAGTCGACGGCTCCGACACGCTCAAGCATTTCTCCCGCGCCAACGTATCCTACCTAGCGCCGGTCGGGCGCGGGCTGACGGTCACCGCGGGGCTGTTCAACAGCCTGATCGGCTACGAGTCCCTCTATGCGAGAGACAACTTCAATTACACCCGCTCCTGGATTGCCGACTACACGCCCTATATGATGTTCGGGGCGAAGGTCAGTTATCCGATCAGCGATGAATTCACTGCCACGCTGTTCGCGATCAATAGTTACTTTCATCTGTCCCATCCGAACGACCAGCCCAGCTACGGTTTCCAGGGAGCGTGGAAACCGACCTCGCGGTTCACGCTGACCGAGACGTTTTATGCCGGTCCGGACCAGACCGACACCGCATTGCGGTTTTGGCGACTGTTTCTCAATAATATCGCCGAGTGGAAGGGGGAGGCGGTCACAATTGCGCTTTCGTATGACATCGGCACCGAGCAGATCGCCGGGCGGCCCGGCGATCCCCGCGCGTTTGTCATGGGCGGTTCGCTGTTCACGAGGTGGAACGTGTCGGGGCCCTGGAGCCTGGCGGTCCGGCCGGAGTTTTATTGGGACCGCAATGGTCGCTGGACCGGCAACGAGCAGTTCGTCAAGGCCGTCACCTCCACCGCGGAGTATAAACTGTCCCTGGAGAAAACTACCGCGCTGTTTCGATTGGAGCACCGGTTTGATGAATCCACCGGTGCGGCGGGCGGTTTCTTTAAACGGGGTGATGTGAGTCCCGGTGTTCCCGGGCTGACTGGCAGCCAGCATCTGTTGCTGCTCTCGCTGATTCTATCGTTCGATTCGTGAGGTGAACATGGCACCGAAACAGTCTCTCATGCACCATCAATTTGTTCATGCGTTGCAGCATGAGCCCATACCGTGCGCAACCGCAGGATGCCACGGACCTGTCGAGGTGCACGATCTGTCCCAGGTTCGCGACCGGGTCAAGGTCTTTGAAGCCCGGTGCCCGGAATGCGGATGGCAGGCCCGGTTGAGCGGGCGGGAGCAGGTGAGCCCTCCCTGGGACGATGCGGCGATTCTGGTCATGGCCGACGAGCACCTGATGCACCAGCAGCCAAGCTGCCCGTTCGACGGGACGCCGGTCGTTTTTACCTCGCTGCCCAATCCACGCCGTAAGGCGAAATACCGGCTATCCTGCTACTACTGCGGCCGGCAGGTGGAGATGGACTGGCCGCCTGCTGAAGCGCGGCGGTGACGGCCGACCGTATAATTGGCATGAGTCCGCACGCCTCTCGGTCTTCGGCAGTTCCTCTGATCATCTGCTTCGGCGACAGTCTCACGGTCGGTTACCAGTCTCCCACGCCGGACCGGCCGCAACTTCTCGAAACGCCCTATGGAGAGTTCCTGCAGGCACGGCTCGGTGCGTCCGCAACCATTGCCGTCAGCGGCAACTGCGGCGAACTGACCGGTGACATGGTCCGGCGGTTTCCGCGCGACGTGCTGGCGCAGAAGCCGGCGAGCGTCGTTATCCTGGGAGGCACGAACGATCTGGGCTGGCAGGCTGCGCCGGATGTCATTCTGCGCAACCTGCAGACCATGTATGACCTGGCCCTCACCGCACAGGTGCGTCCGGTTGCCGTCACGGTGCCCTCTCTCCG
>MHEU01000013.1:23726-30537 GCA_001805245.1 Nitrospirae bacterium RIFCSPLOWO2_02_FULL_62_14 | reverse complement strand
CTGTGGCTCGAAGGGCACATCCGGCGTCGCCGCGAACTGAATGGCATGATTCAGCGCGCATGTCTTGAACGGCGGATCACCTGCGTCGATCTCTTTTCGGCAACGCAGGAGCAGGACAGCAGCCTGCTGGCCAGGCCGTACTCGAACGATGGCCTGCATTTGACGACGGAAGGGTACCGCCGGCTTGCAGAACTGCTGTACGAGGAAGTGTTCAGCCGTCAGGAATGGCGCGAGGGCGCAGCACGATGATTCGCGCGGTCACCGATCGGGAATTCGACCAGGCGATCGAGCGCGCCGGCAAGCCGGTGCTGGTGGAACTCTGGCAGCCCGGCTGCGGCGGGTGCCGTGCGTTGCTGAACGAGCTTGAACTGGTGCAGGCCGAGACGAGTGGACGGCTGCTCATCCTTGCGATGAACGTCCAGGAAAATTTTCAAATACCGGCCGAGCTTGAAGTCTCGTCGCTGCCGGCCCTGGCGCTGTATCGTGACGGACGGTTCGAGCGGTTTGTCGGCGGGCTCGGGAAGAAAGACGAGATTCTGAAGCAGCTCGCGTTGTCGTGAACCGTCAGAGGACGCGCCAGGACCGTCCGTCGTTCTGAATCAGCCGGTCCGCCTCGACGGGTCCCGCGCTTCCCGCCGTATATTCAGGCAGCCACTTGGTGCCGTGTTCGTTCCAGCCGTCCAGAATGCCCGTGATCCACGCCCAGGAGGCTTCGACGGCATCGCGCCGCATGAACAGAGAGGCGTCGCCGGCCATGACGTCGAGCAGCAGCCGCTCATAAGCCTCGGGAGAAGGCGCGCCGAAGACTTCGCCGTATTTGAAGTTCATCTCGACTGGATGCGTCTGCGTGCGTGACCCGGGCTGCTTGGACATGATCCGGAGCGAGAGCCCTTCCTCCGGCTGGATTCGTAAAGTGAGCACATTCGGCGCCTGCGGAGCGCCCGGATTGACGTTGAAGAGAATCTGCGGGATGTCCTTGAGCTGGACGGCAATCTCGCTGGCCCGTTTCGTCATCGCCTTGCCGGTGCGTAGATAGAACGGCACGCCGGCCCACCGCCAGTTCTCCACGAACAGCTTGAGCGCCACGTAGGTTTCGACCGTCGAATCGGGGCGGACGCCCGCTTCGCGCCGATAGCCCGGCGCCTCCGTGCCGTGAATTTTGCCGTTCGAATATTGCGCCCGGACGACAAACTTCTCGACATCCTTCCCGGCGATCGGTTTCAGGCAGCGCAGGACGTCGATGCGCGCGTTGCGCACGACGTCGGGATCCAGCGAGTAGGGAGGCTCCATGGCGACGAGGCACATGAGCTGGAGGATGTGGTTCTGCACCATGTCCCGCAGGGCGCCGGCCTCCTCGTAGTAGGTGGCGCGGGTGCCGACGCCTTCCGCCTCGCTGACCGTGATCTGCACGTGGTCGATGTACTTGTGGTTCCAGATCGGCTCGAAAATGCTGTTGGCAAAACGGATGACCAGCAGGTTTTGGACCGTCTCTTTTCCGAGATAGTGGTCGATGCGGAAGATCTGGGACTCGTGGAACACCCGCCCCACGGTGCTGTTGATCTCACGGGCCGAGGCCAGGTCGTGGCCGATCGGCTTTTCCACGATGACGCGGGAAAAAGGCGCCTTGCTGCCGATGGACTGGATCAGGCCGGCTTGTTTCAGCCCCTCGCAGGCCGGAGCAAACGACGTGGGAGGGATGGCCAGGTAGAAAATTCGGTTGCCGGGAAGATTGAGTTCCGCTTCGATCTTTTCGCAGCGGGTTTTAATGTCCTGATAGGTCTGCGGTTCATCAATGCTGCCGGACAGGTAGAAGAGGCGCCGCTCGAAATCCTTCCACTTCTCGTCCGTCAGTTTTTGCCGCGAGTATTTGGTGATGCCGTCGCGCGAACTGGCGCGGAACTCCTCATCGCTGAGTGGTTTTCTCCCGAGCCCGAGGATGGCGTAGTTGGGCGGAAGCACGCCGTCGAGGAGCAGATTGTAGACTGCCGGGACGAGCTTGCGCTTGGCAAGGTCGCCCGATCCGCCGAAGATGACCAGCGTGCAGGGCTCCGCAGCGAAACTGCGGCCCGGTTCAGACGATGGTCCCTGTCCCGTGGGGCTCATAGCAAGATCTATTGGAGCCGTGTTTACCGCTTCCGAACCGAGTGCCCGCCGAAGGCATTGCGCAATGCCGCGAGCATTTTTTCCGCGAACGATTCTTCCTGGCGTGAACGGAATCGCGTGAACAGGGCGGTGGTCAGTGTGGGGACCGGCACGTCCTTGTCAATGGCATCCGCAATCATCCAGCGGCCTTCTCCGGAATCCTGCACGTAACCCTTCAGATTCTCGAGACGCGGGTCCTGCGACAATGCTCCGGCCGCCAGTTCGAGGAGCCAGGAACGCACCACGCTGCCATGCATCCAGAGGTCGGCGATTTTCGCCAGGTCGAGCTTGTACTCGCTCTTGGCCATCAACTCGAACCCTTCCGCGTACCCCTGCATCATGCTGTACTCGATCCCGTTGTGCACCATCTTGACGTAGTGCCCGGCCCCGGGTCCGCCCATGTGCGCCCACCCGTTTTCCGGCGCCAATGTTTTGAAAACAGGCTCCAGGCGCTTCACCGGTTCCTTTTCTCCGCCGACCATCAGACAGTAGCCGATCGTGAGGCCCCAGATCCCTCCGCTGGTGCCGGCATCCACATAGTCGATCTTTTTTTTCTTGAGCTCAGCGGCGCGGCGCACATCGTCAACGAATCGGGTGTTCCCGCCGTCGATGATCGTATCGCCTGGCTGGAGGAGCGCGGCAACAGCAGTGACCGTTTCTTCCGTCGGAGCGCCGGAGGGCACCATGATCCAGACCGCACGCGGGGCTTTGAGTTTTAAGATCAGATCGGCAAGGGAAGACGAGCTCACGCAACCCTGGCTCTCGGCTTGTTTCACCAGCTCGGCCGTGCGGTCGTAGACCACCACACGATGTTTGTCACGCTGGAGGCGCGTGACCATGTTCATCCCCATCTTGCCTAATCCGATGAATCCGATCTCCATGTGACATCCTTTCCGATTCGGCCGTGACGATAACGCTGCGCGTCACGGCGCATTGAGAGGGCTCTTACGGGGGCGATTCTAGCACAACAGGCTCAAAATCTTAATAAATCATCACTTCACATTAAACGACTGCAATCTGATCTTTATGGGAGGAATAGTTCCAATGAGAAGGATCCAGGGATCGGAGAATCTGGTAACGGTGCAGAAAAGACAAAAATTTGTCACTAGGGAATAGTCTGGATGGGAATTCAGGGGGAGATTCTTTGACAGTAGGGCCCCTTCCAACTATAATTTGATCGTCCGTTTCAGCGCCTTTTAGGAAAACACATATCATGCGGCTTTGCATGATAGTTGCGAAGTTAGATAAGAAACAGGATACGCGACAGCACCTAAACGCTAGCGAGAGCAAAAAATGGAACAGCGTCATTATCACATGATCGCTAGTTACCAGCGCCTCGTGGTTGGAGGTGCCGTCCTGCTTCTGACAGTCACCGCGGCCTGGGCGGACAACCCTCCCACTGCTACAGATCAGGACATCGGCATCTTTACGACCGTGGAAGGGAAGGTGGCTGTCACCCATCCAAACCTTCAAAAGCCCATTCCTGCAAAAATCCAGGACGGCGTGCTGTTCAAGGATGTCATCGAAACGGACAAGGAGTCCCGCACCAAAGCGCTGTTGAATGACGACAGCATCCTGACCGTCGGCGAACATAGCCGTGTCGAAATCACCGAGCATATCTACGACCCCAACAAGGGCATCCGCAGCGTCGTGCTCAACCTGGTCAAGGGCAGGGTACGTGCCCTCGTCGGCAAGGCCTTTACGGGATCCGGCTCCAAGTTTGAAATTCACACGCCGACCGCTGTGGCTGCCGCCCGGGGAACGTATTTCGTCGTGTTCCATATCAACGGGGTGAGCGGAATCACCAATATCGGGACGCACGGCCATGTTGATTTTTCGTCAGGCGGGCGCACCGTGCCAGTTCCGCCCGGGCACTTCTCAATCACCCCGCCCGGCGGAGGAGCTCCTGCTCCACCTGCGGTCAGCACAGGGGGTAATGTTCCGTCGCAAGTGGCCAACGCGGTTCATGGGACGGAGGTCAAGGACAGTCCGAAAGAGGAAAGTCCCAAACAAATGGCGATGGCATCAGGTGGAACGGCGCCCGTGCCGAGCAATCCGTCAAATCTGTCCGCTCCTGGTTCTGGCGGCTCAGGTGGGAGTGGAGGTGGCAGCAGTGGCTCAGGGGGGGGCAGCGGAGGGGGATCGGGTTCTCCGTCGCTCGGTCCGCCAGTTCCGGCTGTAGCTGGAACCGGCACACCGACTGTCATAATTCCAATTGTCACGGCTGCTCCTGAGATAATCGAGCAGACAAATCCGCAACCGCCTCCGCCACCCCAAACGCCGCCTCCTACGCCAACGCCGACACCGCCGCCTCCTCCGGCAGAGCCACCACCTGTTGATATATCGAAAACATTTACAGAGCTAACTAATACGTATACGGAGAAGACCGAAAAATCAATTGAAACGTTTACGACACTCATTGAGCAACCGGGCGGTGGAGAGAGCGCTCACGCGCATGCCACAAATGTGATCACTCAAGTCTATAATGCGGGCGCTACCTATCTGGAAAGTGTCACGGCATTGAATCCGCCGCAAGAGCTACGCGCAAGTGCGGAAACGCTGGTGACCAATACCCAGACCCAGACAGTGGAAACGGTCATCGCTGCCGGGTTTACTGTCACGCCAGTACCACCTCCTGGATATCCGATTGTGGTGGCATCGTCTTCACCACCGCCTCCGACGGCAACACCGACACCGCCGCCACCCCCGCCGCCCCCGGCACCTGCGCCACCGACGGGGTCCATAGGGGAGTGGTTTTTAGAAATACTTGCTCGGTTGTCTGAGCAATTCAACGAGTTCATTGCGAAAATCGACAAGCAGGAAGGTCGGACGTTTGTCAAAGCTGAATCAGAATACGAAAAGCGTCTGCGCAGTGCCGACGCCGAGGAACAGAAGAGGATAGAACAGGCGTTGAAGGAAGAAGCTGAGCTTATTGCGAAAGCGCAAAACGAGTACGAGAAGGCAATTAAGAAAGCAGAGGGCACGGATATCGAAAAAGCCCAGGCTAAACTTCAAGCCGATCTAGCCAGAGCTGCGGAAATCAGGGCTGCAGAGGTCAAACGCGCGCAAGAGATCGAGGCGGCGAAAATCGCCAAGGCCGCATTAATTCAGGAAGCACGCATTGTCCGGGCGCAAGTCTTGGAATCGGCCAAGGTCGACCGGTCTGGAGCAAAGTATATCCAGCGCGTCTCCAGGACTGGCGATCAATATCTCATCAAGCTGAGGGATGCCGGTGCTACGACCCCTGAGTTGGAGGAGGCTCGCAGACAGATTAATGAGAAGATTGCCGAGGCTGAGAATCGAGTGAAGCTGGCTCAGCAGGCGGCCGTTCAGGACGATGTTGTTCGCAGAACGGCTCGTCTTGGCGAGGAACGCGAGTTCATGAGAAAATTCGGGCGGTTAACCGACGAACACGAATATGTTCAGCGACGGAACCGGTTGGCAGACCGGCATCGGGTGGAAGAGCATGAGTTCATCCAGAGGAGAAACCGGTTGAGGGACCTGCCGCACGTCGAAGATCACGAATTTTTCAAAAAGAAGCGCTGACAAGAATCAGCTCATTACAGCCCTCCGGTCCCATCAAGGATCGGAGGGCTTTTTATTTTTTGGTCCCGGGTTTCTTGTATTACTTCCGCGGACTCCATATAATGCGCCACTTGATATGGAGTCCTTATGATAGCGAAAGTATGGGGCGCAGCGTTGGTCGGCCTCGACGCCCACCTGGTCGAGGTCGAGGTGGATATCAGCGGCGGACTGCCCCAGTTTTCCGTCGTCGGTTTACCGGATGCGACGGTCCGGGAGAGCCGGGACCGCGTCCGGGCAGCGCTCAAGAACAACGGGTTTGCCTTCCCGGTCAAAAAAGTTACCGTGAATCTGGCACCGGCCGATCTCAAGAAGGAGGGATCCGGATTGGATCTGGCCATCGCGATCGGTATTCTGGCTGCGCAGGAAGTCCTGCCGGCCGAGTCGGTAAAGGATCACGTGATGGTGGGTGAGCTGTCATTGGACGGCTGCATCAAGCCCGTCGCCGGGGCACTATCCATCGGGGTTGCCTGCCGGAAGAAACATCCGCTGCTTGTGCCCGCGGAGAATGCAATGGAGGCAGCGGTCGTTGAGGGCGTTCGGGCCTATCCGGTTCATACCCTCACGGAAGCGGTCGAGTATTTCCGTGGCGCATGCCCCATTCAGGCCGTCACAGTGGACCGGCAAATGACATTCGCCGCGCCTGCGTCGGATGACGAGGATTTCAGCGACGTCAAGGGGCAGGAACACGCCAAGCGGGCGCTCGAGGTGGCGGCGGCTGGCGGACACAATATACTGATGATCGGTCCACCCGGGGCCGGGAAAACCATGTTGGCCCGTCGTCTGCCAGGGGTGCTTCCCCCGATGGAGCCGGAGGAGGCCATCGATGCCACCCGCGTGCATAGCGTGGCCGGGTTGCTGATGAAAGGCACTCCGGTGCTGACCGTCCGGCCCTTTCGCGCTCCCCACCACGGGATTTCGGACGCCGGCCTGGTGGGGGGCGGGGCTGTCCCGCGTCCGGGTGAAGTGTCGCTTGCTCATCACGGTGTCCTGTTCCTGGACGAGATTCTGGAGTTTAAGCGCCATGTACTGGAAGGCCTGCGTCAGCCGCTGGAAGATGGAACCGTGACCGTCACCCGCGCCAGCG
>MHEU01000013.1:23497-23657 GCA_001805245.1 Nitrospirae bacterium RIFCSPLOWO2_02_FULL_62_14 | reverse complement strand
GAGACCGCACGCGGGAGTGCCGGTGCACGCCGCACCAGGTGCGCCGGTATCGCGCGCGACTGTCCGGGCCGCTGCTGGACCGGCTGGACATTCATCTCGATGTCCCTCCGGTGCCGGTGCGTGAATTGGGCGGTGAAGGCGGGCAGGAGCCCTCCGCCGC
>MHEU01000013.1:1226-23451 GCA_001805245.1 Nitrospirae bacterium RIFCSPLOWO2_02_FULL_62_14 | reverse complement strand
TACCGGCACGAGCGGATCTATTGCAATGCCCAGTTGAAGCCCCGCCACATCAAGAAGTACTGCGCCGTCGGCGGGGCATCGAAGGACTTGCTGGAACAGGCCATGACGCGACTGGGCTTGTCGGCCCGAGCCTACGGCCGCATCCTGCGGGTTGCGCGGACCATTGCCGATCTGGCAGACTCTGAGCCGATAGAGCCGGCGCACGTCGCGGAAGCCATCCAGTACCGGAGTCTCGACCGGCAGAGCGACCTGCCCTAACCGGGTGCACACATGGAATCGTTTCGGATCTTTGCCTGGTGGTTCATCGTCGGTTCGGTGATGGCCTTGTCGGTGATCATGCTCCAGGGGGGCATCCGGGAAGTGCTGCAGGCACAGGGTCCGCTCTGGGAAGTCAAGCTGGCGGAACTGCTGACCGCGATTGCCGGAGGCGGGTTGCTGGCCGGATGCGTCGCGTTGATTCTGAACCGTATCAAGAAACCGTAGGGCAGGAGGAGGGCGGCGGCACGGCACATGATGGATTTGGAAATCGGCTCAAATATCTATCGCAACACCGATGGAACGGTCGAGGTCGAGGGTGTGCCTCAACTGACGGTGACATTAAAACGCCCCGACGGCCCGCCCATCGTGAATTTCGTCACGTTCGACGCCTCCGGGCGGATGACGTCCAAGATGGTGGAGAGCACCCTGCAGTTCAACGAACGGCGGGCGCTCGAACTGGCCAAAACGCCGACCGGCCTGAAGCTGACCCATGCGGAGTCGGACAAGGTGGTGCTGCATGTCGAAGTGCAAGCGCCCGGCCATGTCGTGATCAAGCAGGCCAGTTTCGTCACCGCCAAGGGGCACACGATGGATATTTCCCTGGTCGAGTGGAAGGTCGAGAAGCGCCGGATGAGCGGAAGCACGACTGATGTCAAGGGAGGCGCCGTCGCGATCGGGTAGTTGCGCGGTCAGGAGCGGGGCGCTCGGGCTGCCGGCACCACCACCAGTTGTTCGTTCTTCGTGTCCACGCTCACCGTATCTCCATCCCGCAGTTCGCCTTTCACCAGCAGCCGCGCAATCGGCGTTTCCACTTCCTGCTGAATCAACCGCTTGAGCGGTCGCGCGCCGTACACGGCATCGTATCCCCGCGTGGCCAGATTGGCGACAGCGGCCGAAGTCAGCGTCAGCGGAATGCGGCGCTCCAGCAGGCGCTCGCGCAGCCGTGTCAGCTGGATGTCCACGATCGTGCTCAGATGCTCGGCTGCCAGCGGGTGGAACACGACCGTTTCGTCGACCCGGTTCAGAAACTCCGGCCGGAAGTGCTGCCGCAATTCAGCGATGACCAGACTTCGCATCTCGTCGTAGGAGGCATGCCGGTTCTGCGCCTCCAGAATCTCCTGGCTTCCGACGTTCGACGTCATGATCAGCACCGTGTTCTTGAAATCCACCGTCCGCCCCTGCGAATCGGTCAGGCGGCCGTCATCGAGCACTTGCAGCAGGACATTGAACACATCGTGGTGCGCCTTTTCCATCTCGTCGAACAGGATCACGGCGAAGGGATGCCGGCGCACGGCTTCAGTCAGCTGCCCGCCTTCGTCGTAGCCGATGTAACCGGGCGGCGCGCCGATCAGGCGGGCGACGGTGTGTTTTTCCATGTATTCCGACATGTCGATCCGGATGAGATTGCCCTCGTCGTCGAACAGCGTCGCTGCCAGTGCCCGTGCCAGTTCCGTCTTGCCGACGCCGGTGGGACCCAGGAAGAGAAACGAGCCGATCGGACGGTTGGGATCCTTGATGCCGGAACGGGCACGGAGGACGGCATCGGAGACGGCCTTGACGGCTTCGTTCTGCCCCACGACGCGGCGGTGCAACAGTTCCTCCAGCCGGAGCAGCTTTTCCAGTTCGCCCTCTAAGAGACGCGTCACGGGGATTCCTGTCCACCGGCTAACCACCAGCGCAATGTCCTCCTCGTCCACTTCCTCCTTCAGCAGTCTGCTCTCTCCCTGTTTTTTGACCAGGTGCCGCTCTTCCGCGGCCAGTTCCCGCTCCAGGCGGGGAAGTTCGCCGTAGCGAAGCTCGGCGACACGATTCAAATCATAGGCCCGTTCCGCCTGCTCGATCTGCTGTTTGACCTGCTCGATCTGCTGCCGGATGTTTCTGAGGCGCCCGACGGAAGCCTTTTCGGTCTCCCAACGCGACTTGAGGGCGTCGCGCGCGCTGGATTTTTCAGTCAGTTCAGCTTCCAGCGTGTGGAGCCGCGCGCGGCTGGCCTGGTCGGTTTCCTTTTTCAGCGCTTCGCGCTCGATTTCCAATTGCATCACCTTGCGGGAGACTTCATCAAGCTCGGCCGGCAGGCTGTCAATTTCGGTGCGTAGGCGGGCGGCGGCTTCATCCACCAGATCGATCGCTTTGTCGGGCAGGAATCGGTCACTGATATACCGATGCGAGAGCTTGGCGGCCGCGACCAGTGCGGCATCCTTGATGCGGACGCCATGGTGCACTTCGTAGCGCTCCTTCAGGCCCCGCAGGATCGAAATGGTATTTTCCACGGACGGCTGATCCACCAGGACCGGCTGAAAGCGACGTTCCAGCGCGGCATCCTTTTCGATGTGTTTCCGGTATTCATCCAGAGTCGTGGCGCCGATCATGTGGAGCTCGCCCCGGGCCAGCATGGGCTTCAGGAGATTGGCCGCATCCATGGCCCCCTCGGCGGCGCCGGCCCCCACGACCGTATGCAGCTCGTCAATGAAGAGCAGGACCTGCCCCTGCGCGGCTTGGATCTCCTTGAGGACGGCCTTGAGCCGTTCTTCGAACTCGCCGCGGAACTTCGCGCCGGCGACCAGCGCGCCCATATCGAGCACGACGACACGTTTCTGCTTCAGGCCCTCCGGGACGTCGCCCTTGACGATGCGCTGCGCCAGCCCCTCGACGATGGCGGTTTTTCCGACTCCGGGCTCGCCGATCAGAACAGGGTTGTTTTTGGTTCGCCGGGACAGAATCTGAATCGTCCGGCGGATTTCGTCATCGCGTCCGATGACCGGATCCAGCTTGCCCTGTGAAGCGAGTTTGGTCAGGTCTCGGCCGTATTTTTCCAGCGACTGGTAGGTGCCTTCGGGATCCTGGCTGGTGACGCGCTGATTCCCGCGAACCTGTTGCAAGGCGGGGAGCAGCTTGTTGCGCGTCAGGCCCAGCTTGCGAAAGATGCCTCCCTCGTCAACCATGGCCAGGAGGACATGCTCGACGCTGAGGTACTCGTCTTTGAGCGCCTGCATTTCCTGTTCGGCCTGGGTGAGGATGCGGGACAGGCGGTTGGCGACATGAATCTGGCCCGGAGCGGCGCCGGATCCCTGGACCTGCGGCATCTTGGCCAGGGCCTGCTCCGCGGCATTCTTAACAGCCGCGGCAGTCACACCTGCACGCTCGAGCAGGGGGGCAGTCACTCCGTCGGATTGATCCAGCAGCGCCAGCAGCAGGTGCTCCACGTCAATGCCCTGATGGCTTCGACGCATTGCCTGGGCGGACGCGGCTTGCAGAGCTTCCTGAAGTTTGAGAGTCATCCGGTTAAGATCCATAACCGCTGTTATTCCTTGTGAT
Organism: Nitrospirae bacterium RIFCSPLOWO2_02_FULL_62_14; assembly: GCA_001805245.1. Classification (GTDB taxonomy): domain Bacteria; phylum Nitrospirota; class Nitrospiria; order Nitrospirales; family Nitrospiraceae; genus 2-02-FULL-62-14. The sequence continues at coordinate 19,878 of MHEU01000013.1, read as the reverse complement.
TAAGCGTTCTAGGGTGCATGAAAGGTTGAATAAACATCATTGCGGGGAAGTCAACCTGGCGGCAGGAGAACTATTCGCTCACTGAGAACCGTGGAGGAAGTGCCTAATGAGGCGACGGTTCGGACGAAGTGAAGAATCTAAGCCTACTGGAGGCAAAGTACCACTCCGCCGCGATTTGATTGAACGCGGCGGATCACACGAAGTGCGGTATGGAGCTGGCGAGAGAAATCGAACCGTCCAACCGTCACCGAGTCGGCCCTGAAGCTTGCCTCTCGGCTCCTACAAGGGGGCCAAGCCCCCTCGTATGCGCCCCACGAAGGGGGCACACCCCCTTCGGAACCCCCGGTTGGAGGTTCGATGATGGCCTCCATACTGCTAAAAGAGAGCGTCGTGGTGTGGAGCTGGCGAGAGGAATCGAACCTCCAACCAGCGGTTTACAAAACCGCTGCTCTGCCATTGAGCTACGCCAGCCCGGCAAAATATTCACACATTTCTTCCCGTCGAGCAAGTGATAGCGGCGTGCAGGTCCTCTTCGAACGAAGGGACCGTGACACATCCGATGGAGCACGGCGAGCCGAGCGATGTTCCATCAGGCCAAACTCGGCCGGCAACTTCTGGAAAAACCCGACTGATCAGGCGCAAGCGAAAAATTAACAGGCCCGTAACACCGCGTTTATTGACTCGCAACCTTCGCTTGGTATTCGTACATGCGGAATTCAAGTAACCCATGTAATCCAACCGGAGGGGATAACAGATGAGGCGCACAAAGACCATTAAGCGGACTCTAACACCTGTCGTGAGTAGCAGGTCTCTGCTCGGAATGGGGACGATACTCGCCCTGCTGATCACGGCTCCACTCGCACAGGCCGAATCGCCCGGCTACTCCGGCGCCAGGCCGCCTGTGCATCCTGAATTGGCCTCGTACGAACCTCAGTCCGAACTGTCCGGGCAGTTGACGATAGCCGGTTCAGAGACGATGCAGCCCATGCTTGCCAAACTGGGGGCGGCATTTACACGCCAGCACCCCCAAGTCAACTTCACAATTGAGGCGCTCGGATCAACCCAAGGGATCAGAGAGTTCGCGCTTGGTTTATCCCTGCAACGACGTGGCGACAAGTCCCGCGATGGCCACGGAGGGGGCGGTGCCGCCGATCTTCTCGCAAGTTCCCGTCCGCTGTCCCCGGAAGAATTAAAGGTCTTCGTGTCTCATCACGGGAACGAACCGCTTGAGTTCCCCATCGCCATGGATGCGGTGACCGTCTACGTCAACACGCAAAACCCCATCCCGGGACTTACGCTGGAGCAGCTCGATGCGGTGTTCGGCAGCACACGTAAGCGCGGTTATCCGTCCGATATCACCTCTTGGGGACAACTCGGACTGGCAGGCGGGTGGGAAAAGACGGAGATTCATACTTACGGCCGCAATAACACTTCGGGCACACGCGAGTTTTTCATTAAGGCGGTGTTGAAGGGCGGCGAGCTCAAGGAGGGGATTCGCGAGCAGTCCGGCACGGCCTCGGAAATACTGGCGATCGCGCGTGATCCCAACGGAATCGGCTATGCTGGAACTGGATACCGGACCTCCTTCGTGCATATCGTGCCGGTCGCTGAGCAGGCCGGGCGTCCCTATGTCATGCCAACCGTGGACACTGTTGCCGACGGCACGTACCCCTTGAACCGGTCACTCTACCTGTACGTGAAGAAGGGGGCGAAAGATAAATTTGATCCGGCCGTCCTGGAATTTCTTAAGTTTGCCAACAGCCGGGAAGGACAGCAAACTGTTGTCCAAGCCGGCTTCTTCCCGCTCACGAGCGCGATGGTGGCCAGGAACCTGACGCAGTTGAGCAGCCGGTCGATCACGGCCAGTGTGGTGCCGGCTAAACACTAGGTCGTCGGAAGATGTAACGGTGGGAGCGCGTCCGGAAGGCCGGACGCGCTCTTTTTTTGACCGTAAGGCACGTGATGGGGATTTACCGGACGAAGATGATCGTGTACAGTGGCCCGTCGGAAACCGCCATTCGAGCTTGGCAAGTATGACGATGAAATCAGCCATGGGCGGCATGCTCCTCTGTATGTTCGCGTGCCTGGATGCGTGCACGAACGTTCCGCCTCCCCGGACCGTGTATCAGGACGTCCGCACGGCGGTTCAGTTACGGGTGGACCCGCAGGCGGGAACCGGCCATAGCCATCCGGCACACCTTCAAGTCGAGCAAATGGTCCGCATTTTGTCAGGCATCCGTGTTCAACCGGACCGGCGGACGGCGTATCGGATACTGGCGGGTGAGGCAGAGACCGCCCCGGCGTTCACGGTTGCCGAAGCCCTGGCGCTGGCGCCGCATCTGGTCAAGGCGTTGTCCGCCGCGAAGCCGGATGAATTAGTGACGTTTTACCGAAGGATCTCGGATTCTTCAACCGGACTGGCCTACACCACCGGCGGGCTGTTCATGCGGGAGGGGCACCTCTATCTGGTCCTGGCGAACTATCGGCAATCTCCTTCGGACGCAATGAGCCTCGGCATCCCCGCATACGAAATCGATCCCTACGATACCCCGTTGATGTCACTCAAGCGGGCAGGGTATACCGTGACATTTGTACCGCAGGAAGCCGAGGTCCATCCCGTCGATAACCAATGGAAGTGGGAGTTTCCTGATCGAGGCAAGCTCATCGTCATCGACCCATTGCTCGTCTTTCGAAGCTCCGGTTCTTCTTCATCAAAGGACCCGACAGACCCAAAGCCTGTCCGGTGAAGACCCGTACGGCGGTGCCGCCCCATCACCGCACGCGCTTATTCATCAATACAACCGATCGATCATCTTCAATTGAAGAACCATTGCGCCTGGAACCGGAGCATGTTGCCCGTAAATTCCGATTGTGGCGCGCTGTTCGTCAACGCAACGTTTGGGCTCGTCGACGAAGAATGGAGCCCGTCTTTGTACATCCATTCGGTGACGAAACGCCAGTGGGTATCCGGCTCCCACACGAGGCCGAAATTGATCATTCTCGACCTTCCGTCCACCGCATTGATGGACTTGATCCCCCCATAATACTCGCCCCATCGAAAATATCCGGTGAGCATGCCGACGTCCGAGTATCGCCACGTATAGTACGGCTGCACGTATCCACCATAGAGGTGGGTTTCACGGATAAATCCCTGTGCGTCCCGCTTCGGCCCGCGCCCAAGCGTGTACTCCGTCAACAGTCCCCATGGTTGTGGCGGGGTCCAGATGTATCCGGTCAACCGCTCATCACGAACTTGACAGCCCGTGGATTTGCCATCCTGCTTGTGCGTGGCGATGGGGCAGCGTGATACGGTTCCTGGATCCACCACGAACTGCCCGCGGTACGCGAACATGCCGGCCTCAACCAATCGTCCGTTCGGTAGTTCCCAAGGATGCGCCAATCGAAGACCCACGTGCTTGTCATAATTCAGTTCAGGCTTGTTTCGTCCCTGACCGTTCCAGACCATGACAGCTACGTCACCGTAATCACCAGGGCCATTGTGATAAATGGCTAATTGTTCATAACGGGCTTGTGACACTTTCGGGCTCCAGTAATAGGCAATTCCCAAGTCACGTTCGCCTGGCGCACCGCTCTGGATGGACTCATGCCGATCCAGCTCTTGGCGGTTGCTGCTGGACCGGTAGGTGTCGAAGGAGTTCGGAGTCCGGTGCTGCCCGAAACGAATCCGGTGCTCTTTATCCTTGGTGACAAAAAAGTCTGCAAATGCGTCAACGACTTCAAGATTGGATAGCGCCTGCCCGTTCCCTTCGAACGCAGGCTGGAAGTAGAACGCGAGGCGGTCCGAAATCTGTCCCTGGAGTACCAGGCGGATCCTCCTGATGTAAAACGTGTTCGGATCGCTGGTCGCAACCTTATCGCCTAGCGGGATGTCCATCATGGGATTATCAAGCAAGGCATAGCGAAACTGCGTGTAGCCGTTGATCCTGATCCGTTCGTACCACCGGGGACTGGTGATCATGCCCATCTCAGCCGATTGCGTCAACGCCTTCTGCTCTTCCTGGGCTTTGATCCGGATCCAATCGTCCATCGTGATGAGCCCCTTTTCAAGAAGCACATCTTCGAGGGGAGTAGGCTCAGCCGCCTTCATGAACCCACCGGACTGCTTGGGTGAGCCTGTCTGAGATGGACCGGCGACAGGCGTAATGACGGGTTTCTCGACGACGGACGTCGGTGCCGGGTTTATCGCCGCAGGTCGCTCCTGGGCCAGGGCCGTCCCTTCTCCGCCGCCGGACACAAGTAGAAGCACTGCAACAGCCTGAGCCAGCACACAGATCCTCCATGCATTCATGCGTGACCTCCACCTGGGTTGGGCGATTCCTAGTAGTTCATCCGCCGCAAGCCTAGCTGGAGGCTGTGACGTGCCAGTCACCGCTTTGTTACAGGATTGTTAATATTGTTGAAAAAATCGCCGACAATTAACCGTGCTGCTATCTTCCATTGACGATGCCACAATATCCGCCCGCTAGAGTACTGGCGGTTGAAGATGACGGGGAACGAACGATACAGAGAAGGGAGGGATGCGGAAAACCGATGAGTCTCGAAATTATTCAAATCATCGAAGACGATCATCTGCAGGCCAGCCTGATTGACCGTGAAGTCCGCAAAGCCGGCTTTCGCACGAACGTCGCCTATGACGGCAAGACCGGCCTGGCCGACGTCCGCCGCCTGCGGCCGTCGTTGGTCCTGCTGGACGTCATGCTGCCCGAACTGGACGGCCATGACGTCTGCCGGCGCCTGTGTGAAGATTAGTAGACCCAGGCGATTCCCATCATCATGATGTCGGCATTGGGCACGGAAGAGCACAAGACCACGGGGCTCGAGCTGGGGGCCGACGATTACATGGTCAAACCCTTCGGGCTGGCCGAGTTGATTTCGCGCATCCGCGCCGTGCTGCGTCGCAGCCTCGCGCACGCGCATGAGCAGGCCGGCCGGCAGGGCGATGACCTGCATCTGGAAGGGGATCAGTATGTGGCCCTGTTCAGGGGGCAGAAGGTCACACTGACAGGAATGGAATGGAAAATTCTCCGGCGACTCGCCGGTTCAGCGGGGCGGGTGGTGATGCGGGAGGAACTGGTGGATGCGCTCTGGGGCCGGGATGGCCTGATCCATGACCATGAATTGGAACGCCATATCAAGGCGCTTTGCCAAAAACTTGGCGAGGACCCGGCAGGTCCGCGTCTGATCGTGCCGTCCGCGACAGGCTACATACTTACCGAGGCTCGCTGAGAAACTGACGGATCCGCTCCGCAATTTCGTCCCGCACGCGTCGGACGGCATGACGGTTATGGGCCATCCGAAATCAGAAAGTTTTCGCGAAGGCGAACCGGTAGAAATCTCCGCCCTCGAAGAAGTCTTTCCCGGCGGTGAACCGGAGCAGGGTCTGGCGCGGCAGCTTCAATTCCGCGTAGCCTCCCAGCCAGCGGTAGTAATCCCGCTGTGCGCCAGGAAAGGCTGAATCCCGCGTCGTAAGAAGCTGCTCATAGTGAACCCCGGCCGAGATGATTGTTGTGGCTCGGTACCCACCGTAGGTCCACCAATGCAGAAAATCCCTGGTTCCGCCCGTGTCGCTGCCCGGGACGTTGCCGATCTCACTGCGGATGGATTTGTACCATTCCACCAGTCCGCCCCCTTCGAGGGTGGATCCAGTGTACTCAACCCTGAGGCTCGGCACGACGCCCTCGAAGGCCGTGCCGCGACCTTCGCTTGAGAGTTTGCCGGAGGACAAGACCTGTCCATGGACCGCTCCGACCATGGCGGTCACCGCAAGCCGCCTCTCCAGTCCCCACAGTTTGAAGCCCGCGTCGAGCTGGGTCATGGGGTTCTTGCCCGGCGAGCCGGCTTCATCCGAGACGCCTCGAATATCGGTAAAATAGGCTCCCCTGAACGCGACCGCCACATCGGGGCTCAGCAAGTACGTTCCCCGGACTTCGGGATAGAATCCGAAGAAGTTGTCCTGCGTCAGCCACAAGCTCAAGGAGAAGTTGTTGTCCTCCGACGTTTTCGTGTCGGATGTCCCGACCACGGGAACAACCCCTTGAGCCAAGGCGCCGTTTCCGCTACCGAGCATGAGGAGCAAGACACCGGCAAACAGCCTCGGCAGGCGGGCCGCGCGGGTTGCCTCCGGGCGAACAACGTCGCTCGGGGAAGCGGACCGTCCGGACGGCGAAACGGAGGGAATCGTCGGAATTCCTTGGGGCAAGGCTGGATGGTCCATGCTTACAAGCTGGAACGGCGATACCCGCCGCCGGTCTTCTTACGCGCCGTCTCGGATGAACCGGCGGATGCGCTCGGCGATTTCGTCTCGAACTCGGCGAAAGACGGCCCGTCGCGCTTCGGGTGGTCCCTGCGCCGAGGCCGGATCGTCGAAGCTCCAATGGAGCGTGGACGATGCGCCGGGAAAGAGCGGGCATGACTCCTTGGCTCGGTCGCACACCGTGATGACGTGATCGAACCGCTGGTTGAGGAATTCCTGGAGATGCTTGGATCGGTGCCCGGAGATGTCGATCCTCAGCTCCTGCATCGCCTCGACCGCGCCAGGATTGAGGCCGACCGGCTGCGTTCCGGCGCTGGAGACGTCAAACCGATCGTCGGCGAGGTGGCGCAGCCATCCCTCCGCCATCTGGCTCCGGCAGGAATTCCCCGTGCAGAGAAAGAGCACCCGCTGTTTCTTCTCCCCATTTTTCACGTCTTACCGTTCGGCGGGCTCACGGCCCTGAGTTAAATCGAAGGGCGCCTCAGTTCTTACGTCTTGGGGGAACCAATGGCGTGTTCGATTGCACAGGCTGCAGACCGACAGCATCACCGGCACTTCCACCAGCACGCCGACGACGGTCGCCAGCGCGGCACCCGATCCAGGCCCGAACAGGGCGATGGCGGTCGCCACGGCCAGCTCAAAGAAATTGCTGGCCCCGATCAGAGCTCCCGGCGCCGCGACGGAATAGGGCACCTTCAAGACCTTCATCAGCCCATAGGCCAGTGATGAATTGAAATAGACCTGCAGGAGAATCGGTATCGCAATCAAGAGCACATGGCTGAACTTGCCGGTGATGTTCTCCGCCTGAAAGGCAAAGATGAAGATCAGCGTGGCCAGGAGAGCCAGAATCGTCACCGGCTGGAACGTCGGCAGAAGGGCCTCCTCGAACCAGGCGCGTCCGTGCGCGCGAATCGCCCAGACTCTGATCAGCGCGCCGACGACAAGTGGAATCACGATGAACAGCAGGACGGAATAGAGCAGAACCATGAACGGCACGGTCAGCGACGATGCGCCGGCAACCAGCAGCCCGACAAGGGGCGCAAAGAGCACCAGCATGATCAGGTCGTTCACCGACACCTGCACCAGGGTATAGGCCGGATCGCCGTCGGTCAGGTAGCTCCACACGAACACCATGGCGGTGCAGGGGGCCGCGGCCAGGATGATGGCCCCCGCGATGTATTGATCGGCCTCCGCCGGGGACATCCATGAGGCAAACACATGCCGGAAGAACAGCCAGGCCAGAAACGCCATGGAGAAGGGTTTCACTACCCAGTTGACGAAGAGGGTGACCATCAGGCCTTTCGGTCGTTTACCGACGCTTTTGATCGAGGCGAAGTCCACTTTCATCATCATGGGAATGATCATCAGCCAGATCAGGACGGCGATGGGCACGTTGATATGGCTGCCCTCGGCGAACTCCAGGTTCCTGAACGTTTCAACCAGACCGGGCACCCAGGTACCCAGCGCCACTCCTACCACCATGCAGAGTCCGACCCAGACCGTCAGGTACCGCTCAAAGAGATTGAGCCGCTTTTCTGCCTCAACGGCAGGAACTGATTCCATTGCGATTTCCATGTGTTCCCCTTGTTACAAAATGATGAACGTAAGATTTATGCACAACTTGAACAGCAGGCTTCCGCCGGTTCGTCGAGGACGGGGAGAGCCGCCTGCAAGCCGAGCGCCTGCAAGGCTGCCTGCCGGATCAACGCCTCGGGGAGGGCTTCGTAGAGTGCATTGCCGACTTCAACCGTCCGGCATCTGGTTTCACGGCCGGTCAACTCTGAGCAGGACCGGCAATGGTTCTCGGATGTTTTTGCCCCGGGGATCAGCGTTTCCAACGGCGCGCCATTAAACAGAATGGAATTGGATACCGGGATATCCTGTTCGGACAGGATTGTCTCGGTGAAGGTCAGCCCAATGTTCCGCCCGGCCAGCTCACCGCGCAGTTTCTCGACGGCCTGTTTCAGCGACTGTCCCGTGTCGCCGCACCGCTCGCACGTCGTCCCGTCTTTCTCGTAGTGCTTCCATTCGATATGTAAGTTCTTCATGCAACCTCCTATCAATAATTATTGATGTTTAGGGGCAAAAAAATTCACTTACATTGGTCTATCACCCGAACAGCTGTCCGGCTGCGCGCCTTGATCGACTGCAGCAGTTCTTTCAATTCTTCAAGCGCGGCCGGCTCCAGCGAGTAATAGACCCAGCGGCCCTCACGCCGGTCCTGCAGCAAGCCGGCTTCTTTGAGCGTTTTCAGATGGAATGACAGGCGCGATTGTCCGGTCTTCAGCGCATCCGTCAGGTCGCAGACACATTGTTCGCCTTCCGCGAGCAATTCGAGCAGTTTCAGCCGGGTTTGGTCCGACAACGCATGGCACAGTTGCACCACCCGTTCGCGGTTTATGGTGGTGCTGATCGGCATGGCTGTTTATATATCAACTATTCTTGATAAGTCAAGAGGGCTGCCCGGCGATCTGTAGGGGAGCGTGCCGGCGGCCGACAAGGCGGATGCGTGGTTCTGCCGCCACTCCAAGATACGCGATCAGATTGGCGGGTAGGGCACGCGCGCGCGTGCGTGCCCTGCGCCAATGTTTCTTGATGGTGGCCGACGATCGAAGATCCAGTTCGCGGGCCAGCTTCCGGAACTGGACCAGGTCTTCATAGTCGCCCAGGACTGCCTGCACGTGCTTGAGCCGTTGAACCAGATCCGGCATGGCATAGGGCTGGTCCAGGGCCCATTCCTCCTGATACCGGATGGATTTGATCAACAGGCGGAGCCGGTGAAGCGTTTTGCGCCGCGGCTTGGCCCCGACCCTGGCCACCAGTTGCCGGAGGGTGTCTGCGTGAGCTTGGCGCGCCGCCTGCATCCGGTCGGCGAGCCACGCAGGGTTCGCGGGAGGCGGAGTCGATGCAAGCTTGCGGACAACCCGTTCAATCGCCGGGTAGGTGCGCGCCCGGTCGATCTTTTCACGTATGGCGCGGAGGCGGTGCTTGACAGCCTTGCGGTCGGCTCGTGGCGCATCGAGCTTTGCGAGATACTGTTCGAAGACCTGCAACGTTCGCAGTTTGCTCAGCCGTGTCACGCAGCGCTCAATGGTGCCGGCGGTCCGATCTTCGCCGACCAGCTCGAGATAGGCCTGGAGTCTCCGCAGATGCGTGCGGGCCCGGTGCAGAGTCTCGGGATTCGTGTCGCCGCCGGCCAATCGGGTCAGCGCCTGGAACACGACCGCGCGATAGCGGGCCGGGCGGTCTTCGGCAAGATTACGCTCGCTCATGCGCATCGGCCTTTGGTATCGTGGGGAGCATGGAGTGCATTTTATTCCGGCACGGGACCGCAGTCGAGCGTGACGAGTGGGACGGCGAGGAGAGCCTTCGCCCCCTGACGGCCAAGGGGGCCGAAAAAACCCGTGACGCCGTCTCAGGGCTGCTCCGGATGGAATTGCAGCCAGGATATCTCTGGACCAGTCCGCTGACGCGCGCCTTCGACACGGCCAAAATCATCCGTCAGATGCTCTGCCCCAGACTCGAACTGCAAGTCCAGGAAGCGCTGCTGCCGGAAGCCTCCCCCGACAAACTGCTGGCGCTGCTGGTCTCGCTGCCGTCCGATGCCACGGTGATCTGCGTCGGCCATGAGCCGCATCTGGGGGAAACCGCCGGCATGTTTCTCTTCGGGAAGCCGGTCACGGGATTGTCGCTCAAAAAAGCCGGGGCCTGCTGCCTGCGGTTTCGCGAGACGCCCAAGGCCTGCCGGGCCGAGCTACGATGGTGGCTGCTGCCGGCGCAGCTCAGGAGCCTTCGCTAGCCCGCATTATTCATGACGGCTTCTACTGCATCCGTCGATACGCCGCTACGACAAGCCTGGCCGCCGGGTTGGCACGTAAGCCTACTGGAGGCAAAGTACCTCTCCGCCGCGTTTTGACCCGTCGAGAGCCTCTGGGTCGAGCGATCGAACGCGGCGGCTCAAGCGAAGCTTGGTATGGCGGGCGAGCTCGCCGCTCGGTCGGTCACCAGCCTGTTTGGGGACTGGCTCCGTCGTCCTCGACGGTGCCTGTCCCGGTTCGGACGGGGACAGACACCACGCGCAGACGCGGGGAAGGGTGTCAGTCCCCAGGCCCGTCTCGCATGGCGTCTCAGCGGTTTCGTCACGAACCCTCATGACTAATGCGGGCTAGGGTCCGCCGTACCGGCAGGGACGGGAATGCGGGCGAGCTCTCGGCGTGGTCCCTGCCTCAGCAGCGGCTGGATTTTTGCCCGCAGAAAATCCTGGATCTCTTCGAGCGGCTTTCGGGCATCCACCACCTCGAATTTGAACTCCTCGGCCATCTTGTCGAATTCCTCGATCATCAGCGACTGATATTTTTTGAAGCTGTCATAGAGGTCCGTCCCCAAACGCAGATCCATGCCCGATTCCCAGTAATTCATGCCGTTGCTTTCGAGCACCCGCAGCGCCAGCGTATCGGCGTCGATGCGCAGATAGCAGACAAGATCGGGGACCAGCGCGAATCCGAACACATCCCGGATCCATTTCGGGTTCCCGCTCCGGACCGTATCGCGGGCGAAGGCGGTGTACACATAACGGTCGGCGAGCACTATGAACCCGGACCGCAACGCCGGGATGATCTGGTGCTCGAGGCGGTCGGCAAAGTCGGTGGCATACAGCAGGCTGAGCGACCAGTGGTCGAGAATGTTGCCCTCCTTGGCGCTTTCGATCGTCCTGGACATGAGGCTCGACCGCGTCCAGCCCGTCGTGATGACGCCGTATCCCTGCACCTCGAGCCATTCCTGAAGCAGCTCGATGTGCGTGGAACGCCCCACGCCGTCCGTCCCCTCGATGACGATCAGCTTGCCTTTGAGGTCACTTGGGTTTAGGTACGCCAAACCGTCGCCAAAATACTGTCGCCCTTTTGCCATAACCTCCTCGTCTGTGCTTGTAATGCTCGAGCGCTTGCGTGACGACCTCCCGCATGTCGTCCTGCTGCTCCTCAATCTCCTTCGTGGCATCCATCACCGTCAAATGGTATTCATCCACGATTTTGTCGTACTCCGATAAAATGCGCGTCTGGAAGATCCGGAAACTTTCCGTCACGTCATGGCTGAGCCCCATGTCCATCCCGGCTTCGTAATACTTGAACTGGCCCCGGGTGCCCCCCAGGAGGCGGGCGATGGCGACGTCGATGGGGACCTTGAAGTAGAACGCCAGGTCCGGCTGGACGGCAAAACTGTACAGCTTGCGCACCCAGCTGGGCGACACGCCCCGCACCGCATCGCGCGCGAAGGCGGTATAGGCGTACCGGTCCGCCAGCACGATCATGCCGGCCTTGAGCGGGGGAAGAATGGAATGGTACAGGCGGCTCGCGAAATCCGTCGCGTGCAACAGGCTGAAGGTCGTCGGCGTCAGCGATTTGGTCTTCTTGCCACGCTTGGTCGTCTCCTTGACCAGTTCCGACGAGTTCCACTCGGTGAAAAACACATTATGCCCCTGGGACTCCAGCCATTTTTGCAGCAGGAGGAGCTGCGTGCTCTTCCCGGATCCGTCGATGCCTTCGACGATAATCAGCTTGCCGGGGAACGTATGCGGCTGACCGAACGTGTGGGGATGCAGTACCGGCGGGGTCATGCCGACTCTCCTTGATAGGACCGCACGCAAAATTCAAGGCCGCGCCGGAAGACGCGCTCGAACAGGTCGGCCCGGCTCTGGGCCGCCCAGATTTCCAGCTCGGAATCACTGGTGGTTTCGAGCGTCATCCGGACCGGGTTGCCGAGCCTGACCTTCACGCGCTGCACGACTGAAAACTGGCTGCGGTCCAGCCCGTCGGCGATCCGGAGCAGCGCGCTCAGTTTCTGGACGATCCGGCGGTTTTTCAGCGACAGCGCCTCGAACGGATCATGCTTGACCCCCGGCAGCGCGCGGCGATGGTAGCGCGCGATGTTCGCGATCAATTCGTTCTCCTCCGCGGTCAGCCCGTCCAGGTTGCTCTGCGTGATCAGATAATAGGCGTGCTTGTGGTGCTGGCGGGGATTGATCAGATAGCCGATGTCATGGAGCAGGGCCGCATACTCCAGCCATTCCCGCTCCCGCTCGCCAAGCCTGTGCAGGGCCGCCGTCTGGTCGAACAGCTGCACGGCCAGTCTGGCGACATGCTGGGAATGGGCCTGGGGATACTGGCACCGCTGCGCCAAGTACAGGACGTTGCGCCGGCGCACGTTCGGAATTTCCTGCTCGGCGCGAATGCCTTCCTGATGCCGCTGAATGAAGTCGTAAATGACGCCTTCCCGGATGGCCTTCTCGCTGATCGTCAGTTTGTCCTGCCCGAGCTGTTTCATCAGGGTGCGGAGGACCATCGCCGCCGGCAGCAGGGTGTCCATGCGCTTGGGGTCCAACCCCGGAATCGCCAGCCGCTCCTTCACGGACGCCTCCCGAATCAGTTCTTCGACCTCTTCGATCTCTTTCCGTGAAACCGTCGCCAGGTTGAGCTGGGGAAGCGGCTTGTCGGTGCGGCGCAGGTGAATGATCTCCGCCAGGTTGCAGGCCATTCCGGACGTCCCGATCAGCTGGCCGAACTCTTTCACTTTGAGCCGCTGCATCGCGGCTGTGATGTCGGCCTCGATCGTCTGTTGCAACACTTCCAGCATCGCTTTCGTGGGAGGGTCCCGATGCAGGTACAAATCTTTCAACCGGATGGCGCCGAGCTTCAAGCTCAGACCCTGGAGCATGGTCTCCCGGTTGCCGGCGACCAGTTCCACGGAGCCGCCGCCTACGTCCACGATCAACACGGGCTCAGCCGGCAACTCCATGCTGTGCCGGACCCCCAGATAGATGAGGCGCGCTTCTTCCTGCCCGGTGACGACCCGGACGGTCAGGCCCGTTTCACGCGACACCGCCTTCAGGAAATCGCCGCCGTTCTTCGCTTCACGGACGGCGCTGGTGGCTATCGCCTTGATGCGCTTGTAGCCCTTGTTTCTGGCGAGGGTGACCTGCGTTTTGATGACCTCCAGCCCTCGGCGCATGGACGCATCGGGCAGGCGGTGGGCTTTGAAAGTGCCGTCACCGAGGCGGGTGATGTCCTTGTACCGGTCGACAATCTTGTACGAAAAGTCCGGTTCGAGCTCGGCCAGCACCATGTGAATGGAGTTGGTTCCGATATCAAGCACAGCGAGTTTGGACATGAACTCCATCCTCCGGGCGGAAATCAGCAGCGGCATCCTATGCCCGGACGGCACGAAAGGCCACCCAAGGTACTCGAAAGCGGGGTGAAAAATAAAGTCAAGAATATTTAGCTTGGAATATCAGCGGCTTAAGCAAGCGAAGACGCCCACGGTCAGATACACGCATTAATTTTCTGGAAGCACTCAGCGGATCGTACGAACCGCTTCGTAGATCGGGCGGACGTCAGGGAGCGGGCTCCAGGACAAAATGCCCATCGAATCCGCCACATAGGCCGGCGTGCGCATGCCGTTGAGGACGCAGGTCACGCCGGGAGTGGAGGCCAGCACCCAGAGGGCCTTGCGGGAAAGGGATTCGCCCAGCCTGGCCATCGGCAGGAACGATTCAAGCGTCTTGGAGATCGCAGCCGTTTTTTCACGGCTTTTCAGGCCTGCCTCCCGCCGCATTTCCTTTAATAACAACAAGAGTTGCGGCAGGTAGCGCGTCTGCCATTGCTGCCACTGCTCCGCGTGTGCCTGGCGGAAGTGCTGTGTCAGCGCATGGAGCACCTGGCTCAGATGCGGGGCAATCATCTGCTCTTCAATCTGATCCCAATGCTCGAAACCCTGGATGCGCGGGCGGAGACGCGCGAGTTCCTCCGCCCATCGAAAGTAGTCCATCGGCGACGTGCCCTGGCCGGACCACTGGATATGCGGCGCCAGGTCCCGGCGATAGTCGTCTTCAAGTTTGCCCACTGCATCGCGCTGTGTTTCGAACGTCACGCCGGTTTCTTCGACCGGCATCTCCGCCAGCCTGATCATCCCGCCGTGCTTCGACGGCATGGCATTCAAGGGACGGTTGACCAGGACGGCGATCCGCCCGGCCTGCGCATATTCCAACAGGGTTTGCTTTTCGTCCGGACCAGTGTTCGGTGTGAGCATCGCGCCGGATTCGTAGAGATTCATCGGGCATTGCAGAACCCGAAAATGACACTCGCGGCTGCCGGCGGATCCGGCGGCTGCCTGCGCTGCTTCCAGCATCTTCGACAGGGACGTCGATTCCGGATCGTTCGGATCCGCCGTGGAAGTGTTGGAGGAGACGCCATAGTAGAGGAGGCGCCCTGCCGCCACCTGGCGCTCCAGATACTCGAAGGCCGCCTGCAGGCGGCGATAGAATTCCTTGCGGAGGGCCAGGATATCTTTTTGTCCCCGGTGCGCCGCATCCGACAGGAAATACTCCGCGTTGTGGAGCAACAGGACATCCAGCGTCTGGAGCCCCAGCCGATCCAGCGAGAGATCCAGTTGATCGGCCAAAAACTCCGGATGGAGGCAGTGCCAGATGCCCTCGCCATACTTGACCATCTCGGGGTAGGGCTGGCCGGATTTTTCGCGGGCCTCCGCGCGCTTGAGATTCTGCCCCTGCACGTAGCCGGCCTTGGAGACAACAATCGCTTCTTCACGCTTCAACTCGCCCTTTTTGACGAGCTCGGCCAGAACCGATCCCGCCAGCTTCTCGCTGTCGCCGTCCATATAATTGGTGGAGGTGTCGATCAGATTGCAACCGGCGCGTAGCGCGCTCGCCAGCGCCTGGCGGTGATCGGCGTCCTCCGTACCGGTCCGATATCCGCCAAAACCGAGCCGACTTGTGGTGAGCCCCGTCGAACCCAGCGTGGCAAACCCATGCCGGACTGCGTCACCCAGGCGGCCGATCATGCGGGAAGCATAGGCGGCGGTCCCTTGCGCTGTCGCGCAACCAGCCAACCGTGTCCCTTCGACCGGACGAGCCGCGGCAGCCGGTTGGCCCGCCTGCTGCTCCGTCAATGCCGCGTCGATCGCTGCGGGGTCGGTGACCGGAGCCTGGCAGGTAAAGTTCCGGCAGACATAGAGGGCAGCCTTGTCCTTCACCAGTGTTTTTCCCTTGGTCAGAGGATGATCCGGGTCCGGGCCCTGCGGGTCGTGATGGGCGATGATGCGGTTCGGCAGATACCGGCGATTGACCTCCGCGCGAAGCGCTTCGTAACCAGGTTCGGCGGGACTTCCAATGAAGGCCAGTTCAACCGGTCCGCGCAGAAGGAAATCCACGACGCATAAACTTTTCGCAAAGGCACGGCCGTAGCGCGCCATCTGCCGTCCGTAGGCGCGGATCGCATTGGCGGCGGATTCTCGAAAATCCTCCCGGGCGAAATGACACGACAGCCGGGCCAGCACTGACGCCGCCACGGCATTGCCGCTGGGGGTCGCGCCATCCGGCCCTTCGCGGCTGCGCAGGATCAGCGACTCGTGATCCTTGCCCGTGGTGAAGAATCCGCCGCCCTCCGCATCGGAAAAATCAGCCAGGAGACGCTCGGCCAGCCGGACCGCCTCGTCCAGGTAGCCTTCGTGTGCGCCGGCCTCGTAGAGATCGATCAACCCTTCGGCCAGCCAGGCATAATCCTCCAGGCAGGCGTCCAGATGCGCCTTGCTCGTCCTGAGCTCCGTCGAAGGGCTTGTCCTGAGCCCACCGGTCGAAGGACCGGCCCGATAGGTCCGGTAGAGTCCGCCGTCGGAACGCTTCATCGTGCGTAGCAGAAAGTCCGCGGCTTCTTCCGCCGCTTCCAGATACCGGCTGTCGCCGAGCACGCGCGCGCCTTCGGCCATCGCGCTGATCATCATGCCGTTCCAGGCGGTGAGGATCTTGTCGTCCAATCCCGGGGGAATCCGCTTGGCGCGGGCGGCATAGACGAGCGGCGTGACCCGGTCAATCGTCTCCTGCAATTTCCCGGGCGAAATTTTCAAATGGGCCGCGACCGCCTCCAGCGGCTCCTGCCTGTTGGGGATGCTCTTGTGCTCCCAATTACCGCCGGGCGTAATGTCGTAATAGGCGCAGAAGCGCTTCGCATCCTCCTCGTTCGCGACAGCGGCCCGGATCTCCTCCGGCGTCCAGACGAAAAACTTGCCCTCGACGCCTTCGGAGTCGGCATCGGTGGCCGAATAGAAGCCGCCTTCCGGCGAGGTCATTTCCTTGAGGATATAGTCCAGCGTTTCCGTCGCCACCCTCCGGTAGTCTGGATTTTTCGTGGCCTGCCAGGCTTCGAGATAGGTCCGCGCGAGCAGGGCGTTGTCATAGAGCATCTTTTCGAAATGCGGCACCAGCCAGCGCTCGTCGGTCGAATAGCGGGCAAATCCGCCGCCGATGTGGTCGTACATGCCGCCCGCCGCCATGGCATCGAGCGTTTTGGCGATCATTGTCAGGGTCTGCGCATCGCCGGTGCGGTGATGATGCCGCAGCAGGAACGACAGGCCGGTCGCGGGCGGGAATTTCGGCGCATGGCCGAATCCGCCGAACTGCGCATCGAACTCGTCCGCAAACCGGCTGACGGCCGCGTCGAGTTCCATTTCACCGACGGAAACCGGCGACGCAACCTGCATGGACTGCTTCAACTGCTTCGTGATGGCGCCGGCCTGGCGGCGCAGGCCGTCCGGGTCCTTGCGCCAGAACTCGGCGACTTTGGTCAGGACCGAGGCAAATCCGGGCCGCCCCCAGCGGTCGGTTGGCGGAAAGTAGGTGCCGGCGAAGATCGGCTCCTGTTCGGGCGTCAGGAAAACCGTCATCGGCCAGCCGCCCTGGCCCTGGTTCAGGGCCAGTGTCGCCTGCATGTAAATTTCATCAAGATCGGGACGCTCCTCGCGGTCCACCTTGACGCAGACGAAGTGCTCGTTCATGAGCGCGGCGATCGACTCGTTCTCGAACGATTCGCGCTCCATGACATGGCACCAGTGGCAGGCGGAATAGCCGATGGAGAGGAGAATGGGCTTGTGCGATTCGCGGGATTTGCTCAAGGCATCCGGTCCCCAGGGATGCCAGTCCACCGGGTTGTAGGCATGCTGAAGCAGGTAGGGGCTGGTTTCGTGGATCAGTCGGTTAGGAGAGCGCCCGGCCGCGCGTTCAGACATGGCACAGAGGCTAACACCCGGCGGAAACGACGGTCAATCCCACGACCCTTCGACTCGCTCAGGGTGGTGAGCCTGTCGAACCACTGCCCCGCCTTTCCGGGCGGGGTTTGCTCAGGATTGACGCTGAGCACCGTCGAAGCGTCAACCGCTGGAAACACAACGGCCCGCGCATGGAACGCGGGCCGTTGCAATAACCAACAGGAGAAAATCAGAGCTTACTTCTTCTTGCCCTTTTTTTCGCCCTTCATCTCGCCTTTCTTCTCACCCTTCATCTCACCCTTCATCTCGCCGCCCTTCATGTCCTTGTGTTCGCCTTTCATTTCTCCACCTTCGTGCTTCTCGCCGCCCTTCATCTCGTCGGCAAAGGCTACGCCGGTGACGCTGACCAGGAACATCGCCATCATCATTGCGCTCAACAACTTCTTCATCTGACTCCTCCTTGTAATGTGGTCGCCTGCCAAAGGGACAATTCCCTTTGCGGGGCGATACCCTATTCCATCCTGCACGACAAAGTCAACAATTTCATATGCTTGAAACTTGAGTTACGGAATGCCGCGTCAGCTTGGCGAGCAGCGCTGGAAATGTGTGATAATGCAGACGATTCTTCTTCGCGAGGCATCGTCATGAGCGATCATGATCCTGTTCGGGTCTTTCAGGTTCACCAGGGCGGCAAGATCAGCGTCCAGAACAAAATTCCCCTGATATCACGCAGCGCTCTGTCACTGGTCTATACCCCGGGTGTCGGCCTCGTCTCAGAGGCCATCGCCCAGGACAAATCGAAAGCCTATCTCTATACGACGAAAAGCAACACCGTCGCCGTCGTGACGGACGGCTCGGCCGTCCTCGGCCTCGGCAACCTCGGCCCCGAAGCCGCTCTGCCGGTGATGGAAGGCAAGGCGATGCTGTTCAAGGAAATGGCCGGCATCGACGCCTGGCCGATTTGCCTGAACACGCAGGACCCCGACGAAATTGTCCGCGCCGTCCAGGCGATCGCGCCGGGCTTCGGCGGCATCAACCTGGAGGACATCAGCGCGCCGCGCTGCTTCGACATCGAGCGGCGTCTGAAGGCCTCGCTCGACATTCCGGTCATGCATGACGATCAGCACGGCACGGCGGTCGTCATTCTGGCCGGCCTGATGAATGCGTTGCAGGTGCTCGGCAAGCCGATGGACACGATCCGCGTCGTGGTGAACGGACTGGGCGCGGCCGGCCTGACCTGCTGCCGGATGCTCGTGACGGCCGGCGTGCGGCAGATCACCGGCTGCGGCCGGCAGGGGATCATTTTGGCCGAGCCGCCGGAACGCC